>JANJTQ010000294.1 GCA_024711005.1 Opitutaceae bacterium | reverse complement strand
ACAACACCTGGTGGTTTTGTTGTGTTTTGGTTAACGAATCGTGGTCACCCCGCCCAACCCAAACGCCCCCCAGCCCCACGGGGACTCCGATTAAAATTTGGGGCTCCGCGCCCACGACCGCACTCCCCTCGGCCCCTACTTTTACTATCAAGCCCTCGACGGAGCGCAGGTCGACTTCCTCCGGCACACTCAATACCCGACGCTGGTACCCACCCAGAATACGGTCCACTTCAGCGGAAGCGGGATCACGAACTACAACGCCTCGGGATCCGAAAAACTCATCCCCGTGGGCGGCTACATGTATTTTCATGTAAACGACAACTGGCTCTTCGACGCCAATGACGGCCTCGACGACGTCGTCTACGTCGACCTTGAGTATTATGACAACGTCAACGGGGCCGGCTTCCGCCTCGACTACGATCCCAAGGGCTCCGGTACCAATACCCAGCTCCCGGTTGTCACCCGCCTCGGCTCGGGCCAGTGGAAAACACACACCTTCGTCATTCCGAACGTCGGCTTCACCAACAGCAACAATGGCACCGCCGACTTCCGCATCTATGCCGGGGGCGCCGCCGCCCTGCCTCTTCGCTCGGTCGTCGTTCGCAAGCGAACCGACGCCGCACGCATCAAGCTCGGCGCCACGGACCGTCACCACCTCATAGAACGTGAAAACGGTACCGACCCGGCCGCTCCGAATTACAACCCGGTCGATCTGACGGACCACCCGGAGGAAGTTTCGCGAAAGATCCCCCTGGGCAAATTCATGTTTATGCGGGTGAGCGACGCCTTCATACGCACCGGGGATACGAACGTGCTCATAAAGGTGCGCTTCTGGAACGACGGCAATCCGGGCCCCGACAGCGCTCCTCGAAACATCGTCATCCAGTACAACGCAACCAACGGCGCCACCGCCAAGGCCGTCGGTATCCGCAAAACCACCACCGTTGGTTGGCGTACCGCTGATGTCACCATCACCGACGCGGATTTCCGCAACGCCGGTTCATGGAACAGCGATTTCCGGATCTGCACCGGCAGCAACAGCGGCACGGTTGAATACGTCAACCATGTCGAGGTCACCCCGCTCCAACTCCTTGCCGACGACTTCCAGGACGGCGACGCCAGCGGATGGAGCACCACCGGCAGCACTTGGACCGTTGAAAATCAGGCGGGCAACCACGTCCTCAAACAGACGCAGACCTCCTCCGGCCAAACCATCGCCGTCGCCGGCCAGAACATCTGGAACGACTACGACTATTCCGCCGACTTGAAGCTCTATAATGCCAGCGCCGCCGGCCTTCTCGCCCGCTACACCGATGCGAACAACTACTACGTCTTCGCCATCAGCACCGGACTCGACCGCATCTACCTGAAAAAATGCGTCGCCGGTGCCACCAGCTCGCTCGTGGACATCCCGTGGGATTTCACCACCGGGGTCAGCTACCGCCTCCGCCTCGTCGTCAACGGCGCCTGGATCACCGCCTTCGTCGACGGAAACCAGGTTGCCTCCTTGTACGATGACGCGCTGCCCGCCGGCCGCGTCGGCGCCCGTGCGATCAACGCCAGCTACTCCATCGACAACGTGGTGGTCCGCTAAGCGCAGAAAAAAGGGCGGCGGCCGCTCATGGCCGCCGTCAAACCCGCGGAAGTTTTCACTTGTCCCAAAATGCTGGCGGAAAGGGCCGGCAACCCAGGCGCGCAGGCGCAGCTGCAAGCCGCCTTCAGTCGCCCGCATCAAGTGTTACGCCTTGTCGGCGCGACCAGACGGCCTACCTTATCGTGCTTCCTCCATGCTGCCTTCCTTGCCCCGGAAAACGTCGGAAAAAACCCTGCTTAGCCAAGGGATCGATATGGTTCGCCACTTGATCCAGAGCGGACGGTCGCTGGGAGTCACCGAAATCGCGCATCAGATGGCACTGCCGAAATCCTCGGTCTTCCGCATCCTGCGCGTCTTGGTGGAACTGGGCTTCGTGCAGAAGAGCCCGGTCTCCGGGCGTTATTCGGTCAGCCCGAAAATCTTTAGCTTCGTCTACGAGCTGGCCCACCAGTTCGGACCCAATTCCCGCTGCGAGCCGTTCCTGCGGGAATGTGCGGAGCGGTGGAACTGCAGCATCTATCTCTGCGTGCTGAGCGGAACGCACAGCTATGTCGTCCTGGCGTCGGGGTCGTCCGGCAGCACGTTTGCCCTCGGGTCGCATTGCCCGATCTACGCAAGCTCGGCGGGCAAGATCATCCTCGCGCAATACCCCGAGTCCGAATGGGAGGAATACGCCCCGCGCGAAGGCGAATGTCCTCTCACCGCCCACACCAATCTGGACCGCGATAAATTCTTCAAAGAGCTGCACGTCGCCAAGGAACAGGGCGTCGCGTGGAACGTCCGCGAAAGCACCGCGAGCGACGTATCGGTGGCCGCCTTCGTCCCCGAGGTCGATCACTCCCCGCGCATGGCGGTCGCGTTGCTCGTCCCATACAAGGACGTGCTGGTGCATGATCGTGAAGTGCTCGCTTCCCGCGTGCGCGAACTCGCCAAACGCGTCGCCGCCGAAACCAAATCGGCGCCCCCCGCGCATTTCGCGGTCTTCACCAAACCGGCGGCCGCCGTCCGGCGCACAGGCTGATCCGCACGCCCCCCGGCCTTCGCGGATGCAACGGATCGCGGGCCGGTCGCATCAATGCGGACCTGGAGGCGGAGACACCGGAAGATTTTCCACTTGAAGAATACGCACGGTCTTGAATTCGGGGGAGTCGGGGAAAGCCAGCAGCAGCGTCCGCAACGATTCGGGCCTCGGCCGTGCCGATGAAATCACGACTTGCCAGGCGTCCTCTTGCTTTCGCGCCACGACAAAGGGCAACGCTTCGGCCTTCGGACTCACCGTAAAATCGACTTGATCGAGCGTCGGAATAACTTTGCTGGAATCGGCGATCTTGATCGCCAGCGGCGCAGGGCAGAGGTTCATCACGCGCAAGCTGTGCTCCGGCATGCCGTCCCCCGAGTATTCCACCGGAGTGAAATGAAACGGGAATCCGGGCGAATCAGGCTTCGGCGTGACCAGAAAGAGGACACCGTGCCAGGCGGCGGGATAATCCAATTTGGCGAGCGATTCACGGACCACCAGCCCATCCGCCCGCCTCACCTCGCGGAACAGCCCGGGCGGCCTCGGTCCATCGTATTCATAAACAGGTGACAGTGCGTTGGGCGCCAAACGAAGCTCCTTCGCCTCCCTGCCTCCGCCAAGCAGCGCCTTCAACGAGGGAAAGAGGACGGCGTCCTCGTTGAAATCGTAGCCGATGTAAAAAAACCTCACCTTGAGCGGCGGCGCTTTCCGTCCGGCCGGCGGCTCCGCGCGAGCGGTCGCGAGCAACATGACGCATAGAAGTCCCGCGTTGATCAGATATCGGAGGGAGAAAGCCATCGGAAGGACATGATTTGGAAGCGGCGTCCAAAATTCCGGTTGTCGGAATTCTGAAGCAAAGCGGGAACGGTGTCGGCCGGATCACCCGCGGCCGAACTCGCGGCGGCCTCATTTACATAATCGGGAAGGCGCTGCACGACAGCCTCACACCACGCCCGACCTTGGATGTGGCCCGCGTCGTTCTTGGCCAACAGGGGATTGTTCACCTCGCCGTAAGCGCGAATGGTAAACGTGTCGGAGCGGGCCGAAAGCACCGGACCGAGCGTTTGCAAAAGATCGGCCTGCGTCACCCAGCCCGGCGCGCCGGTGGCGATCGGCGTGCCATCCCAAACCGTCGGGGCCGGCATTGACGCATAAGACCCACTCGCGCCCAGCATCGTCGCCGTCGGATTGGACCCGGTCCCGAAGGCCGCATTCACCCCGGCCACGTCGAGTGCGCGGGCCAGCGCCCCCATCGTTCGTTCGTCAAATCCGGAGGTGGAGGGGCTGTCGACCAACGCACGGTTAACGAAGTCCGCCAGCGAAACGAACGGCCCGCGGTTCCTGACCTCGGTCACGATCGCCGTGGCCAACGCGGTGAGCTGCGCGGCGTTAAGAAACCGATAGCCCTGGTAGGTGTTCGGATGGGACGAGGCCGATGTCGTGGCCGTCATCACATCGCCGTCGTCGACCGGATAAATCAGCCGGGGGAACGGCGCCTCGTCCGTGCGCACGGTTCCTCCGACCGGCACGTTGTTCGTGCCGGCGAGCAACGCGCGCCAAGCCTCGACCGAGACGGAGTTGATATTGAAGGCGCCGGCCACCATCAGCCCCGCAGCGGCCTTCGCCGTGTCACGTAAGTTCGTCGCCTGGGTCGTCGCACTTTCTCCAGGACGCCCGTAGGAAACATGTCGCGAATTCGGCAGCGGAAATGAAACGGGAGTCGCGGCGACGGCGGCGTCCGGAACGGTCGAGAAAAAATACCCGTCCCACAGGGCGCGGTTATACAAATAGGAGTGATCGAAAAACACCGCCGGCACCGAGCCGGTGATCACATTGTTCGCAGTCAGGTCGCTCACAATCCGATCCAGCCCGACCCGGGGGATCGCCCATGAATTACCGATCGGATAACCCGGATAAAAATTGCCGGCCAGACGCCAGGGATTCGGCGCCGTCTCGTAGTCGAGAATCCGATACGCGTTCACATGCTGAAGCCCGCCGATCGAAGCGACTCGTGTCTCGGTCCGCGGCACTCCGAACAACACGACCGGAGCGAGATTCGCGTAGTCATAGCCGAACGGAGCCAGCGCGGTGCCATCGTTGATGGGATAATAAGCGGACAGCGCGACCGAGGAGGCCGCACTCGTTTCGACCCGCCGCGCGTAACTCGGGTTTCCGTTGGAGTAGCCGCTTGAGCCGGGCAGTTGTTGCTCGTAGGCCGAGCGGCTCGAATGCGTGGCGCGCACGTTGCCGTCGGCGAGCCAGCGGACCAGCCGGCTGCTCGCCAGATTCGACGGCAACTTGGCGGAAAGCGCCGTCGTTTTGAGCCCGAATTGAAGTCCCGCCCAGCCCACGACCGTCGTGCCCGAGGGAGCGGTCGCGAAGGTCCCGCCGGATACGTTCGCAAGGGAGCCGGGCAGCTGGGTCGCATTGTTGCCATTGATGAATTGCGCGACTTCGGTCGTGCCCAGTTTCATGAGCAATCGGTCGCCGTTGGGCAGCAGGGTCGTATTCGACGCGGCAATGGTCGCCGATTCGGCCGGCATCGCGCCCGCGCCCGCCCAAAACAGCGGGTTATAGTGATTGGTCCCCGCGAGCGGGGGCAGCGTGAAGGATGCGGACGTCACCAGAATGCCTCTGGCATTGGCAGCACCCGCCCCCCAGCCCCGGGTCAGCACGTAGTTGCTTGCGACGTTGGTCGAGTACGCAACATCCGCCGGCAGCGTGTAGACGTACGAGGCTCCCGGCGCCAGTGCGCCGCTCGAAAGACTGAATTGCATGTCGTCCGCGGGAGCCGACTGAAAATACGGACTGGTCACCTGCGCTCCGGCGACGGCCGCATCCGCCGCATTGCCCGATGGAGCCGCGGAATCACCTTTCGAAATCCGCGCAAAACACCTGACGCGCGTCCCCGTAAATCCATAGGCGAAGGAGTAGGTCGCATCAGCGAGCGTGATGTCGTAAGGATTCCACAGGACGACAGCGGGGATATGGCGAAGCTCCAGCACGTGGCTCCCGCTTCCGACCGGCGACTCCACGAGCTTGGCCTCGATGAACACTTGGTAGAAGGCGACCACCGGCACGATGCCGTGCTGGTTCCCCGCCACATCCTGCGCGATCGGCGCGATGCTCGCGGTCGCGCCCGAACCGGTCACACGCGAACCGAGTTGATAATAGGAGCGCAGAAACTGCCACGAAACGCCTTTGCCGTCATAGCCATTCGCGATGGACATGTCGGAGACCCAACTCGAACCCGCAGGTGGCGTCGTCACCGACCAGACCGCACCCGTCGGACTGTTTGCCGCGGTCGTGCCCGGAGCGAAGGCGGCGGTCAGGTCCTTTTTAAGACCGCCGTTCAAGGTATCGCTCAGCACACCCAAGCTCGTGGTCGAGAGATCATGGTACCGGTCATGCAGCACGTTCGTCGTGATCGTGGCGGGAGCAGGCAGCAAGGGCAGCTGCGATGGGTGCACCGCCTTTTCGAGTCCCGGGACGGTCGCCGGGTCATAGGACAAAAATCCCGTCAATGACTCGGTGGCGTCACGTTGCGCGACCATGTAACGCAGGCGATTGCGCGCATCGGCCGCGGTGGCGGTTTCGCCCGGCACGGCCGTCGCCGTGGCATCGATCAAGTTGGCCCTTGCCTTGACGCCTTCGTCGCCCACCCACCACGCATAACGCCCGATCGTCGTCGGCGTGGACGCCGTGCCCAATCCCGGCACCTGCGAGGCGGGCACCTCAATGGATCTCAACGGGGCAACCACATAATTGGCGAGGGTCCCACCGACGGAACCGGACCCGACAAGCAGTCGCGCCTCGGTGCCGTCGCTCATCGTAATGTCAGTGGAAACGGCGGTGGCACCCACCGTCAGATTCACGGGAGCCTGGGTGGGTTGGTAAATGGGTGGGGAGCTTATCGAGGTCACCCGGCCATTGGAGACATCCCAGTCGAACGAGGCGGTCTCGTTGCCGCTGACCAGCCAGTTCATCGGTGCGGTCGCCGTGCCCGATACCGCGCCGGCCGACTGGCTGTTGCCCCAGACTCCCGTCCACAGGGTGGCGCCGACGACGGCAGGCGCCGTGTCGGGCAGGATCTCGGCGCGAGCAGTGACGCGCTGGTCCGGACCGACGTATTTTTGCAGCTGCCCAATCGCCACGTTAAGCGCCAGCAAAGCATTTTGGCGCGCCTGCGAGAGTTGCTGATTATTCGAGGCGACCTGGGTTTCCACGCGAGTGAGCGACGCGAGCGAAACCAGCAAAAGCACCAAAAACGCCAGCAGGGTAATGGTGATCAACAGCGCAAAACCGCGCGTCCGACGGATGCGCCCGTCCCTCATGCGTGTTGGCCGAGATGATTGGGGTAACATGGCTGATGAACGAGTGGTCAAGCCACTGAATCGCGCGCGCCCATAGCCGCAATATCACCGCCTCGCCTTCGGCCGCTTTGATTCCGCCGGTTGAACAGACAGTACATCCGGCTACCGCAAGGGGAGTTGAGCAACCATCCACCTCGATCAAGTAACGACCCACCCGATGCCATTCACCGTAGCAGCCTAGGTAATGAGGCTGGATTTCCACGCCAAAACCCGACGCTTCCCGGCACCCGTCCGCCCGCGCGCGGTCAGTCCGTCGACCGCCATGACCTTCGCGCCAACCCATCCCGCATTTGTCGCGCTTTGCTTCTGCGCCGTCGTGCCCACCTTGCATGCCGTGGATGTTTTCTCTCCCGTGCTCCAACCGCTCGTCGAAGACCGCGTCCTCGCCGGAGCCGTGATGCTCGTCGCCGACAAAGACCGCATCCTCCACCTCGAAGCCGTCGGCTACGCCGATCTCGCCGCGCGCCGTCCGATGCGTGGCGACTCCCTTTTCTGGATCGCCTCAATGACCAAACCCCTCACCGCCGCCGCCTTCATGATGCTCGTGGACGAGGGCCGCATCAGCGTAAACGCCCCTGCCTCCGACTACCTTTCCGAATTCGCCCACGTCCAAGTCCGCCAACCCGACGGCACCCTGCGACCGCCCGCCTCTCCCATTCTCATCCGCCACCTGCTCACCCACACCAGCGGTATCCGTTTTAACGCTACAAACCCCGCGCCCATCGATGCACTTTCCTTGGCCGAGTCCGTCAAGTTCGACCTCCGCGATCCACTCATCACCGACCCCGGCACCGCCTATTTTTACACCAATACCGGCCTCGATGTCGCCGCGCTGATCATCGAGCGACTGAGCGGACAACCGTTCGACCGATTTCTTCAAGATCGTCTCCTCACCCCGCTCGGCATGTCGGACACCACGTTCTTCCCGACACCCGGGCAACTCGCCCGCCTCGCCAAGACCTACACGACCAAGGACGACAAAACCGCCCTCGTCGAGACACCGATCCGGTACCTGACCTATCCGCTAAACGCCCGCTCACGCCAGGTCGCACCAGGTGGCGGACTCTTCTCGACCGCCCGCGACCTGGCCCGCTTCTGCCAGATGCTCCTCAACGGCGGCGTATATGAGGGCAAACGTTACCTCTCATCCGAATCGGTACGCGCCATGACCACCAAACAGACCGGCGAGGCCATCATCTCGCGTTATGGTTTTGGCATGAGCGCATCGCCCGATGGCACGGAGTTCGGTCATGGCGGCGCCTACAACACCTTCATGACCGTCGACCATGGAGAGATCCGCATCTTCCTCGTGCATCAGGCCGGCGCCTTCCGCCACGACCTTCAACCTGGCAAACGCTTTGAAGCCGAGGTCCGCCGCCGCTACTCCCGGTGACTGCGTCCGCGCCGCAAGGGCTTCTCCTATCGCCTCTTTGTTCCTGCGGTAACTCGTCGGCTAATAGCCGGCCATAAAATCATTACACTGCGGCACCAAGTCCATCGGCGTACTCGACCAGACCGCCCGATTCCTCGTATTCAGGAACGGCCCCGCCCTCCACGCCTTGTCCGCAACCCTCGCACTCCTTCGATGAAAACCTCCCTGCTGCTCATCCTTGCGCTGCTTCCCGTCCGCCTCCTGTTTGCCACTGCCCAGATGCCGGAGCGCATCGAATACAAAGGCGAGACCTTGAGCATGTTTTCCACGCCGCTCGAAGACGCCTTTTCAAAAGACCGGCCCCGACCCGACAACCTGTTCGAATTCCAGTCCACGGCCAATTGGCGAGGCTACATCGGACACTGGAAAATCGAGGAAGATCAGCTGCTGCTCACCGCTCTTTACCGCGAGCGCTACGAGAAGGATGCGGAAGGGAAACACACGAGAACCAAAGAACTGATTCCCCTGGACAAGGTGCTCGGCGCGGAAGCCGCCTACCCGATGAAGGCCGATTGGTTCACGGGCACGCTGCGCTTCCCGAGGGGCGAACTGGTTCGCTATGTGCACATGGGGTTTGGCTCTCAATACGAGAAAGAACTCCTGATCAAAATCGAAGCCGGCAAAATCATCCACGCGGTCGAGATCGCCCATGACCCCGAAAAAGACGCCTACCGTTCCAGCTCCGATATGCAGTGGGTTGCGCTGGGCGAAGGGCTTGAGAACACCACCGGCGACGCCGACTGGATAGACGGTCGTCTCCTGCCCACGCCCGTGATTTATCCGTTCATGCAAAACAAGCAGGTCTTCAAAACTCGAGGGATATTTTTCACCGACGAGGAAGGCCCGTATCTCTGGATACCCGAGACTAAGGAGACCCGCCCTCTCAACCTGCCCATCCACAAAAGTCCTCCGACCGAGATCGCCAAAGGCTCCCACGTGGAAATCGAGGCTCGTTTCTATCTCGCGGGTGAAAACTTTGAACTCGAGGCGACGTCCATCCGCCCTCTCAAACCGGGCGAGACGATTCATCACTCATCCTTTCCGGCACAGTTGAAGGAGATCCGATCGCAGGATGAGAGCGATCCGAAGCAAGCCGATCCATCCCCGGCGGCGGCAACTTCCACCCCGGTTCCGGCCGCGGACCGCTAGCTTCAACCGAGGGCGGGTTAAAAACCACCCCGCCCGATTGCGAGCGTCAGCGCGGGCATCACATTGCGCCATTGTCCGACATGCTGCGGCCGGCCTTCGCGTCCGGACCGTCGCCCCACCCCATCCCCACTCGCCATGAAAACCCCCGCTTCAGAAAGCACCGTCGTCACCACCCTCACCCCCAATGACACGGCGCACGCCATCAGCACCATCGTATTGTCCTTCTCCGCCGACCCGGCCACCCGCTGGACCTGGCCCGATCCTCATGACTACCTGGTCAACATGCCACGTCTGGCGCAGGCATTCGGGGGCTCCGCCTTCGCGAGCGGAGGCGCATTCGGCATCGAAGACTATGCGGGCGTGGCGCTCTGGCTTCCCCCCGGTGTCCAGCCGGACGAAGAAGCGATGGTCGAGTTGGTGCGGCGCACGGCACCGGAATCGATTCGTGATGAGATTTTCGGCGTCTTCGAACAGATGGGCTCGTTTCACCCTGCGGAGCCGCACTGGTACTTGCCGCTCATCGGAGTCGATCCGAAGGACCAGGGAAAAGGCTTGGGCAACGCCCTCATGCGACACGCGCTCGATCGCTGCGACCGGGAACGGGTGCCCGCATATCTGGAATCATCGAATCCACGAAACATCTCCCTTTATCAACGCCTGGGCTTCGAATCTCTGGGCGTCATTCAAGTTGGCTCGTCGCCGCGACTGGTGCCGATGTTGCGCCGTCCGCGGTAATGCGGCGGACTGCGGGGCGGGACCGCACAGGCGACTAGCCTCCGCGCAGCACGTGCTTGAGCAGCGGCGTGACCGACACGCCATGCAGGACGATGGAGGCGGCCACCACGGTGAAGGTCAGCGAGGTCAATGTCCGCGCGACATCCTCCGGAAGCCCATGATCGATGGCGTACATCAGATAATAAATCGACCCGATCCCGCGAATGCCAAACCAAGCCATGCCGGCCCCTTGTCTACGCCCGAACCGCCTCGCGACCAGCAACAGACTCACCGCGAGTGGACGCAGCACGCAAAACAGCAGGGGGACAAACCAAAGCGCTTCCATTGGCAGTCCCACCACCCAGAGAGCGGCACCGACAAGCAGCACCATGCCGACTTCGAGGACGCGCTCCAGTTGCTCGTTCAGCGACAGCATCGCTTCCGCCATCCGCTGCGGCTCGGCGGTGGGATCCCGGTCGGAATCGCCGTCGGACAAACGCGGGGCTTTCGCACCGCCGACCTTCGCTTCGCTGAAGTGCCATTCCACCGCGCGGACCGCCACCCCGGCGGCGAAAACCGAAAGAAACCCGTAGGCGTGAAGCTTGATCGCGCCGGCATATGCCAGCCCGATGAGCCCGAGCAGCAGGTATTCGTCGAGCGCCGCGCCCTCGCGGTCCCGCTTCCGCAAATACACAATCAACCGGCCCGTGCCGTAGCCCAACGCCGCTCCGATGCCCAAGCCGCCCGCGATTGCCCAGACCACGTCGACGGCCCACCAGCGCCAGCCGCCTTCGCCCAAATCGTGGAGGCCCAGCAAGCCCAGCCCAAGCATCACAAAGGGAAACGCCGTGCCGTCGTTGAGTCCCGCCTCACCCGTCAATGTCAGGCGCAATTCGGCTCGATCATGCGGGTTCTTGAGTTGCAGGTCGGAAGCAAGCACCGGATCGGTGGGTGCCAGGATCGCTCCAAGCAACACGGCCGCGCCCAGCGAAAGTTGCAAAGCCCACAGGCCCGCCAACGTGATCAGCCCCACGGTCACAGTCATCGAACCAAACGCCAGCAACACCGGCGGCATCCACCGGGGATCACGCAGCGGCATCCTCAGCTTCATCCCCACCGTGAACAAGGAGATCACCACCGCCGCCTCCGACGCGCGATGGAACAACGCGACCTGCTCCTGCGGATCCAAATGCAAAACATGCCAGCCCGCCGGGCCGAGCCCGATGCCGATCCCGAGGTAAACCATCGTCCCGGTGAACGGCAGCCGGGTCACGAGGGCCGTGCAAAGCCCCATCAACAGAAGCAAGGCGCCAACAAGGATCAGCCACGACTCGAAGTTCACGAGACGGCGCGACCCGCCGTCCCGGCATCGGTTCCTCAACCGCCCTCCTCTCCCGGCGGGAATTTCAACCGGCCCAAGGGCGAGCATTGCGTATCGATGCGGGTGACTTATCACCCTCGGCGCATGTCGGACTTCGATTTAAGGGCATCCCCGCAACTTCCCTGCCAAGGGACGTCCGCCCGGGTTTGGGTGATTTCGGACATCCAGCAGAGCGAGCCCGCCGACGCGTTGGCGACGCTCTCCGCCGCGGTGGACGATATGCTGGCGACCGACCAGAAACTGGATGCGGTCTGGTGCCTCGGCGATGCTTTGCGTGGTCCGGACGAAGCCGCACTCGAACAGGTCGCCGACCTCTTCATCCGGCAACTGGCCCGGCTCAATCTGCCCGTTTGCTATCTGTTGGGAAATCATGACGTGGACCTTAAACGAGCCCGCGACATCGATCACCACCCCCTCTGGGAACGTACCCGCGCCGAACCCAACTGGCACACGATGGAACGCCTGGACGACTTCTTCTTCGCCCGCCGGATCGGTGGGTGTCTGGCCGTATTCATGGGCGACCACGCGCATCCCGGCGGTGATTGGTTTACGACGCATGGCGGTGTGAGCGGAAGAATTCCGGAACGTTACCCTCACGACCAAGCAAGCTACACGCGCCTGTCGCAAGCGATGGCCGGGTTCGCCGGTCCGGTGATGATCGCGTCGCACTACGCGCTACCCGGCGGACAAAAACCGTCCGGCCTGATGGGGCGCTTGTTGCCGCTTCCGGCCAACGTGAAACTCGTGATGCACGGGCACGCGCACATCGGCGATTTGGTGTGGAACAAGGACAACCCGTGGCAGCGCAACAACCCCGTTTCGGGCCAACCATTGCGGCAGTTCAACGTCTCCGCGCTGGAGTCCGTGCGTTCGCCGGGCAGTCACTCGGCGGTGCTGAAAATCTCCCCGGCCGGACCGCTCAGCTTACGCATCCGCTGCCATCAGGAACATAAGTGGCTCGATACCTTTCCACTCGCCGAGGCTTGATCGCACCCGATTGAAACCTTGCGCCGCCCCCACGTCTTAAAAACCTCCGTCCCAACCTCGCCGCCCTTGCCCATGAGCTCCTCGCCGCAATCCACGCAGTCCGACTACCTCCTTCTTTTTCGTAATGCCGGAGAGGAAAGCCACGCCCACCTGACCCCCGCTCAACGCATCGAACTCACGGAACGCTGGAACCAATGGGTCACCACCCTGCTGGCCAAGGACCAACTGCGCGAAGGCCATCCGCTCGCGCTGACCGGTCGCGTCGTCTCCGGAACGCACGGCGAACGCATCACCGACGGACCTTTCGCCGAGGCAAAGGAAGTCGTCGGCGGCTATGTGGTGATCAAGGCCGGCAGTCTCGACGCCGCAACCGAGATCGCCCGCGGCTGCCCCGGCCTGTCCATCGGCCTCACCGTCGAGGTGCGCGAGTTGCTCGCCCACAGCCCGGTGCTCCAAGACGTGCGCAGCGTGCCCGGCCAAACCGCTTGAACGGGCCGCCCGGGACGAGGGCGTCCGGGGTCACGGCACGGTAAACTCGAACTGAATCGGCCCTTCGGCATCCCGGTCCGAAAGCAACACCTCGTCGCCCACACCATCGGCGCCCTGACGGCCGCTCCACCTGACGCGAATGCGTTTCCCGTCATCCTCGATATCCACCACGCCAAATTGATGGAGGTGCTCTTTCTTGGACTCGGTTTTGTAGCGAGCGCCATGACTGTAGGGACCACCCTTGTAGCTGCCGACATTGGCGATGGGGCCGGCTTGAAAAACACGAATGGGGGCGCCGCCGCCCGTGGCAAAATCGCTCCGCGAGCCGTCGTCGATGGCGGTCATATGCGCGTCGCCGGAGAGGATGACGACTTTGCCGGCGAGTCCGTTGGCTTTGATAAAGTCGGCGATCTCGGCGCGATGAGCCGGGTAGCCCTGCCAGCGATCGGCCTTGGTGGCACGACCGTTCCAAGGCACGGAGCTCACCCAAAAAATCAACGGACTGCCGCCATCGCGCGCGGCGAGCAGTTGGGCGCGCAGCCAGGCGTCTTGCGTCGGACTCATCATGCGCAACGCATCGGGATCCCGTTGGCTGCGCAGATCGGAAAGAATAAAGCGAACGCGGCCCACGGTGAACGCCTGATCGACCGGCGCATTCGCATCGGCTGCAACGGTGAGCGGATAGTGCGGGACGAGTTCGCGGTAGTTGCGCAAGGACGCCTCACGGCTGGGGCTGTTCTTGTTGCTGTCGTTCGGACCGAAGTCGTGGTCGTCCCACTGATAAATCAGCGGAATGGCGGCCAACATTGCGCGCAGCCGGAGGCTGGAAAGGTGGGCGTCGTAAGCGGCGCGAAAAGCCTCCACCCGATTTTCCGCGATGTTGTAGTAATGAAAGTCACCGGTGTGCAGGAAAAAGCGGGCACCTTGTTTGGCCGCGGCGGTGAAGACGGGCGAATCCTTGCCGTTGGCGCAGGAACTGACGACAAAACGAAAACTGGCGGGTTTGCCGGGAGCGGGGAAGGTCCGGAAAGAGCGCGGTTCATCGTCGAGCGGCGCGCCACCGGCGTCCACGAAGCGGTAGGCGTAGGCGGTGTCGGGTTTCAACCCGGCCAAAACAAAGCGATGCAGAACTCCACCCTCCATCGGTGCGGTGAGCTCGGGCTTGAGGGTCGTAGTTGAGTTTCCGATACGAATCCCCGCCGGGCCGGCCGCCTCGATGCGGGCGGTGACGACGGCCGCGTCCGCGGTGACCGCTCCGACCCACGACCAACCGACGGGCGCAGCGTGCAAGCCGGCGCAGACGGCGAATGCGAAGATGCAGAAAAGAAGACGATGAAACGGGCGGGGGAAAAAGCTCATGGGAAGTGGGAATAAGCGGAGGGAGCCAACACGTGTCAGCGATGCGCCGATGCAATAGATTGCGGGTTAGGCGCGGGGGCAACCGCGGCTTTGGCTTGGACATGCTACAGGAACTCGTCACCCATCAGCCTGACCGGCCTCGGCATGCTCCAGTGAACTAGAACCGCACCTCTCCAACACCCCTGCATTCCACGCTCAAATGAACGCTGACCAAACCGCCTCGCTCGTGGAGGTCGCCATCCCGCTCCTTGCCGGGTGTCTGCTTTTAGCCAAGCCCTCCCTCTTCACCAAAAAAGATTTAAACGCCTCTGAAAACGCGGACATCAAACAACGGCTCTCGCTCGCCGGCAAACTGGCGCTGGTGGCGGCGGCTCTGATGTTCGTCGCCAAAGCGGGCGATATCTCGACCCAAAAAGGGTTTCCCACAGAAACCTTCCTGGCCCAGATCGTCGCTCAGACAAACCAGCAACTATCCACCCCCTCGATAAACTCCTCGCACTGCTGGAGTCCACTTCCGTCACGGAAGCCGTCGACGAACCCACGCTGCAGCGAATGGAGAAGGGCGAATTCATCTACGCCCTCCACGAAGTCTTCCAAGCGTTGCTGGAGGACATTCCCGTTCCCGAGCAGGGTCATCCGGGATACCAGGAAGCGATGATTGTCGAGCTTCTCAACCAAACCTTGGGCTCGGTGGAGGTCGAACTCGATGACGATGAGTTCGGCGATACCGCCCGCCGGGCGGCATGGACCAGCATCAGGCTCTTGCTCGCGACGCAGAACGAGAACAGCGAGCCGAACCTGGGACTTCTCGACGATCTCGACATCGATCCAAACGACCCGCGCGGGTACCGCTCCGAAAACCTCACTCGCGAGGTGTGGTGCGATCTGCTCGGTGCTGACGGACTCGAGAACGAGTTTTTGTGGGATCGCGATTGGAAAACGGAGAGCATCATGGACACAGATCCCGCCATGGCAGAGTCCGTCGCGCGATGGACCGGCATCGACCTCAAGACGGTCCACGCGTTTCCACATACACCCAGCGACGCCGAAACGCGCATGGCCGAACATTACTTGAGGTACCTCAGTTGGGGACTCGAAGCCGAAAATTCGACCCCATCGCCCGACACGCCGGGGACTTGATTTTCCGGAGTAGGCCGCCTGCTTGCAGGCGCGGTTCGAAGCGTGAGCGAGTGGCGGACTGTCGCTTCGCTCGAAACACGGCCTACGCCCGTAAAATCATCCGAAAACCAAATCCCGGACAGCCCCCGGCCGCATCGTGCGTTTGCTTTGCCTTTGATCGGTGACGGAGTTGTCTCATCCGCCATGCTGACGAAGGCCCAACTCTCCCGACTCCGCGCTTTGCGCGAGAAAAAGACCCGCGAAGCGGAGGGCCTTTACGTCGTCGAGAATCCAAAGGTCGTCGCCGAGTTGCTCGCCGCCGGCGTCACCTTCGCCGAACTGTACGCGACCGCCGCATGGAAAAACCCCGCAGGCCCCAAGTCTCTTCCAGTAACCGTGGCGACCGAGGAGATGGCGCGCATCAGCCACTTCCCCACTCCCTCCGAGGTCTTCGCGGTCGGACGGATCACTCGAGAAACCTTGCCGGCCGGCGCACTCGCCCAAGGACTCACCCTCGCGCTCGATTGCGTTCAAGACCCCGGCAACGTCGGCACGTTGCTTCGCGTCGCCGACTGGTTCGCCTTTGATCGCGTGGTGCTTTCCCCCGACTGCGCCGACCTATTTTCCCAAAAAGTGATCAACGCGAGCATGGGCTCATTCGCGCGCGTCAAAACCTTCACGGTCGATCTGCCCGCCGCGCTCGCCGACGCCCGAGCACCGGTGCTCGGCTGCGATCTGGGTGGAGACGACGTGCACACGTTGCCCGCCCTTCGTGATGCCGTGATGGTAATCGGAAGCGAGGGCCGCGGACTCTCGGCGGGCGTACGCGCGGCGGTCACGCGTTTCGTGACGATTCCCCGTTATGGCGGCGCCGAATCGCTCAATGCCGGCGTCGCCGCGGCCATCGTCTGCGACAACCTGCGGCGAGCCCGCACCGCATAGATGCGAGCGCCAGCGAGCCCGTAGCAGACGAGGTCACGAGGCTGGGCTTTGCTTCGAATCGGACAGCCTCGTTGCCTCGTCAGCTACGGAGCCCGGTCTAAACTTCCCGGCCGGCTCAGAAGTATCCGCCTTTCTCCGTGATCTCATGAAGCGTCTGTCCCTCGGCGACCCAGGAGAAAATCTTCTTTTCGTTGGCCTTGATCTCTTCGGCGCGCACCAGCACGTCGAAGGCAATGTCGCGAGGCACCACGACGACTCCGTCGATGTCGCCCATCACCACGTCGCCCGGACAAATGACCACGTCGCCGATCTTGATCGGAATCTGGTAATGCGTGATCAGGCAGCGGCCGAGCGAGCCGTTCGGGATGCGGTGCTTGTAGAACACCGGGAAATCCTTTTCCAGAATCTGATGCGTATCGCGGATGCCCCCGTCGATGATCGCGCCTTTGACACCGAGTCCAACGGCGGTGGCAGTCATCACCCCGCCCCACAGCGTGGCCTTCTCGTCATTGGACGTGTCCCACACGACCATCGAATCGCCTTTCAGCTCGGTGAGCATCTGGGTGCGGAAGGTCATCTCGCCCGTGATCTTCACGTTGGGCGCGCTCTTCACCGTGAAGGCCAGACCCGCGACCGTGCGCTCCGGACGAAGCGGTTTGAGGTGGCCGGGGAGGGCCTGATCGAGGAGCGCAAACTCGCGC
>JANJTQ010000276.1 GCA_024711005.1 Opitutaceae bacterium | reverse complement strand
GAGAACGAGTAAGAGAACGAGAACGATTTTTAGGCGGAGGGGACGCCGGGCATTTTGGGTGAATCGACGGCACGGAAGAAAAGGGTGCGTTCAACCAGTTCGCCGATGGCGAAGAAGAACAGGCCGATATCCATGTGGTGGGAGAAGAAGAGCATGAGGGTGGTTCCGCCCATGATGATGCGCGTGCCCCAGAGCCGGCGGAGCGGGCCGCGTTGCAGACGGGCGGAGGTCGAGGTGCCGAAGGCGGTGGAGTGTTCGAGCGTGAGTTTGGCGGCAAGCGCGAGGGAGGCATACACGGACCACTCGGCGGCACCGGTGGCCAGGGCAATGGCGGCGAGGGCGGCGATGACGACGGTGCCGGTCATGCGACCCAGCGTCTGCGAGAGACGCCAGAAGTGGCGGCGGGTGTCGGTGTAGATCATCGCGCTGCAAAAGACGCCTGAGCCCGCCAAGAGAAATGCGGCGATGGAGGTAATCGGCGCGAAATGACCAATGGCCAATGACCAATGGCCGATGAGCGGAATTGCCGGGAGCAGGGGGGGCAGCGCCGTGAAGGCCAGCAGGGGGAAGGCGGCGCCGAGAAGAACGGCTTCGCGGCTCAGCCAGGAGCGACGGAGTCCGAGGAAGACACGCCAGGCGCGAAAGGGTTGTCCGAGGTGGGCGACGCTGGCGACGAGGCCGGCGGTGAAGAGCAAAAGACCGAAAGACTGAAGGGCTGAAGGGCTGAAGGATGAACGCACACCCACGAGTGGGAGACCTGCGGTGGCGGCGAGCATGACACCCAGGCCGAGCTGGGTCAGGACGAGAAGGAGGACGAGGGCGTAGTGGGCGTGTTGGGGACGAAGGGTGTCGGCGTCGGCGGCGCGAAGATTCGCGGGCAGCGGATTCTTGGAAATGTAGCGGGTGGTGGGCCGGGTGTAGCCGGAGTCCACCCCGCTGAGCGCGGCGAGTTCCGGGTTGGGGTTTTCCGAGCGGAAGGTCGAAACCTTCACGATCGCGATGGCCTCGGTGGGGCAGGCCTGCACGCAAGCCGGTGCTTCGCCGGCGGCGAGACGTCCGTGGCACATGTCGCATTTGCGGACGATGCCCAGCCGGTCGTTGTATTTGGGAACCTCATACGGGCACTTTAGCACGCAGTAGCTGCAACCGATGCACTGATCGTCGAGGTGGACGACGATGCCCGTGGTCGGGTCTTTCTCGTAGGCGAGAACCGGACAGCCATTCAGACACGCGGGATCCTCGCAATGATGGCAGGCGGTGGTGACCGTTTGCGCAAAGGGCTGAAGGGCTGAAGGACTGAAAGGCTGAAGGGTTGAACCGAGGACGAGGCCGACGTCGCGCCAGGTTTCGTTTTCGTCGAGACCGTTGAGCGAGTGGCAGCCGGCGACGCAGGCTTTGCAACCGGTGCAGGAATCGAGATCGACCTCGAACGCGTATTGTTCGCCCGGTCCGGGGGCGGAGAGCGGGATAAGAGAAGGGCTGAACGACCGAAGGGCTGAAGGGTTGAGTTCGTGCTGAGCGGCGAAGCGCGCGACCGGGGTGTCGAGGCGGCGTTGGGACTCGATGAGTTCGTCGATAAGCGTGTGGACGGGTTCGGTCATGAAGAAAAGGGCTGAAGGACTGAAAGGCTGAAGAGCTGAAGAAGAGAGCGGGCGGCGATGCGGATTTTTCAGTTTTTCAGCCCTTCAGTCTTTCAGCCTTTTAGTACACGTCGCGCTGGTAGCGCTTCGTGGTTTTGAGGGACTGGATGTAGGCGGCGGCTTCCTCGGGAGACTTTTTGCCGGCGAGTTCGACGACCTGGTGGAGGGCGACATCGACGTCCTTGGCCATGCGGGAGGCGTCGCCGCAGACGTAGAAACAGGCTCCGGCTTCGAGCCAGGCGTAGAGCTCGGCGGCGTTTTCCAGCATGCGGTTCTGGACGTAGATTTTTTCCTTTTGATCGCGGGAGAATGCGAGGTCGAGACGGGTGAGCACGCCGGAGGCCTGGAGCGCGGTGAGTTCGTCGCGGTAGAGGAAATCGGTCGAGGCGCGCTGGTCGCCGAAGAAGAGCCAGTTTTTGCCCGGGGCGGCGGTGGCGGCGCGTTCTTCGAGGAAGGCGCGGAAGGGCGCGATGCCGGTGCCCGGGCCGACCATGATCATCGGAGCGGTGGGATCGGCGGGCGGGCGGAAGGCTTTGTTGGAATGGACATACACAGCCGCGGTTCCATGGGCCAGGGCGCGCTCGGCGAGGAACGTGGAGCACACGCCCTTGCGAGGGAGTCCGTTGAGTTCGTAGCGGACGGCGCCGACGGTGAGATGAACCTGATCGGGGTGGGCCTTGGGCGAGGAGGAGATGGAGTAGAGCCGGGGCTGGATTTTTTTCAGCGCACCCACAAAGGCACCGGGTGCGGGCTTCGTGGCGGCGGCGAGGAGGGCGTCGAGGACGTGGGGGGTGGTCGGGGCGCTCACGCTCCCCGCTACGTTCAGAAGTTCGAGGAGGGCGGGGGCGGGCTTGCCCAGGTCATAGTGCTGGGTGAGCGCCGTGCGCAGGGGCAACTCGCCGACGGGGGTGGGGACGGCTTCTTCGCCGTCGCAGCCGAGGGCCTGGATGACGGCGGAGACGAGGTCGGCACAGTTTTGCGGAATCACACCGAGGGCGTCACCGGCTTCGTAAACGAGACCGGAGCCGGTGAGGTCGAACTCGACATGGTTGACCTCCTTGGCGGAACCGGGGGCGTTGAGGTTGCGGACGGTCAGGACGGGAGCGGAATAAGGGTTCTTTTTGGAATAAGATTCGACGGCGGGCTCGGCCGAGGTCGTGGACGTTGCCAGCGATGCGCCGGCGCCGGAAGCGGAGCCGAGGGCGGAGAGGGCGGTGTCGAGCCACACGGTGAAAGGCTCCTCGTAGTCGACGTCGCAGTCGGTGCGCGGAGTGATGCGGGTGGCGCCGAGTTTTTCGAGATGGGCGTCGAAGTCTTTTCCGGCCTGACAGAAGAGCGTGTAATTGGTGTCGCCGAGGGCGCAAACGCTGTAGCGGAGCGAGGAGAGGGAAGGC
The DNA here is from genome assembly GCA_024711005.1 of Opitutaceae bacterium. Lineage (GTDB taxonomy): Bacteria > Verrucomicrobiota > Verrucomicrobiia > Opitutales > Opitutaceae > Rariglobus. Next base: position 14,743 of record JANJTQ010000276.1, on the reverse strand, counting down.
GCGGATCCGTTGGAGAGGGCGGAGTGGAGGGGCTTGGCGGCATCCGGCGGCTCACCCTCGCCGTAGGTGCTGGTGATGAGCAGGAGATTGGCGTGATTCGGTAGTTGATCGGCGGATACCTCGGCCATGTCGAGGACGGTGGCTGCGAACCCGCGTTTGCCGGCTTCCTTGGCAGCCTGCTTGGCGAGACTTTCGGCGGTGCCGGTTTGCGTGCCGTAGAGGATGGTGAGGGGCGCGAGGACCGGAGCGTCCGCAAGCGGACGGCCTACGTTGGAGGCGGCGGAGCGGCTGAAGATGCCGGCGAGGAAGCCGTTGAGCCAGGCGCGCTGCTCGGCGGTGAAAGGCGCGGTTTCGGGAATGAGAGGAACGGTGGACATCGGAAAGTGTTATGAAAAAGGGTGGGCTGATCTCCGAATCGTTCTCTTACTCTTTCTCGTTCTCGTTCGTCAGGGGTTGAGCGATTGGTCGAAGAGCTCGGCGGCGGAGAACGAGTAAGAGTAAGAGAACGAGAACGAGAACGATTATTCGGAGAGGAATTCCTGGAGTTCTTTGACGGAGTGGCGGCGGGTCCACTGGACGAAGGTTTCGCCGGAGGTTTTGCGCTCGTTGTAGGCGCGGAGGATTTTTTCGGTGAGGGCAGGAACCTCCTCGGCGCGGACTCCGCGGAAAACCTCGCGGGCGATGCCCTGCTCGTGGTCCAGGCCCCCGCCGAGCACGACGTGGAAACCGTCACCGCCCTCGGGCTGTTTCGCACCGATGAAGCCGATGTCTCCGCAGTAATGCTGGGCGCAGGAATGGGAGCAGCCGGTAAAGTGGATGTTGACGGGTTGCTCGACGGAGAGGTTCGATGAGTCGAGGCGCTTGGCGAGGGTGGCGGCGGCGCCCTTCGTGTCGGCCGCGGCGTATTTGCAGCCGCGACTGCCGGTGCAGGCGACGATGCCGCTGGTGGTGCTGGAGGCTTCAATGGTGAAGCCGAGGCTCTTCAACTGACGGCAGGCGGAGGCGACGAGCGCGTCGGGAATGTGCGGGATGATGACGTTCTGCCAGACGGTAAGGCGGAGGTCGCCCTTGCCAAAATTGGCGGCGAGCGTGGCGAGGCCATGCATTTGTTTCGCGGACATGCGGCCGACAGGGACGCCAACGCCGATGGAAGTGAAACCGCGCTGGGCCTGTTTGTAGGCGCCGATCCAGCCGTGTTTGATGAGCGGGCGGCGGGGTTCGCAAGCGGCGAGCGGGACGCGCACCAGCGGGAACGAGAGTTTTTTTTGAACCTCTTCGAGGAAGCGATCGAAGCCCCACTTATCGAGAAGGTATTTAAGCCGGGCCTTTTTGCGATTGGTGCGATCGCCGTTTTCGATGAAGACGCGGACCATGGCGGCGGAAAGCACGGTGGCTTCGGCGGGTTTGATCAGCAGTCCGGTGTCGCGGGCAAAGTCCTGGTGGCCGGTGATGCCGCCAAGGAGGACACGGAAGTAGAGGCCCGGAGAAACCTGAGGGCTGAGACCTGAGACCTGAGAAACGGAGTTTTCAGTGACGCGGGTGGCGATGAAGGCGATGTCGTTGGTGTCGGCGGCGACGGTCAGGCTGCCGCCGTTGTCGAAGGAGATGTTGAATTTGCGCGGGAGTCCGTAGCAGTCGCGATGGTTGAGAATGTAGTGGTGGACGGCCTTGGCGTAAGGACGCACGTCGAGGAGCTCGTCGGGATCGAAACCGCTGTTGGGCGAGGCAGTGACGTTGCGGATGTTGTCGGCGCCCGAGCCGCGCGAAGTGAGTCCGAGGTCCTGCACGCGGGTCAGGACGGTCACGAGATCGCGAGGCCGGAGTTCGCGGAGCTGGATGTTGCCGCGGGTGGTGAGATCGATCTGACCATTGCCGAGTTCGGCGGCGAGATTGGCGAGACCATGAAACTGATGGGCGGTGATTTCGCAGGCGGGAATGCGCAGGCGAATCATGAAACTGTCCTGCGCGGGCGCGACGTAGAAGAGCCCGTGTGTCTTGAAGCGATAGGTGTTTTCCGCGTCGGGAAACTGGTCGGCGTCGGCGTGGGCGATGAGACGTTCCCAGGCATCCAGCGGATCCTCGGCGTGTTTCCAGCGTTCCTCTTTGCAGAGATCGGCGAGCGGAGTGCCGTGAATGGTTGGCTCGGCGACAGCCGCCGTCGCCACGTCGGAGCCGGGCGCCCCGGCGGTCGTCGCTCCGCCGGAAAGGGGGAACTGGCCGGAGGCGGCCACGCCGGCCATGAAACCTTGGAGGTATTCCTTCTGCGTGGGAGAGAAGGATGCGGGAGCGGTGGGATCGAGAGCGACAGTCACGCATGCTGTTTAGCACTCCCGATGCCACGGGCCGTGACCTGATGAATTAAAAGCGTGAATAGTTTTGGATTTGATAATTGAAAACGCTCATGCTCATCGGCGACCGAAAAGACGTATCAACAGGGCGATGTTTACGACGAATAACAGCAGGCAAATCAGTTTGTAGAAAAGTAGCGGATTTCGTTCCAGCAGAGGAGCATCCTTGCGATAACATGGGCGGACGTTTTCAGGATGATCGAGGTCGTAAACCATCTCGGAAAAGTTCTGGTAGCGGCGTTCCGCCTCAGGATCGAGGGCGCGTAAGATCACGGATTCCAGCCAGGCGGGAACGGCGGGATTCAGGCGGACGAGGCTCTTTGGAACGCTGTCGAAACGCGGGGTCTGAAAGCGTTCCACCTCCCCGTAAGGGTAGGCGCGTGAAAGTGCTTCATACAACGTGACGCCGATCGCGAAGATTTCCGTGCGCTCCGAGAGTGCGGCGTTTCGGAAACGTTCGGGTGCGAGGTAGCTGGGCGTGCCGGCCCGGGAGGTCACGGAAAACACTTCCGCGGCGCTGCCGAGATCGAGCAGTTGAAAACGCAATCCGCCCTCGGGTGTGCCGAGCACAAGGATGTTGTCGGGCTTGATATCGCCGTGCGCGTAATCGCGGCTGAGCAGAAATTGGCAGGCGCCAAGAAGGAACCGTCCAAGGGCGACGGCGTCTTCGACGCGAAACGGGCCGTCCGCCAGTTTTTCGCGGAGCGTCGGCGCGTCGACATACTCCATTACGTAGTAACGCAACGTGCCCTCGGTGGGCACGCGAGCGCGGACAAAGTCGGGCGACTCGATGCGGGTGGCCTGCCAGAGCTCGCGGATAAACCCATCCCGGCGGGTTTCGTCGTCGCGGGCTTCGAGCGGAGGAAACTTGAGCACTTCGCGCAGGCCGTCGTCCCGTTCCGCAAGCCACACACGTTCCGCTCCCTCGAGCGGGCGGATGAGACGATGACTGTCGATCCGATCTCCGCTGTGCAATGCAGGCAGAACCTCGAGCGGGCGGGCGTTGGTCTCGCCGCCCCAGCCCAGCTCGGCGAACCCGAGAACGACCGCGCTGGCGTCGTCGGCGAGGTCGGGATTGTCCGCAATGACTTCGGCCGCACTGGCGACGATGCTGCGGGCGGCGGCGCCCTTCGCGAGGAGTTGGGACAGTTTTTCGGCGGACAGTGCGTTGCTAACACCATCGGAACACAGCAGCACGATATCTCCCTCTTCGAGCGTGAGCTCGAAGAAGTGGGGATCGACCACGGGTTCGAGCCCCATGGCACGGTTGAGCACATGGTTGAAGCCGGGTTGCTCAACGACATGGGCGTGTGAGAGCAAGGTGATCGCTCCCCGCCGCCAGTGGTAAACGGGAGAGTCGCCGACGTTGAAACCGTAGAGCTGACGCCCCTCGACGGCGACGACGCTGACCGTGCAAAGGATTTCGGGGGAGTCGTACCGCAGCTGGGATTCTTGAAAGAACATGCGGTTGATCTGGGCGGCGAACTCGCTCAGGGCGCGACGAGAACTCCAGCCCTGGGGACGCGCGAGATAGTAGTCGGTCATCATCGCGACCGCGCGATCGGCGGCCGGACCGCCCTCTTTGCTCGAGCCGAGCCCGTCGGCGAGCGCGGCGATGACGCTCTGGTCGCGCGGCTGTACGCGAAAGGCGTCCTCGGAGGTGTCGGCCGGACTTCGGGGAATGCCGTGGGCGGTGCTGTGGAGCTTCATGGTGATAACGCCAAACGCCTCCGTCGCATGAAGGCGACGGAGGCGTATGAGCTTTGGAACGGTTGGAAAGTTGGCGGGCGTTTAAATGCGGGCCGCGGCGGTCGCGCCCCACGTGGTGCGCCACCGGGTCTTGACGAGTTTCATTCCAATCAAGGCGATGCCGCACAGGCCGGCGAACAACAGGATGCCGGTGACGTAGCTCCCGGTGTGTTCCTTGGAGGCGCCGAACATCATGCCGAGCACGAAACCGCCCAGGCCGCCGCCGCAACCGACCAGGCCGGTCATGACGCTGATGTCCTTGGCGAAACGCTGGGGCAGGAGTTGGAAGACGGAGCCGTTGCACATGCCGAACGCGCCGGAGGCGATGAAGAACGCCGCGCCGCAGAGCCAGAGGTTGTGCACGAGGGCTGCCATCACCAGGGCGAGACCGGCGACGGAGTAAAAAATCCCGAGGGCGCGGATGCCGCCGACGCGATCCGCGATCGAACCGCCCATCGGCCGGCCGAGCGCGCCGACCAAGGTGCAGAACGCGGCGAACTCGCCCGCGTGGACCGGAGTCAGGCCGAACTCGTCGCGGAAGTAGATGGCGAAGGCGGTGGCGAGACCGACGAAGCCGCCGAAGCTGATCGTGTAGAAAAAACAAAACCAGTGCGCGTCGCGTTGTTTGAGCAGGTCCATGTAGTCGGAGAGCTTCTTCTTTTTGAAATCACCCGGAGGTTCCTTGGAGAAAATGACGTAGAGAATAAACGCCAGCGACAGCGGGATGAGGGCCGCGCCGAAGACGGCCTGCCAGCCCCAGACCGCGGCGATGCGGGGAGCGGCGAGATGGTCGATGACGACGCCGACGTTGCCCGCGCCGGCCAGACCCAGCACGACGCCCTGCATGTGGGGCGGGTACCAACGTCCGGACTGCGGCAACGCGACGGCGAAACTCGCGCCGGCCACGCCGAGGACGAGGCCGAGGACCAACGCCTGCTGCAGCGATGAAACACCGAACTGCCAGGCCACGAACAAACCGCCCATGACGACGAGCTGGGCGAGGATGCCGGTGGGCTTGGTGCCGATGCGATCCACGAGCATACTTAGCACGATGCGCAAAAATGCCCCCGACAGAATGGGCAGGGAAACCATCAGGAATATTTCCTGGGAATTAAGCCGGAGGCTTGGCCCGATCAAGGCGCCGAGCGCGCCGAGGAGCGTCCAAACCATGAAGCTGACGTCGAAGTAAAGAAACGACGTGGCCAGCGTGGGCCAGTGACCGGATTTTTTGAGCTGAGCAATGTTCATAGACGGCGCGCATAATCGCGCACGCCGCCCTATCAGCTAAATGCATACCGGATCCGGATTATGTTGAATCATTGTTTTAAGAATAATGATGAACGGTTTTAATGCGTGTTTGTGCCGTGTTTAGAAGCGGTTGAGGTTTTCTGTTCCGAAATTTTAACCGTGGAGCCTGCCTGCGGAGGATGCCGAGGTGGCATGTCGTCCCGTCCATGGTTCGATTCACGGGCGAGACGCAACTGACGCAGCCGAAAGCAAAAACGCAGCCTCGTCGGGCTGCGTTTTGTTCGCTTGGGGTCCAATCCCCCGAAGCAAGTTTCGGCTTGGGTGTAGAGCAGGCTCGCGAGGGTCGGAATCGCGGGCGAGTGGCGGACTGTCGCTCACGCTAGAGACGCTCCCGCGAAATCACCCGTAGATACACCCAAGCCGGACGGTCCGGGGAGCGGGATGGATGGTGCCGTCCATCCCGCGGAGTAGGTCAGAACACGTAGTCGGCCTGGAGCCAAAACTTGGTGCGATCGGCGAAGCCGATTTCGTCGCTCCAGAATTTGGCGGCCTTGGCGGTGAAGCCGAGCTGCTTGTTGAGCTTGTAGGTGGCCATGATGTCGAGCTCCTGCCCGATTTGCGACGGACCCTCGTCAGTGCCGAAGAAATGATACAAGGCGGACAGGCCGACTTTGCCCGGCAGCGTGGTGCCGGCTTTGAGGTAGGTGTCGGTGAGGCCGGCGGTGGGCGTGATAAGGAAGACGTCGGCCCAGCCGTTATGTGCGTGCAGCGTGGCGAGCGGGGTCTTGAAGCCGACGCCGTTGTCGGAGCCGAGCACTTCATGCCCGACGGCGAAGCTGTGGGCTTCGTAGGAGGCACCCAGTTCGGCGAGGTAGTAGTCGGTCTCGTAGCTGAGCGCGCTGTCGTCGTAGTCGGACTGGCGGGCGTATTCGAGACGGTAGGTTGCCTTGAGGTCCCTGGCGATCGGGGCGGCGCCGGTGACGCTGAGCCCGTAGGTCTGCGTGGAGTTGCTGAGCGCGGCGGCCTTGCCGAGGCCACGGGCGTCGAGATCGAGCAGATAAGCGTAGCCGGTGAGCGTGCCTATGGGCAGGCCGGCGTAGCTTGCGTTGAGGAGATGGGAATTGGATTCCCAGTCGGGCTGGCTGGAACCGGCGGCGGGGCCGGTTTCGTTGTCGAACACGCGATTGACCCGATCCAAATAGGCGTAGGTCAGCACGGCTTTGGCGAAGGTTTTGTCCTGAACGACGAAGGCGTCGAAGGTCTGGTCGTTCTGGCGCCAGCCAACGTCGCCGATAAAGCGGGCGTTGTCGAAGATGAGTTTCTGGCGACCCAAGGTGCCCTTGGTTTTTTCGACGGTATAGGAGACCCAGGCTTGATTGAGGTTGTAGACCTCGGGATCGGCGACGGTGGCATAGCCGGAGGAATTGGTGCCGGTGCCATCGAAGTAGTCGTTGATGATCGGGGTGACGGCCTCGCCTTCGATCATCGCCTGAAATCCATTGTAGAGTTTGGTGGTGTAGCCGAGGCGGAGGCGGGCGGTGAGGGCATCGGCGTCGGCCAGGCCCTCCTGATCGACGAACTCGTAGCGAAGCCGGGCGTTGACGGAGACCGTTCCCTTGGTGAGGGCGTCTTGGACCGATACTGGGGCGGGAGCGGCGGGATCTGCGGCGGGAGCCGGAGCCTGGCCGTGAACCGAAGCGGCCAACACGAAGGTGGCCGCGAGACAGAGGGGGAGGTGCGATTTCATGGTGCTGGTGTGCGTGTGGTGTGGTGCGTTGGTCGGGCGCACGGAGGAAGTCCGTGCATGCGAGGGTATTAGCACTGGCAGTGCCGAAAGTGGCGAACGTAGGTAGAACAAGGTTGAATTGATTTGCTCAAGTTAATGTCGAGTTCCATGCGCACGGCGGGCGCGCTTTTCATCCCACCGGATCAGCATCGTCAGGACCAAGGCGATGGCGAAGCCGATGGCTCCGTAGCGGAGCGTGCCTTCGAAACCGCCGGTGTGGGCGCGCACGGTCGCGGTGAGCATGGGACCGATCACACCGGCCGCCGACCAGGCGGTCAGCATATAGCCGTAGATGATCGCCAGCTGTCGCGTGCCGAACAAGTCGCTCAAATAGGCCGGCATGGTGGCGAAGCCGCCGCCGTAGCAGCTGATAATCAGGAACAGCGTCGCTTGAAATGCGAGCGGGTGGGTGATCGTCGGCAGCGCGAAAAACGCCAGTCCTTGCACCACACAGAATGTGACGAACGTGGCGGGGCGTCCGATCACGTCTGAAAACGAGGACCAGCCGATGCGTCCGAGGCCGTTGAACAATCCCATCAGCCCTACCATCGCGGCGGCCCGGGTTGCGCTCAGGCCGGCGATCTCCTGGGCCATCGGCGAGGCGGCCGAGATAACCGCGATGCCGCACGTGACCTGAATAAAAAACAACAACCACAGAAGGCCGAAGCGCGGGGTGGTCGCCGCTTGATGGGCGCTCAGACCTTTACCGTTTGTCGGATGTTTATCCGCGGATTCGTCTTTGGCTTTTTCTATCCAACCGGCCGGGCGCCAGCCTGAGGGAGGAGCGGCGAGCGTCCGGGCACTGAACATCATCACGATGAAATAGCCTCCGCCTAAAATGAAGAACGTGTTCGCCAGGCCGACCGCCGCGATCAACCGCACCGCGAGAGGACCGGCGAGGAGGGCGCCGAAACCGAAGCCCATGATCGCGAGCCCCGTGGCGAGTCCGCGCCGGTCGGGAAACCATTTCACCAAGGTCGCCACCGGGGTGATGTAGCCCAGGCCGAGTCCGAGACCGCCGAGCACGCCATACCCGAAATAAAACAGCATCGGCATGCGCAGCGCGATCGCGAGGCCCGCCGTCAACAAGCCGCCGCCATAGCACAGTGCCGCGAGCATGCCGCTCTTGCGCGGTCCCCATTGCTCGGTGAAACGTCCGAGGAACGCCGCCGAAAGTCCGAGGCAGCCGATCGCCAGGCTGAAGGCGAGGGTGACCTGCTCGTAGCGCCATCCGAGCGCTTCCATCACGGGCTTGGTGTAGACGCTGTAGGCGTAGACGGCACCGATGGATCCATGAATGCCGACGGCGGCGGCGGCGACTAACCAGCGGGTGCGGGAAGGTATGAATGAAGACACAGAGGCCGGGAGATAATGATCCGGTTTTTGGCCGGGCGATCCTTTTTATACGCCGCGTGATTTTGGCAAAATATGCATGAAAAATCCCCGTGTATGCGGCTCTCCCGAAAACGATTTCCGGCACACTCCCGGCCTTTTTCATTCCTATGCCATTGCTGGAAAATCCGTCCCTCATCTCCGAATCCGCGCCGGTGTCTCCCTGGCGCACGTTTGCCTCCGGTCATTGGAACGACCGGATCGACGTGCGCGACTTCATTCAGCGCAACTATCGTCCGTACGAGCGCGGCGGAGACTTCCTGAGCGGTCCCACCGACCGCACGCTTGCGCTGTGGGAAAAGATCCGCGAGTTGCTCGTCCGCGAAAACGAAGCGCCCGGAGGTATGCTTGACCTGGATACGAAGGTGGTCTCGGGCATTTGTTCGCATGCGCCCGGCTATATCGACCAGGACCTCGAGGTGGTCGTGGGTTTGCAGACCGACGCGCCGCTGAAGCGCGCATTCATGCCGTTCGGCGGATATCGCATGGCGGCGGCCGCCGTCGAGTCGGCGGGGCGCACGGTGGATCCCGCGACGACGGCGATTTTCAAACATCGCAAGACGCACAACGAGGGGGTCTTTGACGCGTACACTCCCGAGATTCGCCTGTGCCGCTCGGTCGGTATCATCACCGGATTGCCCGACGCCTATGGGCGCGGACGCATCATCGGCGACTACCGACGCGTGGCCCTCTACGGAACCGACCGGCTCGTGGCGGACAAAAAGGACCAACTCGCGCATGCCACCGCCGCCGGCATGACCGCCGACCTCATTCGCGAACGCGAGGAACTCTCCGAGCAGATCCGCGCCCTCGGCGAACTGCGCGCGATGGCGGCCGGCTATGGCTGCGATGTGCGCCGTCCCGCCGCCAACGCGACCGAGGCCGTGCAATGGACCTATTTCGGCTACCTCGCCGCGGTGAAGGAGCAGAATGGCGCGGCGATGTCGGTCGGGCGCATCGCGACGTTCCTGGATGTTTATATCGCCCGCGATCTTGTTGAGGGGACGCTCGACGAGGCCGGGGCGCAGGAACTCATCGACCAACTCGTGCTCAAGCTCCGACTCGTGCGTTTCGCTCGCACCCCGGAGTACAACGAGTTGTTCAGCGGCGATCCCACCTGGGTAACCGAGTCGCTCGGCGGGATGGGACTCGACGGCCGCACCCTCGTTACGAAGAGCTGTTTTCGTTTTCTCCAGACGCTGCACAATCTCGGCGCCGCTCCGGAGCCGAACCTCACGGTGCTCTGGTCGGAACGCCTGCCGGAAAGCTTCAAGGAGTTCTGCGCGCACACCTCGATCGAGACCAGTTCCCTCCAGTACGAGAACGACGATCTGATGCGGGAGTATTGGGGGGACGACTACGCCATCGCCTGCTGCGTTTCGGCCATGCGCGTGGGCCGGCAGATGCAGTTTTTCGGCGCGCGGGCCAATCTCGGCAAGACGCTCCTTTATGCCATCAACGGCGGCGTGGACGAGATTCAACGGGTGCAGGTGGCCCCTCCGTCGGCGCGTATCCTTGGCGATGTACTGGACTACGAGCAGGTCAAGGCGGCTTTCGAACACATGATGGGCTGGCTCGCGGGCCAGTATGTGGGCGCGCTCAACATCATCCACTACATGCACGACAAGTATTGTTATGAGCGCCTGCAGATGGCGCTGCATGACCGCGAGGTGTTGCGCACGCTGGCTTGCGGCATCGCCGGACTCTCGGTGGCGGCCGACGCGTTGTCCGCGATGAAGTATGCGAAGGTTCACGTGATTCGCGACGAAACCGGCCTGGCGGTGGACTATCGCATCGAGGGCGATTTTCCGAAGTTCGGCAACGACGACGACCGCGTGGACTCGCTCGCGCGGTGGTGCGTCGAGACGTTCATGGCGAAACTCCGCCAGCAACCCACCTACCGCAACAGCGTGGTCACTCAGTCGGTGCTCACGATCACCTCGAATGTCGTGTACGGTAAAAAAACCGGTGGCACGCCCGATGGCCGCCGCTCCGGGGAACCCTTCGCCCCCGGCGCCAATCCGATGCACGGTCGCGACAGTTCCGGCGCGATCGCCTCGATGGCTTCGGTCGCGTCGCTGCCGTATCAGGATTCCCAGGACGGCATCAGTTACACGTTCAGCATCGTGCCCGCCGCGCTTGGCCGCGACCCCCTCAGCCAGGTGGTCAATCTGACCGGATTGATCGACGGTTACTTCGCATCGGGCGGACATCACGTGAATGTCAACGTGTTCGATCGCGCCACGCTGGAGGATGCGATGGCTCATCCGGAAAAATATCCGCAGCTCACGGTCCGGGTGTCGGGCTACGCGGTGAACTTCGTCAAGCTGAGCCGCGAACAGCAACTCGACGTGATCAACCGCACGCTTCACGGATCCCGGTGAGCATGGCATTCGCGTCTCCACTCTTGTCCGTGACCGAATCGACGCCGGTGAGTATTCGCGGACGCCTGCCGGTCGGACGCGTGCACTCGGTGGAGAGTGCCGGGATGCTTGACGGGCCGGGCATCCGGCACGTGCTGTTCCTGAGCGGTTGTCCGTTGCGCTGCCTGTACTGCCACAACCCGGACACGGTTTGCATGAAAAACGGCGAACTGCGGCTTGCCGACGAGTTGCTCGGGACGATCGCCCGCCGGCGGGTGTTTCTGAAGCGCGGCGGGTTGACCCTCAGTGGAGGCGAGCCGCTGGCGCAGCCGGGATTCGTGAAGACCCTGCTGGCAGGGGCGAAGGCTCTCGGGCTGCACACGGCGGTCGATACGAGCGGGCATCTCGGCGCCCGGGCGGATGACGAGATCCTCGCGCTGACCGACCTGTGGTTGCTCGATATCAAATCGTTTGTGCCCGAGACCTACCGACGGGTGACGGGGGGGGATCGCGAGCCGGCGCTGGCCTTCGCGCGACGACTGGCGGCGCGCGGACGTCCGATGTGGATTCGTTTCGTGCTCGTGCCCGGCCTCACCGATGCGGTCGAGAACATCGAAGGGCTGGCCGCGTTCGTCGCGGGCCTTGGCCCCGCCGTGGAGCGGGTGGAGGTGTTGCCCTTTCACAAGATGGGCGAGACGAAGTGGGCGTTGGGTGACCGGCCTTATTCGCTGGCCGCGACCCAGCCGCCGACGGCGGAAGCCATCGAGGCGGCCCGGGTCATTTTTCGAGCGGTCGGATTGAATGTATTTTAGTGCCACTCGGTTAAGTGCCCTCTTGATGCCGGTATCCAAACAAAGAGTAACCCAATAGGTTACTTTACCTCTGAAACGATTCCGCCCATCACTTCGAACTTCACATGCTCACACCCGGAACTTTTGCCCCACCCTGTTCATCGCGCGCGACCCGCGTTCTTCTTCTCGGCTCGGGCGAGTTGGGCAAAGAAGTCGTGATCGAACTGCAACGGCTGGGGTGCGAGGTGATCGCGTGCGATCGCTACGCCGGCGCGCCTGCAATGCAGGTGGCGCATCGCAGCCATGTGTTTTCCATGCTGGATGGCGAAGCGCTGAGGCGGGTTGTCGCGGAGGAGAACCCCGACCTGATCGTGCCGGAGATCGAGGCGATCGCGACCGAGGTGTTGGTTGAACTCGAGGCGACCGGCCGGCGCGTGGTTCCGACCGCGCGCGCGGCGCGTCTTACGATGAACCGAGAAGGGATTCGGCGCGTCGTCGCGGAAGAATTGAAGCTGCCCACCTCGCCTTATCGCTTCGTCGCTTCCGAGGCGGAGGCGCGGGCGGCCGGGGAGGAACTCGGTTTTCCCTGCGTGTTAAAGCCGCTCATGTCGTCCAGCGGGCACGGCCAGAGCGTCGTGAAAACGTCCGCCGACATGACGGTCGCATGGGATTACGCGCAGAAAGGCGCTCGAGCGGGGGCGGGGCGCTGCATTGTCGAAGGCTTTGTCCGCTTCGATTACGAGATCACCGTGCTCACGGTGTCGGCCGCGAATGGCATCCAGTGCTGCCTGCCGATCGGGCATGTGCAGATCGACGGGGACTATCGCGAGAGCTGGCAACCCTGTCTCATGTCGCCCGTGGCTTGGGAACGGGCGCAGACGATCGCGAAGACCGTGGTGGGCGATTTGGGTGGTTGGGGGCTGTTTGGCGTCGAGTGTTTTGTCTGTGGCGACGAGGTGATTTTCAGCGAGGTGAGCCCGCGTCCGCACGACACGGGGTTGGTGACGATTGGCAGTCAGGCGTTGAGTGAATTTGCGCTGCATGCGCGGGCGATTCTGGGACTGCCGGTGCCGTCGATCACCCTGTTGCGTCCGGCGCATAGCGTGGCGCTGCTGGGGAACGGGGACGGGGTGCCCGTGATCAGCGGTGTGGCGGAAGCCTTGGGGGTGTCGGAAAGTCAGGTACGGCTTTTTGGCAAGCCGGAGTGCCGCGGTCACCGTCGGCTTGGAGTGATTGTCGCGACGGGGGAAACGCCGGCCGAGGCCGGTGAACGTGCGCGAACGGCGGCGGCGGCGATTCGCATCACGATGAGTTGAACGGCGGGGCCAACGGCTCCAGGAGCCCGAAGGGGTGGGGGAAATCCGGGTCTAGAGGATGATATTTTTTCTGCTGGTTCCTGGTCGAATCACCGATTAGGGGTTGTCCCCCATAGACGTCGCTAATAGACGGCGGCGTGTGATTTACCCTTTTGATGTCGCGACCAAGCGAAAGTTTATGCTTTGCCCCTGGCGTTTCCGGACAGCGTCCGGACCGAGGCGTTTGTTTATTTTTATGAAAATCCAAGCGTGTTTTTTAACTGCGTTGAGTCTGTGTTGGCTGGGATCGGCTGGGAGCGTGAACGCCGCGGTCCAGTTGCACGATAAGCATGTAGGCCGGCTGCAAGGCGCGGAGTTGTCGCCTGACTGGGGCGTTGTCAGCACGGGAGACCAGGCATCCGAAAAAATGGCGCCGCGCACGTTCGACGGATTTCGACAGACGAGCTGGCTGACAAAAATCGAGAACGGAGAAGGTACCTGGTTGGAGTTTCGTTTCAAAGACGATGTCTGCTGGGTGCTGTGGGAGTACTCGATCATCAACGGCATGGTGAGCACCGCCCGGGATCCTCAGGGGTGGGAGTTGCAAGGGTCGAGAGACGGCGAGACCTGGACGACCATCGATTCGAGGAAGCAGCAGAATTTTGTGGGCCGCAGGTGGGCCAAGACCTACCGGCCGCAGACGACGGATGCCTACAGTCGCTACCGCATTCATTTCAAGTCGGACGGCGCCCAAGTAATGGAGGTATCGGAAGTGGACTTTACGGTGAAGCCGTCGATTTTGCCGCCGGAGGGAGTGCTCGCCGAAGCCGAGCGGGGGTGCGCGGCCTTGAAATGGCAAGCGGTTGAAGGGGCTACCGGTTATACGGTGAGGCGCGCCGCTTCGCCCGAAGGTCCCTATACCATCGTGGCGTCCGGGGTGACCGAAACGCGCTATACCGACACGGGGCCCTTCGGCGACAGCGAGACCACTCATTATAAGGTGTCTTCGGAGTTGTCCGATGCCCGCGGGCTGATGTCGACCTCTGTGAGCGTCCTTACGCCGGTAAGCGCACCGACTAACCTGCGCGTGAAGCAAGGTGCCGACTCGGTCGTGCTGGAGTGGACGCCCTCGCCCAAGGCGATCGCCTATGTGGTGAGACGGTCGCTCCTGCGGGAAGGTCCGTACTCGGTGGTGGGCACGATGATCACCGCGCCGGCGTTCTCCGACGGAGGCTTGAGCCCGGGCACTGCGTATCACTACGTGGTTTCCGGAGTGGCCAATGGGAAGGAAGGCGTCGAGACGGCTCCGGTGTCCGCAGTTTTCCCTCCGCTGGCGCCGACCACGTTGACGGCGGAACCGGGGAAGGATTCGGTGACGCTTAACTGGAGCGCGGTTGCGCTGGCCACGAGTTACAAGGTCATCCGGGTGGAGTCGCCCGGCGAGACCAAGGCGGAACTCGCGTCGGTCACCGATGGCACGACCTTCACGGACGCAACGGCGTCTCCGCGGCGGTCCTACGTTTACACGGTGGTCGCCGTGAATGACTGCGGGACGAGCGCCGAGTCGCCGGCTGTATCCGCGACGGCAGTACGTCCGGCGAGCTGGTGGCGTCGGTAACGGGTGTGACGCCGGATTTTCCAACGCAAAGACGCGAAGGCGCGAAGAACCCAAGGGGTCGGATCATGCCGTGCGAAGCCTGCGGACGGTTTGCTTAAGGAGCGGCGGGGGACGGGCGGCCCCGGCCCCCGACACGGCGCGCCGGGTGGGGGC
>JANJTQ010000272.1 GCA_024711005.1 Opitutaceae bacterium | reverse complement strand
CGTAGCATCGGTTTATTTTGAAGACAGCGCCTAGAGAGCCTTGTGGCCGGCAAAACACAAAGGTGGACGGTGACCTCCGGGCGCCGTTGAGACCGTTCGCCGAAACGCGCTCGGAGATCGCGTTCCACCTTGAATCCAACGGCATCGTTTACGGCCTAGGACCGTTTGGACGACTCAAAGATCGACACACGTCAGCCGACTCCCGCCTTGCGCACGCAGGCGAGCCGCGCTCACTTGGCGTCTTTATGAATCTCACCAAGCATTGGGCCGCGCAGCTCGACGACTACGTGATCGACCTCGGATGGTCGGCTGATGGCACCCGCCTCGCCGCGGCCGCTTCTTCGGGTCCGGTTTCCCTGTTTGCCACGACCAACGGTGCCCGCACCGATTTGCCGGGCCACGAGGATGGTGCCAATTGCCTCGCCTGGCACCCCTCACAACCCGCCCTCCTCGCCACCGGTGGACAAGACGCAAAGGTCAAATTCTGGGACGCCACCACCGCCCAACACACCTCGTCGGCCGAGGCCGGCGGCGCCTGGATCGAACACCTGGCGTGGTCGCCCGATGGCGCGAAACTCGCCGTCGCCGCCGGCCGCCAGCTCGTCTTTCTTCGCGCCGACGGTTCGACCCTGCACACCTTCAAGCCCGCGCCCAAAACCATCAGCGCGATCGCCTGGCAACCTGCCGGCGGCTGCCTCGCCTCCGCCTACTTCGGCGGAGTCTGCCTCTGGGACGCCGACGACTTTATCGCGCAAAAGGAATTCGCCTACGCCAACGGCATCCACGCGCTCGTCTGGTCCCCCGACAACCGCTGGCTCGTCTCCGGCAATCAGGACCCGAGCGTCCACCTGTGGCTTCCCGACTCGACCGACGAATTCCACATGAGCGGCTACGAGGGCAAGGTGAAGGAACTCTCCTTCGACCGCGAATCGCACTGGCTCGCCACCGGCGGCGGACAAGACGCCTGCCTCTGGGATTGCACCGGCGCCGGCCCCGAAGGCCGCGAACCCGTGATGTTGCCGCACCAAGCCAAGGTGTGCGCCGTGGCTTTTCAACACACGCACGGCCTCCTCGCCACCGCCAGCACCGACGGCGTGCTCCAGCTCTGGAGCCCCGAACGTCCCAAGCCGCTTCGCGCAACCGTCAAGATGCCCGCGCCCGCCACCCAGCTCGCCTGGTCCCCCGACGACCAATTCCTCGCCGTCGGCAGCGAAAAGGGCGTCGTCTACGTGCTGAAGTGCGAGGCGTGATTCGTACGGCGAAAGCGTATCGTTGAACAAAAAACACGCCTCGCCCGTGCACACGTTCATTCCAGGCACCGGCGACCCGGCGTCCTCACCCAACCCCGAGCACACCGCGGCCATCCGGCGGTGGACGCGCGAAATTCTCCGTCTCGACGACGATGCTGTCGTCACTGTTTCGGACGCGCGCTGCGTCGATCCCGGATGCCCCCTGGTGGAGACGGTCGTCACCGTCTTTGACCCCACCGGCACGCGGACATGGACGTTTACGCGTCCCGCTGTGTCCGTAACCAAAATGATGATACGGCAGACACTCGCCACCCCGCCGCGGGTCGCTCAAAAATCGAATCCCAACAGCAGTCGCAGCAACGAGTAGTCGCTCGTCCGGACATCCGGGTCGTTGTAGCGCACTTCGTGCCGCAACCCCAGGCTCAGCGTGTCGGTGAGTTTTTTGGTCACTTCGAACTGGTGCTCCCAGCCGTCACCGCCGGTCTCAAACGAGTAATAATACACGGCTCGCTCGGTGACGATGATGCGCCAGGGCAGTTTGACATCCGTCTCCAAAAACAAGGATTCGACCCGCGCAGCGTGTCGCGAATCGGTCACCAAGTCCCACGTGTTGAAAAAGTTTTCGGCGACACCCACGCGCAGCTTCCAATCGTCGCGATCCACCACCTTCAGGCCAAGACCCACCTCCTGCTGAAGCAAAATGTAATCGGTGCGCACCTCATCGATCGTCGAGGTGCGATTCCATTCATACGAGGGCCGATAAACGGTGAACAAACGCTTGGGCAACACATGCCGCCACATACCGTTTCCGCGTACGATGTTCGAGGTGTTCACCTCGTCCGTCTCGTTGTAATCGTAGCGTGCCGTCAGGCTCAGTTCGTCCTTCGTCCAACTCCGCTTGATCGTCGCCTCAACCACCACGTCGGTGCGGTCGCTGACATCACTAACCGATTGCGTTGAAACCATAAACCGCCCGCTCCACGGACCGAAGAAATCCCGAAGCGCCGCCGTGAGTTTATACGGCGATCCGGTGATTGCCGACGGCGCCTCAAGACCAAAAGGTCCGGGCAGCGGCTCCACCGATTCGCCCCCGGTGATGATGCTGGCCTCGGACATCTGCACGCGCAGTTCACCAAAACGCAGAGATCGAAATACCAGCGTGTCTCCCTCGCGTGCGATCAACCGGCCCTGCACGCGGTCGCCATCGTTATACACCAGCACGTCTGGCGCCGGCGGGGCGACATTCTCCGCCGCGCGCACGCCCAACATTACCGCCAGCCCAACACCCACGATCCGGACTCCTGCCTTGATTCCAAATGACACGCGTCCCTTGGACGTTCTCCCGACCGCGTTGTTTCCAGTTATTTCGCCGCCCATGGGAAACCCGCGGCATCAAACCAGGCACGCATCAAGCGCCGCGCGCACCGCCGTTTCGTCCAGATCCACCCCGATGAAAACGAGTTCCTGTCGCCGGTCGCCATGCGGCTCGACCCACAACGCACGAATCATCTCCGGCCGTTCTTCCAGCCGCGCCTTCCCGTTTTCAATCATCGCCGCCCACCAATAATTGAGCGTGTCATATCGCACGACTCCGCCCGCAATCGACAGAAACGCCATCTCGTCAGGCTGCTCCTGCGTCCAAAAAAAGCCCTTCGCGCGCAGCAAGCCCGGCACACCCGTTTTCATCAACTGATGAAACCGGCTCCGCGCAAACGGTCGGCGCGCCTGATACACAAACGAGACGATCCCGTATTTCGCCTCGTGCGCCGCACGCATCGTCGTCGGTCGGCGCACACTACTCCCAGGTGGAGACCCGACGACCCCCGCGGGGCTGATAGGTTCGAAAGTCGTAAGACCCGAAGGGGGCGTCCGGTCTCCACCCGCACCGCCAGCACCAGTCGCCGCCTTTCCCACGCGGGTCAATTCACGCCCCCCGCGA
>JANJTQ010000235.1 GCA_024711005.1 Opitutaceae bacterium | reverse complement strand
GATCGAGGACCGAATGTTGCGGCACAGCGTGCGGACCGAATCGGCGTTGGCGTACATCAGCGGGCCTGATCGGCGGCGGGAGAATCGAGGAGCTTCATGATGGGTTACTGGCCTTGGCCACAAGGGGAGGGCCTTCGTCGCCAGGCGCCTCCCCAGGGGATGCTCGATCTGTTTACGAAGTCAGAACCGAGGTCAGGAGTCCTCCGCACTCCTTCGCGACCAGCTTCGGAACGCGGTTGAAGTTGTAGGCGACCCAGTCCGTCTCGGCTTCGTCGTCCCACCACTTGCGCGCGTACTCCTCCGTCCACAGGCAGATCGAATGCGCCATCATCTCGATGCCCACCTCGCCCTCCGATGGGACGTAGCCGATCCACACGTCTTCGCCGATGATGTAGTCCAGACTCGTCGCCTGGCCCTTCTTCGCGCCGTTGAGCAGCGAACCCACCTCGACCACCTCCAGCCCGTAGAGCCGGGTCGGACGGCCGTCGTCGCGCAGGTCGGTGACGTACTTCGACTCCTCCTTGTACTGCGCGCATTCGGTGATCCGGTCGAGGACGGCCGGAGACAGCGCGATGGTGTTCGGGCGCAAGCCGCTCGCCTTCTGGATCGTTTGGCAGATCGCGTTCACGTTCTCCCGAGGGGTCATCGTGGAGCGGTTCGTCCAGTCCGTGTTCGTCGCCGCGACGTTGTTCGCAGACGTCCGAAGCAGACCCCCCGATCCGAAGATCTCGCGCTCGAACACGTTCAACACGCGCTGCTTCAGAGCGTACGTCTTCCGAGCCTCGAGGTCCACCTGAGAACCCGCGTTCTTCCGAGCACGCTTCGTGATCTTGTCCCGAAGACCATGGGCCTCCACGATGTACGGCTCGTACCGCCAGCCGATGGAGCTCTGGTTCTCCGGAGCGCCGTCCGCGCGGTGGTCGTCCGGAGCGTCGAACAGCGACTTGTCCCAAACGGCGTACACGTCGGTCTCGCTCTCGACCTTCACCTTGCGGATCACGCGGTCCGCCACCAGCAGCGGCGGACGGAACTGCACCGAGAGGTTCGTCAGAACCTGAGAGTAGTGGGTGTGTGCTGAAGTCTGTGCCATCGCGTTACGCTCCTGCGCTCACGTAGAACGGAGCCGTCGCCAAGTGGACGGCGATGATGTCGTACTGGGCCGTCGCCGCCTCCAGCGGGTAGCCCAAGGGCCAAACGATCTGGCCCGCCGCAGGCAGAGCCGTGTCGTCGACCATGCTCAGGTTGTAGGTGACCGGGAACTTCGGATCCTGAGGGAGCAGCATGTCGAAGTTGTTCGTGAACGGCGTCTGAGTCGTCGTCCGCGTTCCGGTGGCCGCCGGATGCACGATCGCCGTCGGAGTGAACGTCACACCCGCGTTCGCCATCACGTGGACGCTGCCGTCCATGCAGACGCTCACCTCGTTCCCGTTCCAACTCGAACCCACGGTCACGCCGATCACGCGCCGAGTGGCCAAGCCGCCCGAAACCGGCGTCGGAACGACGATGTCGCCCACCTCGCCCCGGATGCCCGCCGCGCTCGCCGCGGTCACCTCGGTCGAGTCCGCCAGACTCACGCACTGGTAAGCCGCGATCGGGTTCCCGTTCCCCGTCGCATCGTAGAACACGAACGAACCGATCCGACCGTTGACAACCTTCATCGCGCACCTCCGCGCACCTTGCGCTCGGCCAACACGTAGGCGTCGTGGAGGCTCAGCTTCGGATCCTCCTTCATGGCCGCCTTCGCAGCCGCCTCGAGCTTCTCGTCCTCGTCCTTCTTCTCGTCGTCATCGTCCTCGGCCAGCTCGGCGTCGTCCGAAATCGAAGCGGGAAGGCTCTCCAGAATGTCGAGCACCTGGTCCACCACGTCCAGCGTGTCCACGGCCTCGCCGCCCTCTTCGAGCTTCCGCTTCGAGGCCAGCTTCACCACGGTCCCGCCTTCGGCGTCGAGCAACGCGTCCGTCAGCGAAACGGCCCGCTCGTACATCGGCCGCGTCAGCTTGCCGCGGTTCACCAGCGCCTTCAGCCGAGCCGTCGCGTCCGAAAGACGCAACTGCTTCTGCACGGCGCGCGTGCGAAGGTCCATCTCCGCCAGCTGAGCCGCCGACGCCTTCTCCCGCGCCTCGGCCTCAGCCAGCTTCGTCTGCAATTCGGTCAGGCGAGCCGTAGAATCGCCCGAAGCAACCTGTTCCTTGAGGCGCGCAATCTCGGCCTGCGCCTGTTCCAACGTCATTGGCATAGTCTCATCACCTGTCTTGAAAAAGCCTTCCTTCCCGCTCCCCTCGCCCCCCCGGGGAGAGGGGCTGGGGGTGAGGGGCCCAACCTCGTCCTCGAACTCCGCCAGGTTCACCGGCGCCAGCGGAGCCAGCCGCTTGATGTACGGCCGGTTCGTCAGCGCCAACCCCTCGAACACCCGTTTCTCGCGCTTGTCCTCAGGGTCGAACCAAGCGAAGTCCAGCTCGCTCGAGCAGTAGCGCAACGAACCCTCGTCCACCATCTGGCGCACGTCCTCGTTCGTGATCTCGATGAGCGCGGTCAAAACGTTCCCGTCCGCGCTCAGCTCCAAACCCTTCACCCAGCCGCAGTCGTGCGCGTCGCTGTCGCTGTGCGCCTCGCCGCCGCGGCACGGCCCGTCCACGGGCACCTCGTAGCCCTTGGCGCCGCCCTTGAAGTTGCGGTACAGCTCGGACAGCAGCTC
Source organism: Opitutaceae bacterium (assembly GCA_024711005.1). GTDB lineage: Bacteria > Verrucomicrobiota > Verrucomicrobiia > Opitutales > Opitutaceae > Rariglobus. The sequence continues at coordinate 6,473 of JANJTQ010000235.1, read as the reverse complement.
CGGAGTCACGCTCAGTCCGCCGTCCAGGCCCGGGTAGTCCCAGTGCCCGACCCGCAACGCCTCCGCGCGATACAGACCCTCCTCGGCCAAAGTCAGCCGCGAAGCGAACCGAAACGATCTCATCGCTTCCGCTCCTCCTCGACCTCGAAAACCCACTCGGCGGGACGAACGCCGAAACGCGCCGCAACGGCCCGAATCACGTCGAACGCCACCCTCAGCTCCGCCACGCCGCGAGCGTCGACGCCGGCAATCGCGCGAACCCCGGCATGCGGAAACAAGAACGACAGCCCGTGCCGGAAACCGATCCGCACTCGATAGGTCATCGCTCCACCTCGCGACCGCTCCCCTCGTGGACATTCCCCTCCTCCGGAGGGGTGGCCGATGGGCCGGGGTGGTGGTCCGCGCCACGCATCATCTCCATGAACCGCTTCGGAACCGGCAGCCCGATTGCCGCGCAGTTCTCCAAAATCGAATAGCCCTCCACCAGGATCATCGCCGTCGCCGCGCCGCCCAGAACGGTCTCCCGCATCCCCGCGAACTCGCGCACAAAGCGGGTGGCCACGCTCAGAACGAAGAACACGGCCGCATACGCGGTGGCCTTGGCCAACGTCCGAGCCAGCTTCGCACTCGACACGGCCTCGCCCTTCAACACCGAGCGCAACACGCCGGTCAGCGCGTCCACAGGCAACAGGGCGAACCCCCACACCACGGCCTGGCCGACGAACTCGTTCGGAAACAACCAGCCGCCGACCGCGCCGGTCGCGGCACCGATCAGCACGAACGGGCTCGGCTCAAGGAGCCGGCCAAGAGGGTGCAAGAAGTCCGAGATCCGCATGACACGAGCCTCCGTGAACTCCAGAGCACCCCTGGCCGTCCTAGAGCAACGCTACGCCAACAAAGAACCCGACGGAGCAGGAAAAGTCGCACGCCCCCCGAAATCAGGTTCAACATGGCTGGAAATCAGGGACTGTCGGCGGATGCAAAGCAGCGGCTGGAGCGCGTGGTGGAGCTGGCGGAGCGAATCAGAACGTCGTCGTACATCCGATCGTTAGCGGACAAGTCCGCCGGCATCAGCTACACGATGACGGTAACTCGGAAAGATGACGGGAAGTTCGAGGTAGACATGACGGACCAGTTCCCTGATCGAGAGCCCCTCTCAGCCCTGGTCCTCACCTTGCGGCAGTTCATGCAGAAAAACGACTCCTGCTCGTTTGGGAGGCTTGCCGAGTGGGAAGATTCGACTCTGTCTAAGGACTGGGTTGATGATTTCGGAAAGATAAGAAAGTGGCTGACCGGCTTTTTGGACTCACCGTCCAGCTGTGTCGAGAACGGCAAGAGGTTGATTCGACGCGAAGTCCTTGAGTGCGTGATTTATGGAGAACTCGCCCACTCGACGCCTGCACATCGGACACGCTTCCTCAGGTGGAACGGTCGCCCCTTCATAGTGGGGGGTTTCATGGCGGACTTCCATACCACCATCTGGGAGTTTGGACAGGCCGTGCGCTGGCTTGAGGACATTTCGCGTCGAGAGCTCGGTCTTCCGGCATTACCCGACGATGCGTAAGGAAACCTGCCGCACGTCCGTGAACCCTTCTATCTCACCTAGACCTCACCTAACCCCCCAAAACCGCCCGCTCCACCTCCTCCGCCTTCGTCAGGTCCACCCGCTGAGTCGTCGCCATCACCACGGTCGGCTCCCCGTTCGCAACGCCGATCTTGTCCAACGTCCCGAACCCCAAGCGACGAATGATCGAAATCAGCGCCGCCTCCCGACGAGTCAACTCCATCACAACCAAGTCCTTCTTGCTCATAAGCTCTTCAACGCAAACCGAACCGAACATCAGCCCAAACCCAACCGCACCGCGAAACACCACCCCAGGGGCGGACGGAACCCCTGGGTGGCCTTGCCATGTATGGAGACCTCGCAACGCGAGCCGCCCAATACATAACGCAACTCCAACGAAACTTCGTCAACCAACCCAACTCCAAGCCCTCGACGCCCTCCCGCCGCCCTCCTTCGACAAGCCTTCCACGCCGAATGACCACTGAACCCCGAACCCTGAACACTGAACCCCAGCCTAACCTCACCCAAACACCACACCCGAGCAAACCGCCCGAAACGCCGACACGAACGGACGCTGTAGAGCCCGCACCTCCCAGCCGCTCCCAACCACGACCAAAGGACTCGAAGGCCCGCCAGGTCCTCCCTGATACACGATCTCCGATATCGGCGCGGGACCCTCGAACTCCAGCAGGTACCCAAGCTCCGACTTGATCTCGATCCCCTGATGTCGAGCGTTCATCCGAACCTTCACCGCGTGGGCCAGCCGCAAACAACCCGCCTGACGAATCGCTTCGTCGTCGTGATGGACCATTCCCCACACGTTCACAACAAACGCCTCCCGATACACCGCGGGCATCGCGTGCGCAGCACGCGTCTCCGCAGACTCCGACACCATCAACGCAGGATACGAATCCACATCGAGATTCGAAGAGAAATACGGCAGAATCGCCCCCATCGGCACCCCCGCAGCCGCCATCATCGCCGCATCCAACTCGTCCCGCCCAGCCTCCAACAACGCCGCCACCGCTCGAACCACATCGCCCATGTAAGCCATCCCACCAAAGACGCCACCCACCCCAAACAAGCCGCACATTCCCGTTCCGCGAACCCGAGAAAGGACAAAAAGTCCAGCATAGGAAGGATGCCAAAGGCGCGACACCGAAAGGGACATTCCAGGAGATTCGCCCATGCCGCGCCACCCAGTTCTCGCATTGTTGGAAGCCAGGTACCCGACTCGCCAAGACTTCCGTCACCGCAGGGGAGCCAGGGCGTTGGAGGAACTCGACGTCGCCTACGACGAAGGCCGCGCGGGAGGGACCTTCAAGAATGGCAAAAGCGCAGCCCGTCAGACCCGCGCCTTGTGCGCACGGGTCGGCCCAGCCCTCACGCCCGTTCTCTACGTGACGGACCACCCGACACAGCCCAAACGATACGTCCTCGAACGGTACTTCGTCTGCGAGCTGAACTTCAACGACATCGCAAGCGCTGGGCACGATCCCGCGGCGAGTCTCTTTGCTGCTTTCGCAACGCTCCAAGACACGGGAGACACCCTTGACGCATTGGCCCGAGAGGCAGCTGCTGTCGGCCATCTCAACCAGGAACAAGTCGAGGCCGTTCTACGGTTCATGGAACGGATCGCCCCGTACCTGCCCACCGAAGACGCCTCGGCTGCCCTTCCCTCCTTCTCCTCCGATCAACTCCAAACGCTCATCGACGATAACCGGCTCGACCTGACCCCAGAGCAAATACTGGGCCTGGCCCGCAACATCCCAAACCCGACCCAGGTCGTCCCGCCGCTTCGTCCCGACACCGCCTCCCTCTACGCAGCCCAATTCCAAGACGCAGACATCCCCGCCCTCCTCCAGCACCTCCAACAGCAAGCCCCAAACATCGCCGACGCCCTCGCACTCCATGCCGAACACGCCCGCCGCAGCCAAGCCCTCCAACAGTTCGAGGAGCACCTGAATGCGGGGGATTGGCAGGAAAAGCGCCACTGGCAACCCTTCTTCAAAGAACACACGTGGATGTTCGCCATCGGTCTCCAACACCAGTTCCTCGAACTCCAACAGCCCGAGGCGCACGTTCGACCAACTCTCATAGACGGGACGGGAGAGAAAATCGTTGACTTCCTCATGAGGACGGGCGCACCCAGCCGCTCCTTCGTGCTGGTCGAAATCAAAGGCTCGACCAAGCAACTGATGGCGTCCTACGACAGAGGCTTCCGGCCCGCTGAAGACCTCGGGGGCGGGGTCGTCCAGTTGGCGACCTACATCCGCGACGTGCTCAGCGAGGAGCCATGCAGGACACTCTCAAATCAGACCGGCATCGACCTCACACCCCCCTCTGCCGTCCTCCTCATCGGCAACCAAGCTCGTATGGGCGAAGAACAGCGCCAGGCGTTCAAAACCTTCCGCCAGTCCCTGCACACCATCGAGGTCGTCACCTACGATGAACTCCTCGCCCGAGCTAAGTACATCGTCGACAAACTCCTCGAAGCCAACGATTCCGAGGTACATTCTAAACCATGAGCACAAGCCTCCTGAGCATCCGACGAACAATCTCCGACTCCGTCCACGGTCAAATCGCCGTCACCGACCTCGAAATGCAGATCATCGATCATCCATGCTTCCAGCGCCTGCGCCTGATCCGGCAACTTGGGCTCGCATATCTGGTCTACCCCGCTGCCGACTATTCGCGGTTCTCTCACAGCCTCGGGGCAATGCACACCATGCATCGGATGATGAGCACTCTGGTCCAACGCCACGGGAGCGAGATCGACGAGACACAAATTGCAGTGGCCCGACTGATCGCCTTGCTTCATGACATCGGTCACTTTCCATATAGCCACCTCTACGAACAAGCAACCAAGAAACACCTTGGTGAGAAAGGAGAGTATTTCAGTCACGAAGACGCCAGTCGCGCAGTTGTCCAAGAGATCCTCAAGCACATCATTGATAAAAGTGAACTGTCGAGTGCATATGAGGAGCTCAAACGAGTAAGCAGATTCTCAGGAACACACCGGAGCGATTCTCTATCAACGTTCGTTGGCAACATGATTGGCGACAAAGGAGCCTGGAAGTACTACGGAGGCCTAGGCTATATGCAATTCCTCCTGAGCGGAGGCGTCGATTGCGATAGGCTCGATTATCTCATGCGCACGGCGTCGGTAACCGGTGCGTCGTTCGGAGTCGTCAATGTCGACTACCTAGTGTCCAACGTGAGATGGGAAAACGATGCCGTAAAGTTCTCCACAAAGGTCCACGCATCGGCGGCTCACCTGCTCGAAAGCCGGGCCTACGATTATCTCACATCGTCCTACCACAAAACGGTCAAGTCTCTTGAGTGCGACTTGATCAGTGCTCTGTGTAAGCTCTTCGAAACGAAGAAGTTGCCGTATTCGAACGCTGAACTGGCAGCCAAAGTCTACTCCGCGGAATGGTTTGGATTCAACGATGAGAGCGTCCGCCTGCTGGTCGAAAAAGAAGGTGGCCTGAAACGGGACATCTTCGCACGAGTCAAGCGAAGTACCGCCTACTCGCGCCAACTTGAGGTGAACAAGTCTCAACTTCGAAAGGCGCTCCGGGCGGCTGGGAAAACCGATAGCCTCAAAGAGTTTCGAAAGTCTCTTCAAGAGGAACTCAATGCAAGCGGCGACGTAAAGTGCGAGTGGTGGGTTGCGGACATCAACGTCCTCGGAGAGGAGGACGAAGGGGCCTTCTCATTGATGCCTGCAAGCTTAGACCTCGGAAGCATCCAGTTCGTGAGCCCGATCGAGAGACTGAGGAACACCTGGATACTGGTCGTTCATTGCTTCCTTGAAACCACAACGACATCAATAAATAGAGCCGAGCTTGAAGCCACGCTCAAAGGTGCGCTTGAAAAGATGCTGAGCAAGGTGACACCCTAGGCTTGATCGGACACGCCAGACGGTTCCAATGCATCCTGGTCAATGGCCCCGTTCAATGCATCCTGGACAAGGGTCTTGACCTTCCGGGTTAAATCCGACAACGTGCTGACGTTCACGGCACTGGCGCCGGGGCAGTACTTCTCGAGAAGCAACCGCTTCGAAGGGTCTGCATGCAAATCGCTGAACGCCTCTCCTGGTTTCATGCCCAAACGGTCGGTGAGGAAGGCGTAGGATCCAACCAGTTCCAGGATCTCGTGCGGCCTGCGCTCTGACTGATTATGAAGAGCCTGGATCGATTCAAAGAAAGCTTGCGAGCCCTCGGGAGGAGCTTCTCCATTGCGGGTGAACTCCCCAAGGTCCTCGGCCAACGTGGGCGAATACGGCCCATGCTTCCCCCAATGGAAACGATAGGCAAGCGAGCCCGTGACCAAGTGGATCAGGAACGCCACTTTCTGAAACTCAATCCTGCCTGGCAACTCGCGTGATCGATCCACGCCCGTTATCTTCAGGGTCGCGTCAAAAACTTGATCGGCTGTTTGGCACATGGTCGCGTTTGAACTCACGGGGCCTGAGAGGAGTCCCAGAGTGTCCTAGTCCCTCACGATACCCGGATATCGGTCGAAAATCCGTGGATCGTCAGACCAAAGGACGCCCCCCACCCCCAAAAAGCCGCACCCCCCAAAGAAATCACCCAGCCCTCCCCAACCGAGCCGCATCGAACTCCCGGTCCATCTCGAGCAAACAGCCGCACACCCGCCAAGGGAGCTCCAGCACGTCCCCCGACCACAAGCCCCGCTTCCACAGCGAGAACAGACGCGCCTCCGCGCATTCCTCGACAGCCTGGCCGATCCCCAACTGGTGTGCCATCAGAGTAAAAAACGAAGCGTCTCCGTCCGAGGCTCCGAGTGCAACCGCACACGAGTCGCCAAAGCCCGCTGAACCGAAACGCTCAGACCGTCGAACGCCTCCTCGGACATCGCGCACGAGAAACAGCCCAGCGCC
>JANJTQ010000226.1 GCA_024711005.1 Opitutaceae bacterium | reverse complement strand
GTATTCTAAAACAACTTCGACGCTGACGGGCGCAACCAAGGATAGTGCATATAAATCGGTTGCCGTCATCGCATCGCCCGCTCTTCATCAGCTGTATGCTGATGGAGTTCTCGTGGATGAGAGCGTACCGAGTGTCCACGGCTTTGTTCATGGCACAACCGCTGCTCGTATAGGGCTCCGGGGCGGAGGCGACGGTTATCCGTTCAAGGGTGAGATCGCTGAAATTCTTTTTTTTGACAAGGTTCTGACCGGGGTGGAAAGGGTGAAAATCGACAGCTATATAGCGCAGAACTATGCGCTTCCACTTCCCCTTCCTCTCAAGCCGAAAATCATCCCGGAAACGGGGACGTATGCGGAGGCGCAAACCGTCAGATTTGAGCCGACGGTGGGTGGGGCTATCCACTACTCCGTGGATGGCAATGCGCCCACCGAGCTGTCCCCAGTCGCGTCCGAAGGGGTGTTGGTGGAGAATAATACGACTGTTCAAGCGATTGAGCTGAAGGCGGGATTTGCCTCTTATCCGTACACCAATCCCAATGCCGCTGAGGAGATGACCGCTGTCTCTAAGATAATCATCGATCCTTCCACCATAGGGTTGCCGCGTCAGGGGTTGAAGCTCTGGTTGCGGGCGGATTCCCTTTCTCTGCCTAACGATGCTCCGATTGAGCTGTGGGAAGATCAATCAGGGAACTTAAATCACGCTGTTCAAGAAAATATAACGTTGATGCCTAAGTTTATTGCGGCGAGCCCTCAATTGCGAAACAAGCCAACCGTACTGTTCACGCATTCGCCAAACTCAAGCTTCGTTATTCCTAAATCAGCTTCGCTAAAGTTGAATCACTCAACTGTTATTGCGGTATCAAAGCGATTGAGTGGGTCCTTTGTAGCCAATATCATTGCGAAAGGAAATCCGGAGGGTGCCAAGGGGTATATGCTTCGCATGTTGAATATGACAAGCGTGCAATCCGTAATCAATAGCTACGGGGCTGCGGCTACAATTGCCGCAGCGACTCCGCCTGAATATAATTTGGCGATGGGTCGCTATGATGGAGCAACTCAGGAGCTTTGGCTTAACGGCGCGTTGGCGTACACCCGAGACCAGGCGAATGTAATCAATGATTACGATTACGATGCGAACATCGGCATGAGCTTTCATGGAGAAATCGCCGAAATCCTGATCTACGATCATGCATTGGGCGAAGCAGAGCGGAGGGGGGTGCATGATTATCTATATCAAAAATACGGCGTGGGGCCTATTGCGACGCTGGAGGCCCCGTCATTCAGTCTTCTCTCAGGCACTTATAGGACTCCGCAGTCTTTGACGATCGCCGCTCAAGCAGATAGTACTATTCACTATACCACTGACGGATCCGATCCTACGGCGGTGTCCGCAATCTATTCGATTCCGTTGACTTTGTCCGCTAGTACCACTGTAAAAGCCTTGGCAGTGCGCTTGGGGCATGCCGACAGTATCGTTTCGGAGCTGCGATTCACCTATAGTACCAAATCGGTAAACAATTCTCCTGCCGATGATGGTACTCCGGTGGGGTATCAGACCGACACCGATGGAGACGGAATCCAAGATGCAATCGAAGTCGCATTGGGAACCGATCCAGACGACCCCGGGAGTAAGCCGGCCGATGGGCGTCTTAGGGTGTATAGCTACGACAAGTTGTACCGGCTGACCGATGATGGTGACCGCAGCTATACGTATGATCGTGAAGGCAACATCACCAGCGCGCCCAACCCTTAATCCATCTCAGTGTGAATATTATACGTGTTTGTCTTATAGGCCTGAGTGTTCTTGTGACTTGCTGCGTGTCTGTGGTTGGGGAGGAAGCCTCACCGGCCTCTATTGATGAGGCAACCCCCTACATTCAGGCGATTGCCGATGGATTGAATCACGATCCCGTTCGCATCTACGAATGGGTCTGCAACTCCATTGAATACACCCCTTATTCCGGGCTGAAGCGAGGTGCTCATCTGACCGCGCTTGAACGGGAGGGCAATGACATGGATTGCGCCGCGTTGTTGGTGGCTTTGTTTAAAGCGTCCGGATTCCCGGAGACCGCTTATAAGTACCAATTTTCAGTATTTACCGTCGCCACGGAGGGTCATGACGGGATTAACGCGTCCGCATGGTTGGGGGTTGAGCCGGGAGCGGTTGCCGGACAATTTGAATCCGTAAAGCATCCCGTGAACCCGAATCCTGGTAGCATCCAGATTCCTCATGTATGGGTATCTTTTCTTTGGAATGACAAGGCTTATAAGTTAGTCCCGTCATTCAAGACTTATGAACGCAACCAGCCTTATGATTTGGAGGCGGCGAACATAGGATACTCGCCGTCTGCGGTCAGCGCTGTGGCGGCGGGGATTCAGGCGAATGTTGCAGGCAGCGCTTCGGCGACGGCTTACACCGGGGTTTTGGCTGGCAAGACCGCCCTGCGTACGAAGCTGTCGGAGTACTCCGCGTCCCTTGTCGCCAAACTGGAGTCTGAAAACTCCGCTTTATCCGGCATGGAGCTGGTGGGCGGACGGAAGATTCAGTTTCAATATCTCGCCGGACTGCCCGAAGACTTTCCGAGCGCGTTCGAGGGAAATGTTCACGCGGCGGGGGTCTTGCAAATTCCTGAAAAATGGTGTGTTGAGTTGGAAATCAAGATCGGCGGGATCACATATAAGACGTACACGTCGGATTTTCAGGGGCGAAAAATCGGTCTTTGGTACACGAACCGGCGTGGTGAGCTTTGGTTGGATGACCACAAGGAGGTGACGGAAGACAATTTCGATCCGACCGAAAACGCCCAAGTGGATTTCACGTACATCTACCCCACTGGCGACTTGGAAGAGCCGCAGTGGACGGACACGGTCAAGGCGGCGCCGTTGGTCCGGTCGGGCAGTTACGTTGTCTCTTATAGTTTCGGCAAAGTCGGCGGGCGTCTCCAAGCCCGACTTCGTCGCCAGGCGGAGTACACGGACGCCAAGTACAAGGATTCCGAGCGGAAGCTCCTCACCGAGAATCTCGATGTGATGTCGCTTCAATACCTGAATGCCCTTTCTGAATTGAATGAGATCGCGGGAGCCGCGACGCGGACGCGCATCCATCTACTGCATCACGCGGGCATCACCGGCCAGACGGATAAGCCGTATGTGGATCTTCCACTCAACCAAATCGGAGTGTGGCCGGCTGTTTCCAGCGGTAGTGAAAGCGCCGACAAAGCCCTTTCGAAGCGCGTTGGCATAGCGGCCAATTTTTGGTTCAGCATGATGGAGCACGTTGCCATCGAACAGCTGATCGATGGCGAAGGTGCGTCCACCGTTCGTATGCTTCAGCGCTCGGTGGAGTTGGGCAAGCCGATCTATCTGGCGAAGTCGTGGGACGATTACCTGAGCGTTCGCCCGTTGTTGGTGAACTATCCCAAGACGGCCGCGGACACGCGGATGGTGACCTCCATTGAGGACGGTCTGCGGGCCGGCGGCCAGCTGCTTATCCCGAAGGATAACGCGATGGGGTATAACGACTATACCGGCACCGGCTACATGCTGACGCAGCCGCGATCCGATGAAACAATCACCACGATGGGTATTTCCGGCGGCTTGTCGGGCGGCATTTTCACCACGGCCGGGACCTTGGAGTCACCCAAGATCGCATGGTACTTCGATGCCACGCCCTCGGTGGAGAGCGGCAGCAGCCCCTTCACCCGTGTGGGGCTGTCCGACCCGGTTGACATGTCCAACGGCTCGTTCTTCCACGATGCCACCGATCTCACGCTGGCGGGAGAATCCGTGCATGGATTGTCGCTCTCTCGTCGCTATTCGACGACACGCCGCACCTATGACCCCACCGGTTTGGGCAAGGGATGGAATCACAGCTACAACATTCAGGTCTTCACTCGCCACGCGAACGACTTCTCCTTGCAGCGCGCGACGGCGGCGGAGGTTGTTCCTCTGTACGTAGGCTTGAAAGCCTTGATCGATATTTATGACCCCACTGCGACCGCCAAGGAGTACACCCTCGGCGCACTGGTCGCCTGCTGGCTGGGTGATCAATTGGTCAATACCCGTACCACCGTTACGATGGGCAATGACTCATTCGAGTTCGTGCAGATGCCCGACGGCACCTTTGCTCCGCCCGCGGGAGTGAACGCGACCTTGGTCAAAAATTCCGATAAAACGCATACGCTCACGTTCCGGAAGGGCAGCGAGATCAAGTTCCGCGCGCTGGATGGCAAGTTCACCTCCATCATTGATCGAAACAATTCAACCGGAACCGCGCGGACCCTGACGGCGACGTATTATTCCTCGGGTCGCCTCAATCGGGTGACCGACGCCTATGGGCGTTATCTGTCGTTCCTCTACGACGGCGACGACCGCCTCTCCAGTGTCGCCGACAGCACGGGAAGAACAGTATACTATTCGTTCGATCAGATCGGCGAGACCAAGGCATTTGTCGTGCTCGATCCCCAAGGCAACCGCACGCGTTACCACTTGGACAAGAAGAACCGGGTCACCGCAGTGGAGGACGGCGAGGGGGAAATCACCATCAGCTCTTCGTATAACGACTTCGATCAAGTAACCGAACAGCTGAATTCCGGGCTGGCCACTCACAAATGGGAGATGGGCTTCACTCCCGGTGTCGCTCGGGAAACGGACCCCGAAGGCCACAGTAGCTGGCATTACTACGATGAGCGCGGGCGCCGACACTTGTACGTGGACCCCGTCGGGGCCGTAACGACCCTCCTCTATGACGGCCACGACCGGGTGGTTACGTCTGCCAACGCGCTGGGGCAGACCGAGGAGTTTAATTACAACCGTTATCACGAACTCACCCAAGTAATCAACGCGGACAATCAGTCCCGCACGATCATCCCGAGTGGCGACAACACCCCGGGCAATAATCTGGCCATCGAGCAAAACTTCGAGAGCCAGGAAACCACCGTCTTGTATTCCACCTATCACAAGCCCCTCACAGTCACGGCACCGGGCGGCATTATCTCTGAATACCAATACGATAGCCGCGGACGCATCTTGAAGGCCCGCCCCGCTGCTTTTGAGGCAAACAAATGGATTACCTACACCTACACGGACAGTGGGTATCTCAAGCGCGTCATTGCCACGTACCCGGACCTCTCCAAAGAAATTTCCGACTTCAATCCACAGGGTGATTTGATCCAGTTTATCGACCGTCTCGGCCGGAGGACCACCTATATCTATGACAACAACCATCGTCCGCTTGAGGTCGCCCAGTGGGCGGGACCCGTGGCGACGGCCTCGTCTCCGGTAGGTGGAACACCCCCTGCCGGTTCGATCATCCAGACGACGACCTATGATGCCAATGGCCGGGTTCGCTCCGTCACGCAGGACGGGAAAACCATTACATACACCTACGACTCGCAGGGCAACGTGACGGAAATGTGGGGGCCAGACGGCCGCCTTTTGGCCGACAACTACTACGATAGCCGCAACCTGCTGTGCGTGTCCTTTGATGCCCGGGATGAATTCAGCATCTACGATTACGATCCGGCCAAACGGCTCATGAAAACCACTGATCCGCTTGGACGCATCTCTCGTCAAGGTCACGACCTGCTGGGGCGCGTATCATGGACGAGATCCCCAAAAAGCTACGAAACCAACAGCATTTACAATACCGTGGGTCACCTCGACAAGGTTCAGGACGCCGAGTACGGCACCACCTATCCGATCAACTACGACTATGACAAGGACGGCCGTCGCACGGCGGTGATTAACCGGCTAAGCAATACCTTCAAGACCAGTTACAAGGACACCGATCGGAAAGTGGCCGACCAGACTCCTCTCGATACCGCCGCTTCCCGCAGCCTCTTGGTCGAACGCAACCTCCGCGGACTGCCCGTCACCGTCACCGAGCCCTCCGGCCAAGTGACGACCATGGATGCATATGATGCAGAGGGACGAGTGCTTCGCCAGCTGGATGGCGCCGGTGTTTATACCCAGTTCACCTACTTGGCGAACGGCCTCCTGGCGACGGTCAGCGAACCGGTGACCTCGACCGGCGCGGACATTGCCGGCCAAACGAAAACCACCACACGTACATATGATGATTTCGGTCGCGTGGCGACGTACGCGTACGAGAACGCGGACGGGGAAGTCAGCCTGCTCAAGTATGAATACGACCTGTCCAGTAACCTGACCAAGCTCACCTACCCGGACAACAAGGAGGTTCACTACACCTACGATGCGTACAACCGTCTGAGCACGGTGACCGACTGGGCCTCTCGCGAGACGACCTATACCTACGACGAGATGAACCGCGTGACGAAGGTGACCCGGCACAACGGCACCGAACGCAACCTGGTCTTCGACGCCGCCGGCCAGCTGCGATTTATCGAAGAACGGCGCACGTCCGGCACCTCACCAATCATCTGGCTACGTTCGCTCCACTATGGTAAGTCCGGCAATGACCACCAATTTAGCCTGAATGACGGGGAACTCACGGCGACCTATGATTTTCCGTCGCTGGGCGGCGTGGCGACTTTTGCCGACACGGTTACTTTCAACCCGGATAACCAGATCGGTTTATTTAATGGTGGCTCGGTCGCTTACGACGCGGACGGTAACATGACCACGGGCCCGAAGGTCGACGGCACCGGCGGCACCTATGATTATGATACGCGCAACCGACTGATTTCGGCCGATGGGATCACCTATCGCTATAATCCGGACGGACTGCGCGTGCAGGCCGGAACGGTCACCGAAGTGGCAGACCCCGCGGGTGGGCTTTCTCACGTTCTTGCACGCACCGACGGAGGAACAACCAAATGGTATGTTTGGGGCTTGGGACTGCTGTATGAAGTCGATGCCGCCGGCGGCACTCGCACTTATCACCACGATCAAGTCGGCAGCACGGTCGCGATCACCGATGGCGCCGGTGCGGTGACGGGACGCGTCGAGTATAATCCGTTCGGCACCGTGGTCGCCAGCGAAGGCAATATTGCCACGCCGTTTCTTTTCCACGGACAAGCCGGCATCGTGACTGATCCCAACGGGCTGCTCTTCATGCGCGCCCGCTTTTATCACCCCCGCCTGATGCGGTTCCTCAACGCCGACCCGATTCGTTTCGAGGGCGGCATGAATTGGTATGCTGCTTTCGGCAACAACCCGCTGTCGTTTATCGATCCGACAGGCTTCGGTGCGGAAGCCCCAAACAGTGGAGAGATTAGGGCTTACCAAGATCCCGGCGCCGGTTGGGGTTTGGCAGGAGGCGCGGCTTTCCTTCGCGGTCTTGGGAATACGCTCAAGGGATACGGATCGATGATAGCGCATCCAATCGATGCCTACCGGAGTTTCAAAACGATCTGCGAACCGCTGACACCTTACGGTAGCAAGCTGGATAATTTCCTTCTCTCCACGAAGATGAAGCTGCAAAGCCCCTACGGCCGCGGCTCGTTGATGGCAGACATTGCAGTCATGCGGGGCGCGTCTCTTGCCGGGCCAACGGTCGGTGCGTTCCGTGCCGGCTATGCGCCCAAAACGGTAGGCGACATATTGTATGGAGCCCATACTGATTCGATGATCCATATCACAGTTGCTTCGCGTGCTGAATTGGCGGGAGGCCTAGACGCAGGAAGTGTGTTTGTGCGACTTGGGGACGTCTCGCACATGACGCTAGCCGAGTATCAGGCCAGCGTCGTGGGAAGAGCGGCCGCAGGATACACGTCGGATGTCACCGCCTTTGTTGTTTCAGCTCCCGGCGCGGCTGAATTTATCCCTTGGTATGAGATGGGGGCCGCAGGCGTTGCGGAAAGCGCCAGTGTCGGTCGTGTTGTTCCGAGCAGTTACGTGCCGCTCCCTAAGTAGCCATGAATAACAGCCACAAGGACACAGCCATTGTTGCGCTACTCAATGCGAATACGAGCTTGCGTAGTGCATGGGTGCAGCCGCCGGAAGTGACTCATATACCTTTCATGCGAAGCCGAGAGCACTTCTTTGTTTTGATCTCCGCTTACGTTTCTCCCGAGGTGGTCGAGCGAGAGAAGTTGGCTAACGAGTGTATTGCAGTTGCTCAGGTGGCTATCGGTTCAGGGCTTCTGTCGGACGAGAAAGCTGTCGAGGTGGCGTTGTATGCTGCCGAGGGAACCAAGCTGCGACGAGTGATACGTCTAACGGTTTTGGAGGCTGCATTTGCTCAGGCGATGAGGACTTCGGCTATGGATTTGCTAGGCGAAAAACCGCAAGAAGGGATTACGTGTCAGTGGCCAGCGCAACGTCCTCAATGATCCAAGCGGCACACATCGCGCCAGCCCGTGCTCGTTCCTGCGCGCGGTCTGTCACGCCGTCTGCTTCCTCCTCCGCT
>JANJTQ010000025.1 GCA_024711005.1 Opitutaceae bacterium | reverse complement strand
CGATTACGTTGAAGGTGATAAAAGAGTCGGCGGCGATTGCGGCTGCACTGAAATCCTGGCCGGGCGCGACGAAGTACCAGTCTGAACCTTCGTCAATGACCGTGTTTCTGAAGACGAGGCTGTCGTTGAAGCGATCGAAGGAAATACCCGTCGGGTCGGATTGCCCCACATCAGGCCGTCATTGTGTACTGGCCAAACGGCGGGCCGAAGCTGCCGGACGAGTCGAGGACGATTACATCCTCAAGAACGGTCTGAGTCTGAGCGCAGGCGGTGATGAGAAAGCGATCAGGGGTAGTTTTATTTTCATGGAGCCCGGTTTTCGGCCAAGGCTGTGGGAGCGTCGCGGTTATGCGTTGCAAGCGCGCAGCCAGGGTAGGCGTTGGGGGAGGGTATTTGCAGTTCAATGTGTATTCGATTTCGACCGGGATTATACGACGACGTTATTGGCTGAGCTGGCCGGACTGTTCACCGAGGGAGCGGGCGGTGCGGATCTGATTGTCGATTTTCCACCCGCCTGCGGACAGAGCGGCGCGGCTTTCGACGCGTCGCTTGTCGTCTTCATCCTGCACGTTGCCCAGCAAGATTACCCGGTCGTTGGCGGCGACCACCCTGATGCCGTAGGACCTTGTGTGGACGTCTTCGGCCAAGGCTTGACGGATCTCTTCCACCGGCGGCCGGGAGGCGGCGAGACCACGACTTTGGACTGGTGGCGGAGTGTTGGCCAACGGCGTGGCGGAGGTGCCGTAGGCGGGCCAGAGGTAGGGGGATCTGAACGAGCTTGTGGACATCGCCCACGTGGCATCCGTCGATACCTGCGCCGACGTGAAGTCCTGCGGACTCAGGGTGATGCTGAGCTGGTCTTTTTCATCTTGGCCGAGGCTCCGAAACGGCAGGATGAATTTTTGATCGGTGCCAACGAAGTCGTCGCGCGGATCGAGCAGCGCGGCGGCCATGTGGGAATCGAGATGCACGATCACGTTTTCGATTCTTCCGATGGACTGTTCGCCGCGGCGGACTTCCTGGCCGACTGTTTCGCTCACGAGCATCAAGCGTTGATTGGTTGGGAGCGTTTTGATGGGTGGTTGCAAACCGAAGTGGCGGTAAGTGTCCTCCCGAAACAAGTCTTCGCTCAACTTGCCGAGCTGGTCCTTCTCGAACTGCGGAGCCTTCGTCCAAGCCGCCTCTTCGATGTTGAGGCGCATCCGCAGTCGACCTTCTGCCAACTCGGGAACAAACGCGGGAAACGGGACCGCCCGTAAACCGCCGCCGGCACCTTTCATTCCGGCGGACGACACCACGCCGTAAGTAATTTTTCCCGAGTCCGAATCCACGATGAAATCGTCAAGCTGGCCGAGCTTCACGTCGTTCACGCCGACGACATCACGTCCAGTCAAGGTGCTCGCATGCCATCCACGGGGGTCTTCGTGCGGTTGGCTGGTTGTCGACGTTTCGGTGCGAGCGGTTGGATTTTGCGCGGTGACGCCTTCGGAACGCTGAGGGTTCGACGGCTGGTTCCCGGTCGTGTTAGCGGCGAACACTGCCGAACCCAAGCCGAGGGCCAAGGAGGCGATCGCCATCGTTTTAAGGGAGAGAGTTTTCATGAGATTGGATTCTTTGGCGGAGCAGTGGCGTTGCGGGAGGCGGACGTCCGACCGAGGCGCCGAACCGCGCAACATACCCCCTGAGGGGGCGCGGCCATATCGGGAGCAACTCCCAGAAGAAGATCGGCCAAGATCTGAACGGCGCATGGGTCATTGCACTCGGACGTGATCCTATGTTTCCACGTTACCCGCGTTCATTCGCGTGCTTCAGCTTGGCTGTGGCAGCGAAAGGCTTGAATGGAATCGCGAGCAAGCTCGCTCCCACAAAATCACTGGAAAACCGTAACCTGTGCGTCGGTGCTTGCGCCGAGGCTCTTTATTATCGGATACGGAGGCTCGTCACCGCTCGGGGGTGTCCATTGCCTTTGTTATTTCTTCAGAATAAAACGGAGCGCATCGAGAATCCCGGCGTAGGGCGTTTTTTTGCCGAGATAACGTTCGAGGACGTAGAACAGGTAATAGTAGAAGCGACAGAAGGACCATACGACGGTCGCCAGGAGCACGACCGTCCGGAGATGGGGCGATTCAAGAAGGATGCCGGTTGCGCCGAACAATCCGAGAAACAGGAAAAGGAATCCTTTGGCGTGGATGAGACGTGGGGACTTGAGATCGTCGGTGAGTTTCATCTGAGAGTCTGGATGCAAAAGGACGACGGACATTCCTGTCCGTGTGGAGCGAACGGCTGTGTTTCCCGAACCCCAGATCAGACGGACAGGAATGTCCGTCGTCCTTGATGCTTGTTCTATCGGTCGTTCGCCCTTTCCAATCACCCTTGACCAAGGCGATTTCACTGCCGTCGGGGGTGAACACTCGGAAGGGGCCTCCAAACGAAAAGAGTTTCGATTTTGATGGAGAAGAGCAGTTGGCGCGACGAGTCGCCGGTGCACTCATAAATCCCGGTGCGGGTGGGCATGAGGGATTTTTTGATGATCAGGCGAAGCGGCTCATCTGACCTCGGGATCCGAGGTGACGGTCACGTTTTTGAACGCTCCTCGTTTCAGCATTTCGAGGACTTCCGCCGTGGTTTGGTAGTTCGATTCGGGGTGCGTTTTGATCGTTATCAGAACATCGGTGGTTGATGTCTTTTTAATGGTCTCGACGAGCTTGCCGATCTTGCATGGTACTTGATCAACCTCCAGTCGCCCGTAGGCATCGATTTCGATCAGGATTTCTTTGCTGTTAGGTCCGGATGGGCTGATTTGCCGGGAGACCTCGTGGAGTTTGGAGAGAAAGACTTCGTTGGGTTCTTCAAAGAACAGGAAGTAGGGGGGCTCGGATTTGTAGCTATAGCGGATGATTTCGAAGGTGATTTTTTCTCCGGCTTCGCGGGGCGGTTTGGGGTAGGCCGGGTGTCTGAAAACGACGACGGGTCTGCCATTCCATTCAACGAGGTAGGAGCGGTATTCGCCGTCTTTCGATTTGGCCGTGAAAACACGGGAGATAACGGCGCTTTCCCGTCCCCACGGCGTCGCGTCGGCATGATCGGACACGGCTCCCGAGCAGAGGCCGGCGAGCGATGCTGAGATGAGGCAGGCGAGGTAAATGAGCTTGAGATGCATGGGGTGAAATACCGTTCCGATGATTGCGGGAAACCGGCCGATTGGCCACTTTGCACGAGTCATTAAAACAATCCGGCGATGAGCAACGAAGTGAAATTTGATGAAAACGTGCCGTGCGAGATATGCGGCCGATTCGGCGCTTACCTCTTCGATGGCGAACATCTGTGTGCCGATTGTTACGAAACGCGCGGCTCCTGTTGCCAGGAGTGTGAACAGGAAAAGGACGTCCTCAGCCAACGCGACGAGGAGAAAAAGAGCACGGAGTGATCGTCGGGATTCGGTCAACTATCGGGGCCAATCTTCCATCGACTCAGTTCCGTATTTGCGGTGCGGAGGTTTCCTCACACGCGGCGGAGAATCCGTCCTTCGTCGCAGGAATGCTTCACCTGGCGCGGTTGGTCCGATTACGAAACATGGACTGACAAGTGGATTCGGCGAGCGCGCCGAGTAGTATGCCGACCGCATAGGCGAGGAGATCCGGGGCGTTGAAGGTGGAGCCCAGGACGAGGTGGCCCGGCTTGGTTGAGCGGATCGAGTTCAGCCAGGGTGCGTGGTAGAGCTGGGAAAATTCTATGGCCCAGGCGAAGCAGAATGAGGTGACGGTAATCCGTAGGGTCGAGGCGCCGGGGAAGAGGAAGCCGAGGCCGACAAAGACGAGGAGCGCCCAAAATGCATCGCCTCCGTATTTGGCGATGAAACTGGAGAGTGGAAGCAGTCCCGACCGCCACAGAAGGCCTGTCGCCATCACGAGTGCACCCGAGAGCGCGTATAACAACCGACTGCGTCGAAGCTGATCGGCCGGCCGTCCTTTATCGGGCATGTTTGAGATGGTCGGAATATCCGAGCATGAAGTCCGAACAGATCTGTCTGGCGACGCGTTAGCCCCCATCGTTTTCATTTCTGTCGATACGGGAAAGTGGCACGACCTGATCCGAACCATCGTCATACTCGACCAAATACATGGGGTCGGAATCTTCGGATTGAATCGAGATCACCCACGCTCTGGCTCCGCTTCGTTCCCCGGTTTTGACCGACACCACGTCATTTACGGCGAGCGGGTATCTTTCGGATCTTTGGCCTTCATAGAAAGCACTTCGTGTCGTCTCAGAAACCATTTGGATTTCCTGTGGTTTTTGGGACTCGTCGTGCAGGACTGCAAGCAGGCTCGTTGCGTTCGATCATTCTTCGTCCGCTACTTTTCCCCTTTGGCGGCGCCGAGGGTGTCGGCGGCGTGGGCGCCGCGCTGGCCCATGGGTTCCTCGGGACCTTCGGTGGTGTCCTTGACGGTCTGTCGTTCCATCTCCGCGTCCAATTCCGCTCCGAGTAGAATCACGTAGCTTGTCAGGTACATCCACATCAGGAAGACGACCACCGCACCGAGAGATCCATAGGTGCCCTCATAATTTCCGAAGCTCGTTACATACAGCGAGAATGCCGCCGACCCCAACAGCCATAACATCGTGGTGACTGCGGCGCCCCAGCTCACCCAACGCCACTGCGGTTTGTTGCGGCAGGGGGCATAACGATAGACGACCGACAGCGCGAACATGAACAGAATCGCGAGCAGCGGCCAGCGTGCGACCGCGAAAATATTCTTTGCGGTTTCACCACCACCGAGCAGTTGGAGTACCGCAGGGATCACCGCCACCAACGCGAGTGCGACAAGCGCGCCGATGGTCCCGGCCGCGGTGAGCAAAAACGCGGTGAGGTAGAGTTTCACCACTCCGCGGCGTTCGGCCTCGTCGTAGGCAATGTTGAGCCCGGTGATCAGCGCGGTCATGGCTTTCATCGCGCCAAGCAGGGCGATGCCAATGCCGATCACCGCACTCCAACCGGCGGCTTCATTGTCTGAAGTGAGGCGGGTGAGTTGCTCGTGGAGAAGAGGTCTGGCCTGCTCGGGCATCACCTGCGCCATGGATTCGATGTGTTCGGCGACGGTGGCGGGTTCGGCCACCAGCGCATAGATCGCGATGACTGCGGCGAGCGCGGGGACCATCGCCATAAACGCATAAAAGCCCATGCCGGCGGCGACGATGGACAGGTTGTCTTCACCGATTTGTTGAAACGTGCGACGGAGGACATCCAGCCAGCCGCGGCCGGGAATTTCGCTGGGCTTGCGCGCATGTCGTCCGCGACCGCGCTCGGCAAATTCCTTGGAGGACGCCTGGTTGTCGGCATCCGCGCCGGGTTTCATGGACTGGTCTTGGCCGTTGGAAGTTGCCATGGCGGAAGTGGGAGCGTGAGCCGGTCCGGCGGATAGCCCGGGTGCAATAGTGCCTCCACTCAAGCGATCCTGCCATCGGACCTCCGCCGGGGAATCGCAGCAGGGCGAGTGCTTGCGTAGAATCCCCAGTAGGCAGTCGCGAGGATCGGAATCGCGAGCAAGCTCGCTCCCACAAAATACCCCATTGGGACTTCCTGCCGACGCCCCATTCGGTCCGCATCAGTCCCTCTGCCGTTGATGTCGGCCGAGACCCGGGGTGGTCTCGGCCGACGAAATCACCACCCGTCGGGTGCTCAGGCGTTCGGGCGGATGCGGATCAGCAGGTCCTTGGACTCAACGGTGTCACCCACGGCGATGTTGAGTTCGCCGACGACGCCGTCGCACGGTGCGTAGACAGTCGTCTGCATTTTCATCGCTTCCATCATGAGGAGCTTGTCGCCCTTGGCCACTTTCGCGCCGAGAGAAACGGAGAGGGTGGCGATGAGGCCCGGGATCGGGGCCGCAACTTGGGCGGGATCCGAGAGGTCGGCCTTGGGGCGGGCCTTGGTCTTGGGCGTGACGCCTTTGTCGATCACGAGCGTGTCGCGAGCCATGCCGTTGAGTTCATAGCTCACGTTGCGACGGCCGTCCTTGTCGGGAGCGCCGATGCTGACGAGGCGGATGATGAGCGTCTTTCCTTCCTCGATCTCGACGGTGATTTCCTCGCCGGGCTGGAGTCCGTAGAAGAACGAGGCGGACGGCAGCACACTGACGTCGCCGAACTCGCGGCGATGTTTCGCGAAGTCGGCGAAGACCTGCGGATACATGAGGTGCGAATAAAGATCGTCGTCGGTGGGCTCGCGACGGAGTTTTTCGGCGAGCGTGGCTTTGAGCTTCGCGATCTCGGAGGCGCCGATGTCGGCCGCGGCCTTGCGGGCCTTGGCGGAGGTTTTGGCGGCCTTGAGGGAAGCCTTGTAGGCGGCGACGGCTTCCTTGTGGCGTTTCTCGCCGAGGATCGCGAGCGAGACCTTGGCGGGCCAGCCGCCCTCGGGCCAGCCGAGGCCGCCGGTGAGCATGTCGATGGCGCTCTCCGGGAAAGGCGTCTCGCCGGGAGGCAGGTTGACCACGTCGGCGGGTTTGATGCCGCGTGAGAAGAGGAACAGCGCCATGTCGCCGATGACCTTGGAAGACGGGGTCACCTTGACGATGTCGCCGAAGAGCTGGTTGACCTCGGCGTAGGTGTTGGCGATCTCGGGCCAGCGGTGAGAAACGCCCATCGAGGCGGCCTGTTCCTTGAGGTTGGTGTATTGGCCGCCGGGCATCTCGTGGAGGTAGACCTCGGCGGAGCCGCTTCGGGGAGAGGTGTCGAACGGCGCGTAGACGGAGCGAACTTGTTCCCAGTAGTCGGAGAAGGCGTTGAGCGCGTCGAGGTCGAGGCCGGTGTCGCGCGGTGTGTGGCGGAGGGCGGCGACGGTGGAGTTGAGGTTGGGCTGCGAGGTGCTGCCGCTCATGGACGCGAGGGCGAGGTCCACGATGTCCACGCCGGCGTCGGCCGCGCGCAGGACGGAGGCGGCGTTGATGCCGCTGGTGTCGTGGGTGTGGAAATGAACGGGCAGGCCGATCTCTTCCTTGAGCGTCTTGACGAGCTTGTGGGCGGCGGCGGGTCGGCAGAGGCCTGCCATGTCCTTGATCGCGAGAACATGCGCGCCCATTTTTTCGAGCTCCTTGGCGAGACGCACGTAGTAGGAGAGGGTGAACTTGTCACGCTTGGGATCGAGGATGTCGCCGGTGTAGCAGATCGCGGCTTCGCAGACGGCGTGGGTGTCCTGCACGGACTCCATGGCGACGCGGAGATTAGGCAGGTAATTCAGCGAGTCGAAAATGCGGAAGATATCCATGCCGTTGTCGGCGGCGTGGCGCACGAAACCGGCGACGATGTGGTCGGGATAGTTGGTGTACCCGACGGCGTTGGCTCCGCGGAAGAGCATCTGGAAACAAATGTTGGGGACGCGGGCGCGGAGCTGGCGGAGGCGATCCCACGGATCCTCGTTGAGGAAACGCATCGCGGTGTCGAATGTGGCACCGCCCCACATCTCGAGCGAGTAGAGGTCGGGCACGCGGTGGGCGAGGGCGTTCGCGCTGGCGAGCATGTCGTGCGTGCGCACGCGGGTGGCCATGAGGGATTGGTGCGCGTCGCGGAACGTGGTGTCGGTGACGAGGAGGCGCTTTTGCGCGACGGTCCACTGGGCGAATTTTTTGGCGCCGAGCTTGAGGAGGAGCTGTCGGGTGCCGTCGGGCGGGGCGATCTGCGGGTCGTAGGCGACCGGGTGGATGGGGGCGAACGGCTTGGCGGGGCGGAAGTTTTTGGCGTGCGGGTTTCCGTTGACCGTGACGTTGCCGAGGAAGTTGAGGATGCGCGTGGCGCGGTCCAGGCGGGGCTTGAACGTGAACAGCTCGGGCGTGGTGTCGATGAGCGTGGTGGTGGCCTGGCCGGAGGCGAAGACCGGGTGCGCGACGACGTTTTCGAGGAACGGAATGTTGGTCTTCACGCCGCGGATGCGGAATTCGCTCAACGCGCGGTTCATGCGGTCGAGGGCGACATGGTAGCTCTGTCCGCTGGCGATGACCTTTACCAACATCGAGTCATAGAACGGCGTGATGACGGAGCCGGAGAAACCCGCGGCGCCATCGAGGCGGATGCCGAAACCGCCGGGCGAGCGGTAGACCTGAATGCGGCCGTAGTCGGGAACGAACTTGTTTTCGGGATCCTCGGTGGTGATGCGGCACTGGAGGGCGAAGCCGTTGCGCGGCACGTCGGACTGCTGCGGCATGCCGACCTCGGGCGAGTGAAGCGCATGGCCCTGGGCGATGAGGATCTGGGCTCGGACGAGGTCGAGGCCGGTGACGACCTCGGTGACCGTATGCTCAACCTGGATACGCGGGTTCATCTCGATGAAGAACCACTCGTGGCGGTCGAGATCGTAGAGGAATTCGACGGTGCCGGCGTTGTCGTAGCGAATCTCGCGGGCGATGCGCACCGCGGCGGCGCAGAGCGAGTCGACGACATCGCGGGGCAGACCGTAGCTGGGGGCGACCTCGATGACCTTTTGGTGGCGACGCTGGACGGAGCAGTCGCGCTCGTGGAGATGGATGACGTTGCCATGCTTGTCGCCGAGGATCTGAACCTCGATGTGCTTGGCGTTGGGGATGTACTTTTCGAGGAAGACGGCGGAGTTGCCGAAGGCGCGTCCGGCCTCGCCCTGGGCCTCATCGAGCAAGTCGGACAGATCGGCGGCCTTGTGGACGACACGCATGCCGCGTCCGCCGCCACCGAAGGCGGCTTTGATGATGAGCGGGAAGCCGATGGACTTGGCGATCTTGAGGGCCTCGGCGCGGTCGCTGACCGGTTCTTCGGTGCCGGGGAGAACCGGGACCTTGATGCGCTGGGCGAGGGAGCGGGCGGCGGTCTTGTCGCCCATCATGTCGAGCAATTCGGCGCGCGGCCCGACGAAGATCATGCCGGCCTTTTCGACGGCACGGGCGAAATCGGGATTTTCGGACAGAAAACCGTAACCGGGATGGATGGCGTCGACGTGTTTTTCGCTGGCGACACCGACGATGCTATCGATGTCGAGGTACGCGGCGACGGGACCCTTGCCTTGGCCAACCTGGTAGGATTCGTCGGACTTTTGGCGGTGGATCGAAAAGCGATCCTCTTGAGCGTAGATACTGACGGTGCGCAGACCGAGCTCGGTGCCGGCGCGGAAAACGCGCACGGCGATCTCGGAGCGATTGGCGGCCATGAGCTTGGCGAGGGGCCGGATCTCGACGGGCTGTTGAGGACGGGGTGACTTGGGCGACGTGGCAGGGGATTTGGCGACGGGCATGAGTGGGTATTGAGTCAAAAAGACGTGGAGGATTTTTACGCCCGGCGCGATTAGTTTTATGCCTAATTTCCATTGCAAATGCTTCTGCGTTCGTGGGGACGGAAGGACCAGACGGACAGGAATGTCCGTCATCCTAGGATTCATCGGCCCGGGGTATCCGAATCACCTCAATCCGACCGGCGGAAGAGAAGCACGGCTTCGGTGCGCATCGTGATGCGCAAAATACCTTTTGCAGGTTGGCGAGCCGTTTAATTCATGGGGCATCTTCAAGCGGCCCCACGACGAAGGCCCACGATTGGTAAAGTTGTAACCATTTTAATTAAAATATGTTAATAGATTTCGTCCCGCTGAAGTTTTTTTCACTTCTTTGCCGTCCTTCGTTCGGTAAAGCCGGGGTTTTCGTTATTCTCTGCACCTTGGTTTTCGGGGCTGCATCGAACGGCTTGGCGGCCGAGTACTATTGGCGGGGAACCGAAGGTTCTCACGTGTGGACCGATATCGTTAGGTGGAGGACTGCTCGAGACGGGACAGGCACCCATCCAAGTCCGATCAGTTCCGCCGATACCTTCATCGAAGACGGCACCACTGCGCCCATGGGCACGGCGATGCAGACGACCGCCGGGATCGCCACCTTTGCCGGTGGCACACTCATTCTGGCAAGCGACGGCCAGATATCGGTGAAAGGAACCGGCCGCGGGGTCGCGCAGATAATGAATCTCGTGACCACCGGAGGCGGATTAATCGTCGCCGCCCATACCCCTAAAGTCGTTCATAACCTCGACGTCGTTCGCTTTGACAACCGGGCAGGCGACACCCGTTTGAGCGCATCAACCCTGGATAAGGAACGCACGCTGAACCTGACGATCGGGACGTTGGTCGGTGCCGGCAACTTCACGATCGATTCATTAAGCGGGTCCGCCCAGGCGATTTTCATCTCGGTGGCCGACGCCACCGATTACACGGGCGGCTTCCACTTCGAGAGCGGCTTGGTCGACTTTAACAATGATCTTGTCTCGGCTGGATCGCTGACGGTGAGCGGCACGGCAAAGATCAGGTTGGACTCACGTGTCAGCTTCAACTCCGTCACGATCGGGGGGACCGTCTTGGATCCTGGCACCTACGATGCCGATGACCTCGCCGCCTATGACGCCTTCTTCGATGGTGAAGTCACCGGCAGCATCACGAGCACAGGCATCCCCGTCCCCTCCACCTACGCCCTTTTCTCGGGCGTGATTCCTTGACCTCATGAACAGCCCCTTGGTCGCCGCGCCCCCATGCAGTGCTGTCCGTGCGAGACTCGTCCACGCCCGCTTTCGTTAACGCTTCTCCCTTCATGCCCTGTCTTAAACCTCTTCTTCTATCGTTGGTCGCGGGCGGCCTGTGCTTCGTTGCTTTGCCGATCGCGGCCGGCGCCGACTATTACTGGAACCCCGCTTCTTCCAGTTCCAACTTCTGGAATGATCCCGGCTATTGGAAGCCGACCACCGACGGTTCAGGAGCCAGTCCGACGAGCCTCTCCAGTCTGTTGATCTACTCCACCAATAACAACACTCTCGCGACGTCCACCGGCACGAGTTCCTTCGCAGGCGGCACACTCCGGCTCGACGGAGGCCAGATCAGCGTGAAAGCCACCGGGAGCTCAATCGCCACCACCGCTTATCTGCATTCCACGGGAGGACTCATCGTCGCGGCGGGGGCGTCCAATGTTTCCCACAATTTCGAAGCACTCACTTTCGACGCGGCGTCCGGAACAACGCTGCTGAGCGCATCCTTCGATGGCACCAATAACGTCGGGCGCAGCCTTCGTGTCACGATCGGTACGCTGACCGGCTCCGCAGCCATTCAGACCGCCCCCTCAACGGGTGACAATCGCATCATCCGTCTGAGCGTCGGCGACTCCGCCGGCTACACCGGCGCCTTTGCGTTCAGCCGGGGCACGATCGAATTCGAGAGCCCTGTCGGTTCAAGCGGTTCGCTGACCCTCGACGGCACGGTAAGGGTCACCCTCGATCACCCTCTTCGGTTCGTGGCCGTCACGATTGACGGAACTCCGCTCCCGGAGGGCGGCCCGTATTCGGTGACGGAACTCAATGCCTTCGGCGATCACTTCAACGCCGGCGGCCTCGGCAGCATCACGGTGGGTCCCTCCATCCCACCCATTCCTCCCGCGCCCACGCTGCTCGGTGTTCGCCCCGGCCTCCGGCTAATCCGGGACAGCACGGTTGATACCGCGGGACTCGTCTTCTCCACCGGCACCTATGGCACGTCGATGAACGGCCAGACCTACCAGCAGGAGGGCGTGGTTTCGTATCAAGGTTACCAATACGCCGCCTACTGGCACTCCGGCAAACGCCCCGCCGTCGCCCGCCGTGCACTGCCTGACGGCGCATGGGAGACGATCGTTTTCAACGACTATGGTCCCATCACCCATACCGACGTCCATAATGTAAACGTGATCGGCATCTGTCCCGAGGACGGCACCGTCCATCTCGCGTTCGATCATCATAACGATCCGCTGCACTACCGACGTTCCATCGCCGGCGTCGCCAGCAACCCGGCGGCTGTCGTCTGGAATCAGAGCCTCTTCGGTGCGACCACCTCCACGCTTGTGGCGAGTGACGGCGCGCTCAGCGGGTTGAGTTACCCGCAGTTTTTCACCTCTCCCCAGGGCAAGTTGCAATTCGCGCATCGCAACGGCAGTTCCGGCAGCGGCGACTGGTTTCTGCATGAATATTCCACCGCCGGCTGGACGCGACTCGGCATGCTCTTCAGTCGCGGTGGCACCTACGAAGGCAAGAACGCTCGTTCGGCCTATCCCAACCAATTCCGTTATGACTCCACCGGACGCCTTCACATTACTTGGAGCTGGCGGGAGTATTTGACCTCCCTCCTGGGCAACCACGATCTCGGTTACAGCTACAGCGACGACTTCGGCCGCACCTGGAAAAACAACGCCGGTGCCAACATCGCGCTCCTGAACGGAGCGACCGGCGCCACCAATGCCATTTCCATCAACTCGCCCGGTCACGTCGCCTATCCCGTGAAATACAATTGGGGTCTCATGAACACCACGACCCAGTTCATCGATTCGCAGGGACGCGTGCATGTGATTTCCTGGCGGAACCCCGACGATGCCTCCGCCTCCACCCTCGATCTGAACCAGTGGCGCTACTTCCATTATTGGCGCGGGACCGACGGCGTCTGGCGCGAGCAGATGCTGCCTTTCCAAGGACGCAAACCCCAAGTGGTACTTGATGAGGTCGGCAACATGCACGTGGTTTATGGCTCCGGCCCGGATCTCAACTACCATGGCGATGATCCGGGCGTGACACTCATGGCCGCCACCGCCACCGAGGCGAGCGGATGGACGGATTGGGTTGTGCAACCTGTCGTGAGCACCCGCCTCTTCGTCGGCGAGCCGCTGCTGGACATGGGACGTTGGGAACGGGAAAAAATTCTTTCCGTCTATCATCAGCAACAACCCCTCTTGGACGGCAGTCCCCCCTTGCGGGTGACCGACTTCGTGCCGGTTGCCGCCCAGATCTCCGTGAGCGAAAGACCCTTCACCACACCGGGCGATGACGGGGGCACCGTTCGTCTGGATGAACGCCAGAACGGAGGCCCGATGATCCTGAACGGCATTACCTACACCAGGGGGTTTGGCGTCCATGCGCCTTCCGAAATTGTTGTGCCGCTCACAGGTCTGCATACCCGCTTTTTAAGCGAGATCGGGATGGACGATTCGGTTGGCAACGGCGGTTCTGTCGTCTTCCAGGTCTGGGCCGACGGCACGAAACTATTCGACAGCGGTATTATGACCGGTGCGTCCGCCACTCAGTTTGTGGATGTTGATGTCTACGGAAAAACCGAGCTCAGACTGATCGTCACGGACGGCGGAAATGGCACCTTTTCGGATCGGGCGAACTGGGCCGATGCCCGTCTCGTCTGCACGCCGCGTTTTGCCTGGAATCAGGCGTTATTCCCGGGCGAAGCCGATAACCCCGCCATCTCAGGCGATCTGTCGGACCCGGACGCTGACGGTGTTCCCAATCTCTTGGAATACGCCTCGGGTCACGATCCCTTGAATCCCGACTCGGTGCCCGTCATCGGGCCGTCGATCGCCAATCGGCGACTCCACCTCACGCTTGCTCGCATCGCGGATCCAAACCTCGTCTATTCCGTCGAGGCATCCAACAACCTCGTGGACGCCGATGCCTGGCAGCCGATCTGGAGCAGCACCGGAGCGGACAACGCCACCGGTACTTTCACGGTCGCGGATTTAGTCACCCTTGATCAACAGCCCCGGCGTTTTCTCCGCCTGAAGGTGACCGGCTACTGAACCGCCCCGGCTCAACCGCCGCCCTGGCCCTCCGGCATGGAACCGGCAGGGCCTTTTTTCATTTGGAGTTTCCTCTTTGAGCATCACGATGCGCGCCCATGCAGCCGCCCAAACCTCGCATGCCCACGACCCGGGAAATCGCCGCTGCCTGTGGCTGTAATCAGTCGACCGTCTCGCATGCGCTCCGGGGCAACCCCCGAATACCCGATTCCACGCGCAAACGAATTCTGGCCGTCGCCGAAGGCTTGGGGTGGAAGCCAAACCCGTTCGCTTCGGTCTACATGGCTCATTTGCGCTCCACCCGATCGCCCTCCCACCAAGCCGGCATCGGGTTTCTCATCGCCAACGCGAAGAGCGGGCGGATCGCCGACCAGCCGATCCATCTTCAACGTCATTATCACGGCGCCTGCGCGCGGGCCGAAGAACTGGGATATTCTCTGGAGGCGATCTGGCTCCACGAACCTCACCTCACCGCTCGCCGCCTGACCAGTGTGTTGCGCAATCGCAATATCGTCGCCCTGGTCGTGGCCGGCATCGTGCACCCCAGCGAGATTTTGCATGAACTCGACTGGAGTCAGTTCGCCGCCGTAAGCATCGGATTTTCCCTGCCCGAACCCGCCTTGCATCGGGTTGCGGTTCACACCCTGCACGGCTTCGACCAGGTGCTGCGCAAGGTCATGAACCTCGGCTACCGGCGCCTGGCTGCCGTCGTTTCGCTCTTCTATGACGAACGGGTCAACCACGGTCTGCTCTATCCCACCTATTATGCTCAACACCGGTGGGCTGCCGAAGGTTCGATCCGAACCTACCTGTTTCCGATGCCCGAAGAAAAAGAAATACCCGGTATCCAAGATTGGCTACGCCAACACATGCCGGATGTCGTGGTCGGTGAAAACATCGTCTGGCAGGCCATTCAGGAAATGGGCTGGCGCGTGCCGCAGGACGTGGCGTTTGTGAATGTCGATGCCGCGCCCGAGTTTCCCGACATCGGAGGGTTCAACCAACGCCACGAACTGCATGGTTCCGTCGCCGTGGACATGGTGGTGGGCCAGCTCCTTCGGAATCAAAGAGGCATCCCGGAGGTGCCTCGTTCGACCCTGATCGAAGGCACCTGGGTCGATGGCCTGAGCATCCCGCCCAAAGCCGATATTCCCGGAATCAAAAAATCGGCCAAGTTCCCGCTCAACACTGCGCCGTTAAGAAGTGCCCAACGGCCTGCGAAGTGAAGACCGATGGCCGGGGCGGCGTGACGGCGTTGCATCGCGAGCCGACGGGTTTCGCCGGCCTGCAAGGTTTTTTTCGCGGCACATGCACTCGCGCAAATCGAACCGATTACGGGCCCGGCGGAATGTCGGTTATACGGGAGTAAAGTCCCATCTCGATTTTCCGCAGGAGGACATCGGCGCCGTCCTGGAGTTGCTCGAGTTGTTGTTGGTTTGAGCGAGACAGCCGGTCGAGTGTGACGACATACAGGCGTTGGTCATCCTGGCGGGCGAAGGCGATCTTCGGACCCTCCTTTGCGAGGACGACGACCTCGATCCGGCGGTTGCCGGATTTCTCCGTGAGGGTGAGGGGGAAGCGTGTGAACCCGGTATAGGATGGATGGTGCGGAGCCGGCGACGCGGTGTCGGAGCGTACGTCGTTTGCCGGCGCGTCAGGGAGCACGTCGATCGCGGTTACATAGATGATTTCGCAAGCACCGTCTTCAATGTCCCGACGGGTGAGCGAGGAAGTCCATGAACCGTCCACTTGAACGAGGTAGCCGCGAAGTGCGACCACGTTGCCCGGATTGATGGCCAGGATGCGTGACTCCAGCTCGGGGGTGTGGGGGATGATGTGGGTGTTCGCGATTTCATTGCGGGCGATCTCATTTCCCGCGCCGGACCTCCAATTCAAGAAACGACCCGCTTGAGTGAAGGAGGCGTTGGCCAGGCGTTGAGGATCGGCCGAGCGTCCCCAGGCCAGGCCTAGATCCACCGGAGAAACGGAGGTGACGCCGGACTCCGTGTAACGACGAGTGGCGACCACGCGGGCCGTCAGGCGATACGTCATCAGCGGCTGAATAGTGTAGCCGTTCTTGGTGAAGGGGAGGCGGAGACAGAGACCTTGATGTGGACCTTCTTCCAAGGACGGGATTGCCGGAGTCCATTGCCACCACAGCGCAAGTCCGCAGGCGGGCAAAAGCAGTATCAAGAAGCCCCGTTTCATAAGGTGAAAAAAGGATCAGTTAGTCAGATTGCCACCAAGCGCTAAGTTATGGACTTAAAGCATTTCAACTAAAGTTGTAGCCGCGGCCGTGTCGGCCGCGTGGCTCGATATCGGCGACGAATCCCGGAGCACGCGGGCGGGCCCGTGAGTCAGTTGAGCGATCGGGAGATGCTCTTTGGCGAGGTTCAAACAAAGTCATGGCCATCGGGGTATAGTGTGTAGCGACGCCCGTGTCGGGCGTGCTCCGGGATTCCGCCCCGATTTCGAACCACGCGGCTCTATTTGAAATGCGCACCACTCCGTTAGTGAAGTGTCGCGCAAATATCTATGCAGATGAAAGCAGGTGTTAAAGGACGACGGGAGCCGAAAATTGATCCGGCAAGGCTCAGTATCCGTATGGTTATTTGCGCTGCAGAACATTAGGTTCGGACGGGGCCTCGGCTTGGAGGCCCGACGACCTCGTCGGGCTTGATCGGTGCGCTGTCCCGACCGATCCGACGAGGTCGTCGGGTCTCCATCTCGAGGTTGCCTGCCATGGTTTTGGCCTTCTCAGGGGCGGGGCGAGCTCGGGTCACGACTTCATCGATACGTTCTCACGGACCCAGGATCGGCCCGATGTAGTCGGTTGCCACGACCACGTCGTCGAACCAGACCTTGATGCGGTGGCCCGCCGGCTTCTCGGTGTAGATGTAGAGCCAGACGAAATT
>JANJTQ010000210.1 GCA_024711005.1 Opitutaceae bacterium | reverse complement strand
GCAACAGCGAGGAGTTCCTCAACGTGATCTACGATAGCCTGTCCTGGCTCGGCATGAACTGGGACGAAGGCCCCAAGGTCGGCGGCGATTACGGTCCCTATCGTCAGAGCGAGCGGGCGCACATCTATAAGGAATATCTGCAAAAACTGCTCGATGCCGGCCGCGCCTACGAAAAGGACGGCGCCATCTGGTTCAAACTCCTTGGCGAGCGCTCCGAGGTGTACGACGACCATCGCAAGAAGACCGTGACCAAGGTCGCCAACACGCCCGCCGTGATCGAGGACCGGATTCGCGGACGCGTGGAGCGTCTGGAGGACGAGGACTTCGTGATCTTCCGCTCCGACGGAAATCCGGTGTTTCACTTCGTCAACGTGGTCGACGATATCGCGATGAAGATCACGCACGTCATCCGCGGCGAGGATCACCTGTCCAACACGAGCAAACACGTCGAGTTGTTCAAGGCTTTCGGCGCGCCCGTGCCGGCGTTCGCGCATATTCCGCTCATCTTGAAGCAAAACGGCCCCGGCAAGATGTCGAAGCGCGACCAGGGGGCGCTCATCGAGGAGTATCAGAAACGCGGATACCTGCCCGAGGCGCTGGTGAACTTTCTTGCGCTGCTCGGCTGGTCGCCGAAGGACGACCGCGAGAAGATGCCGATTGCGGAGATCATTCAGTTGTTCGACTTCCCCGGGGTGAATCAGAGCAACGCGCGCTTCGACGACAAGAAGCTCGCGCACATGAACATGAGCTACCTGCTGGAGTTGCCTGTGGACGACTTCGTGGCGCGGGCACGGGCCTATTTTGAGCGGCAGGGCACGCCGGTTGCCGCGGCGGCGCTGGCGGCGGATCCCGCGTATTTCCGCGAAGTGCTCTTAATCAGTCAGCCGAAGATCAAAGCCATCGAGGAGCTGCCGGCGTACACGGCCTATTTCTTTACCGAGGATTTTGTCATCGATGCCAAGGTGCGCGACAAAGTTTTGGGGAAGGGCGACCCGAAGGCGCGACTGGCCGAGTTGGTCGAGGTAATGGCGACGGCGGATTTCTCCAGCGACACGGCCATCGAAGAAGCCATCAAAGCGCTGGCGGAAGCGAAGGGCCTTGGCTTCGGCGATTACCAATCCGTTGCGCGCCTTGCGGTGAGCGGCACCAACGTGGGGCCGAGCCTGACGGGAATGTTCCGTGTGCTCGGTCGCGAGCGCGTGCTGGCCCGACTGCGGAAGCTGTGAGCGACCTTTTGGGTGCGGTTTGAGAGTGGCATGGGCATCCTGTCCATGATCCGGCCGGAACCCACGGGCGAGACGCCCGTGGTACCATTCGATTATTAGGCGGGCTCTTCCGCCTGGCGGACACGTTGCGCTTCGGCCTCGGTGAGATTGCGGCTCACATAGCTGTAGATCGCCGGGATGACGAAGAGCGTGAGTGTCGTGCCGACGATCATGCCTCCGACGACCGCGATACCCATCGACACGCGGCTGCCGGAACCCGTGCCCAACGCCAGCGCGATCGGAAGGATGCCGAGGATTGTCGATAGGCTCGTCATCAGAATGGGACGGAAACGCGCCGCCGCCGCGTCTTCGATCGCCTCGCGGACGGACAGGCCGCTGAGTTTTCGCTGGTTGGCAAATTCGACGATGAGGATGCCGTTTTTGGTCACCAACCCGATGAGCATGACCAGTCCGATCTGACTGAATATGTTGAGGGTCTCATTCGTCAACCAGAGCGCGCCCATCGCGCCGGAGAGCGCGAGCGGCACGGTGATCATCACGATCGCGGGGTCGCGGAAGCTCTCGAATTGCGCGGCGAGCGTCAGGTAGACCAGCAGCAACGCGAAGAAGAAAACGAAAAGCAGACTGGAGGAGCTTTCCTCGAAATCGCGCGACTGGCCGGCGAGCGCGGTGGAGAACCGGTCGTCCAGTTTACGCTCGGCGATGGCGCGCATCGCGGCGACGCCGTCGCCAATGGTGCGCCCCTCCGCGAGGTTGGCCGAGATGGTGGCCGACGTGTATCGATTGAACCGATACAGAGTGGGCGGGCTGCTCGATTCCGTGACCTGGATTACGTTATCGAGGGGAATCATGCGGCCGGATGTCGAGCGCACGTAAATGCTGCCGAGGTCGGCGGGCTGGCTGCGCCCGCCGCGCTCAAGTTGTCCGATGACCTCGTATTGTTTGTTGCCGAGGATGAAATAACCGTAGCGCTGACCTCCGAGCGTGAGCTGGAGGGTTTCGGCGATGTCGCTCACCGAGACGCCCAGGCTCTGGGCGCGATTACGATCGATGCTCACCACCAGCTCCGGTTTATTGAAGCGCAGATCGACATCGACGAAGGTGAACGTCGGGTCGTTGCGCGCGGCGTCGAGAAAGCCCGGCACGACCTCTTCGAGTTGCTCCAGGGTGGAGGCTTGAATGACAAACTGCACCGGCAGACCGCTGCGCCGGTCGCCAATGGTCGGTTCCTGGCTGACGGAAACACGGGCATCGGGCAGAGCGGAAAAGGCGCGGGTGAGGCCGGCGGCAATCTGTTGTTGGGGACGCGCGCGTTCGCCGGCCGGGACAAGCGTGACCCGGGCAAAACCGGTGTTGACGCTGGATGACGAACCGAATCCCGGCGAGGTGATGGTGAATGCTTCGCTGATTTCGGGCGCCTCTTTTTTCAGGATTTCGTCGATCCGGTCCATCGTGCTCCCCATGACCTCGTAGGAGGTGCCTTCGGGGGCCACGGCGTTGATGCGGATGCTGCTGCGATCTTCCAGTGGAGCGAGTTCCGAGGGCAGGGTGCGGGCCCAGAAGAACGTGATCGCCATACAGGCAACGATGAGCGGAAAAACGACCCAGCGGACGCGAAGGAAGCCATGGAGGCAGCGGCGGTAAAACTCCGCGCTGCGCACAAAAAACGGTTCGGTCATCCGGTAGAAGCGCCCGTGGTGTCCGCCGTGAAAGGAAAGCAGGCGTGTGCTGAGCATCGGCGTGAGGGTCAGCGCGACGAATGAGGAGACGATTACGCAGCCGGCGAGCACGACGCCGAACTCGCGAAACAAGCGTCCGGTCAGGCCACCCAAGAACAGCAGAGGCATGAATACGGCGGCAAGGGCGACGGTGGTTGAGATGACCGCGAAGAAAATCTCCTTGGTACCGGTGAATCCGGCCTCCACCGGATCCATGCCTTTCTCGATCTTGGCGTAGATGTTTTCTAGGACGACGATGGCGTCATCCACCACCAGACCGATCGCGAGGACGAGCGCCAGCAACGTGAGCACGTTGATCGAAAACCCCGCCAGATACATGATGAAAAACGATGCGGTCAGGCAGATGGGAATGACCACGACGGGGATGATCGTGGAGCGCCATTCGCGCAGGAACAAGAAGATGATGAGCACCACGAGTCCGGTCGCCACGAGGATGGTTTCCTTCACCTCGGCGATGGAGGCCCGGATGAACGTTGTGTTGTCCAAGCCGAAGCTCAGCTCGATGTCGGCGGGCAGCTCGCGCTCGATCTGGGCGACACGGCGGTGGAATTCATCGACGATATCGATGTGGTTGGAGCCGGGCTGCGGACGGAGCACGACGCCGACCATGGGTACGCCGTTGCGCTTGAGAATACTGCGCTCGTTCTGCGGGCCGAGTTCGGCGCGGCCGATGTCCACGAAGCGCACCAAGTTGGGGCCATCCCGCTTGATAATGAGCTGATTGAACTCCTCCGGGGTACTCAGCCGGCTGAGGGTGCGAACGGTGAGATCGACCTGGTAGCCCTCGATGCGGCCCGAAGGCAGTTCGACATTGGAGGCAAGCAGAGCGGTACGCACGTCGGCCGGAGTGAGTTCGTAAGCGGCGAGCCGGAGGGGATCGATCCAGAGCCGCATCGAGTATTCCTTCTCGCCCCAGATATCGACTTCGCTGACGCCGGGGATGGTTTGAAGGCGGGACTTGATGACGTTGTCGGCGTAAGCGGAGACCTCGAGAAGACTGCGCAAGCTGCTGCGAACGCCGAGGAAAACGACCGGGGTGCTGTCGGCGTCGGCTTTGGCAACGCGCGGGGTGTCGGCATCGACGGGCAGTTGGCTGACGGCGCCGCCGACTTTGTCGCGCACGTCGTTGGCGGCGGTTTCGAGATCAACGCTCAAATCGAATTCGATCGTGATGGTGCTGCGGCCGTCGCGGCTGACCGAGTTCAGGTTGCGGATGCCGGCGACCGAGTTGATTTCCTCCTCCAGCGGAATGGTGATCTGCGATTCGATGACCTGGGCGTTGGCCCCTGCGTAACCGGTCGTCACGGAGACGATCGCGGGATCCACGGAGGGAAACTCACGCACGCCTAGGAACGTATAACCGATCACTCCGAAGATGATAAGGACGAGCGACATGACCGTCGCCAGCACGGGGCGGCGGATGCTGATGGACGAGAGGCTCATTGCTGCCGGTCCGGGTTGGTTTCAGCCGATGCGCGCGTCACGGGCGTGACCGCCATGCCGGGGCGAAGCTGGAGCTGGCCGGAGGTGATCACCACGTCGCCGGCCTTGATGCCGGAGAGCACGAGAATTTCGCTGGAAAGGCGGAGGCCGGCCTCGATCTTGCGGGGCTGCGCCTTTCCGTCTTCCAGGACAAACACGCTCTTTTCGTTAAGGCCGGGGATGATCGCTCCGGCCGGTATAAGAATGGCGTCCGGGATTTCGCGCAGAGGGACCTCGACGGTGGCGAAGGCGCCGGGAATCACCCGACCTGCGGGATTGGCGGCGCGGGCGCGAAGACGAATGGTGCGGGTTGCCTCGTCGATGCGCGGTTCGATGGCATAGATCGACCCGGTGAAGGCCTCCGCGAGACCGGCGACCCGGATGGAAACGTCGCCACCGGTTTTGAGCCGGTCCATGTGACGCTCCGGGACGGAGAAATCGATTTTCAAGGTGTCGGTTTTTTGCAGCGTGGCGACGCGGGTGGCGGGCGTGAGATAACCGCCCATGCTCACGTGGCGCAGGCCCACGGTGCCGTCGAACGGAGCGCGTATCTCCGTGTTTTGAATACGTGCTTCGATGAGGGCGATCTCGGCCTCGCGCACCTGCAGTTCGCTGAGCGCGAGATCGTAGGCTTCCTGACTGGCGCCCTGGGAGCTGAGAAGCTGCTTCTGACGGTCGGCCTGCACGCGGGCGAGCGCGGCGACGTGTCGGGCGCGGCCGAGTTCGGCCTGGAGTTCGGCGTCGTTGATTTTGACGAGCAAATCGCCCCTGGCCACGCGCGCGCCCTCGTTGATGTTGAGCGCGACGATGCGACCGGAGGTTTCGGCGGTGAGATCGACGCCCTCGTCGGCAAGAACGACGCCGGTGGCGGTCACCCGTTCTTCCAAGAGACGCGGAGTGGCGGTGTGCGTGTAGACCGAGAGCACGGAGGAGCCTCTTGCGGCGGCACCCGTGGCGGGCGTTGTGGGCTTTCGTTCGGACATGAATCGACCGCCGATGATCATCGCAATGATGGCGATGAGGACGGCGCCGAGGCTTAACAGCTTCTTGGACATGAGGCTCCCACGGTGATTATTCTGCGGGGATGCGCAAACCGTCGTTGGCTGTTTTGCATAATCGTTCCTGAAAACTTCCTGCGAGCCCATGATGAGTGCCTTGCGATTCCATCCCGGTGACGACGTGCGGGAGCGGGGGCGGTTACGACCGCCTGACGGAACGGGCGGAGCTTCGTTCGCATGGGTCCAATCTTCAGGGAGGGGCGATGGTTGGGGGGCGAGGGAGCGATCTTTGTAGCGCGGATAGGAAAAGCCAGCAAAAGACCACCCACCCAAAAACACAAAAACCGGCTAACCCATACCGAAAAAAACGGGGGGGGTACCCGCGGATATTAGCAGGGGGGCCGCCGG
>JANJTQ010000051.1 GCA_024711005.1 Opitutaceae bacterium | reverse complement strand
GACGGTGGTGTGACCGTGGGCGTTGACGGTGCCGACGGCGGAGGAAAACCGTTTGTAGAGTTCGGCGCGTCCGGCCTTGAGGCGACCCCAGCCAAGGAGAATCTGGTTGCTCTTGAGGCCGAAGTCGGGGTGCGCGGGGTCGATGAGCGCATCGAGATGGGCGGCGTGTTTTTCGCGGAAGGCATCGAGGAGGGCGGCCTTCTTGGCTTTGTCCTTTTCGGTCCAATACGAGGCGACGTCGGCCGACATGGCTTTGGCGACGCCGTCGGGGAGATTGGGGATGAGGGCGCGGAGACCCTCCACTTCGCGAGCTTCCTCGCCGGGAATGGTGGCGAAGAGTCTGCCGCCCTCGCTGATCTCGCGGATGGCCTGCTCGAAGGGGATGGCGGTCCACTTGTTTTCGCCGCGGAGGCCGGCGCGTTTGAGGACCTTGCGGATCCGGTAGGGATCGTAGCAGGTCTGGAGACCGGCCTGGCCCTTGGGGCAGATGGAGCCGTCAACGCGTGCGGCCGTGTCGAGGGAAACGTGGCCTTCGAGATGAGGCAGGAGTGTCCACGGGCTGTAGGGATTGCCGTCGATTTTGGTGACGATGCCGTCCTGAAGCTTGGCCTTGATGCCGCAACCGGTGTTGCACTGGAGGCAGGCGGAATAAAGGACGTTGGCAGGATCGGCGTGCGTATAGGCTGCGTCGGGGCGCTTGCTGTTGAGCACGGCGCCGTCGGGCGATTTGGATGGAGCGGCGAGTGCGGCGATGGGGCTGGCACCAAAGCCGAGCAGGGCGCCTTTCGCGAGAAAGGCCCGACGGGAGAGGTTGGGCGAGGCGGGTGCCGAAGGAGAGTTCATGACGGTTGGGGCGATCAGGCGCGGGTTAAAGGGCTTCCTTGCCGAAGTTGGGGGCGCGTTGGGCGAACCAGTCGCGGACGAGGCGGTTTACGGTGCGACCGGCGACGAAGATGGTCATGCCGAGGGCGACGCAGAAGAGGCCGACGAGGTACTCCATCCCGGTGGCGTGGTAGATGTAGGTGAGCCGCGGGTGGCTGAAGGCTTCCTGCAAACCTTGGAGTTCGCCGACGGCTTGGCCGGGGACGAGGACGTTGAGACGGGCGCTGATGAAGCACACCCCGACTAGGAGGGCGGCGATCGTCCAGCCGAAGCGACGACGAGAGAACAGCAGGGCGAGCGGAACGAGGCCTCCGATGAACAGGTGGATGATCCAGAAGACCCACCAATAAGGGCCGAAGAGCACGAGTTCGACGGCGGGCGCGTGCGAGACCGGGCTCCAGAGCGCGATGGAGAACTCGGCGAACTCGAAAACGAAATAAGCGGCGAGCCCGGCAATCAGGAACGTGCGCAAGCGGCGCATCATGGCGTGTTCCTCCTGTTGCTCGACGGGAGCGGTTTGGTAACCGCCGGCGGCGTCGGTGAGCACGCGGGTGAACATGAGCATGGCCGCGCCGGAGGTGAGCGCGGACGTGAAGAAGAGCACCGGCATGAGGGCGCTGTGCCAGAAGGCCTTTGCGTCAACCACGCCGAAAAACGCGCCGCTCTGGCTCGGGAAAAGCATCGCGTAGAGGATGGCGAGGCAGAGGAGCGGTTTGAGCCACGCGGTGAGGGCGGGTTTCCAGCCGGCATCCTTCAGGTAGCTGAGGATCCAGCAAAGGGCCGCGATGCCCATGAAGACGGTATACATCCAGGCGTTGAACGTCATCATGCTGGTGAAGTTCGGGCGCAGGAAGATGGACTGTAAACGGTCCAGGTGGCCGAGGTCGAGCCACACCGCGAAGAACGCCGGCACGATGGCGGCGACGGCGAGCACGATGACGAGCCGGAGATTTTTGCCGCGCTGGAAGCCGGGCCAGTTGAGCACGTAACCGAGCGCGCCGATGAAAAACGCGCCGCCAGCCATGCCGACGCCGTGGAAATAAATCGCGATCCAGAGCCCCCACGGCACGTAGGAGCCATAGCCGGCGGGCATGTGGCCTTGGAGAAAACGTTGAGCGAGGCCGATGCCGCCGGCGGTGAGCAGGACGACCCACGCGCCCCAGAGCAAGGCGCGCCACGGAAGAAAACGCGGCACGTAGTCGGTGGCTTGGGGCGGGTCGCGCCAGACGGCGAGCAGATGGGCGAAGAAGCCGCGGTGGGCGGCGGCGGAAGGAGAAGGCGTCGTGGACATGGCGGGGAGGGGGCTCAGGCGATGTAGAACACGCGGGGTTTGGTGCCCTTGTGCGGGAGGAGCGTGTGGGTGTTGTTTTGCTGAAGCAGTTCGGTGACGAGACTGCGGGGGTCGTTGGCGTCGCCGAAGTAGGTGGCGCGGCCGATGCAGGTGGTTGCGCACATCGGCAGCATGCCGGCCTCGAGCCGGTGAAGGCAGAAATGGCACTTGCGGGCGTTGCCCATGGGCGAGGCGTGAGTGCCGGGCAGACCGTGTGCGTCGCGATCCCAGCTCTTGCCGAGTTCATGGTTCGGGCGACCTTCCCAATCATTGGCGGGGGCGCGGGCCCCGGACAGCGGGGCGGCTTCGCCCACGGGAGCGCCGACGGCGGCTCCGGCGGTGTAGTGTTCGCCAAAGTCACTCGTGCGTGCGCCGTACGGGCAGGCGGTGAGACAGTAGCGGCAGCCGATGCATGCGTCGTAATCAACGATGGTGATGCCATCGGGTCGGCGCCACGTCGCATCGACCGGACAGACCGGCACGCAGGGCGGCTCTTCGCACTGCATGCACGGACGTGGAGTGAACTTGAGCCGGGTGTTGGGGAACACGCCGCTCTCCTCGATCGTGACAGGGCGGTAAACGACACCGGGCGGAAGTTTGTTCTCCGCGATGCAACCGACGGTGCAGGCGTGGCAGCCGACGCATTTACGCTGGTCGATGATCATGACCCACTTTCGCTCCTCGACGGATTTGGCCATGGCGACCTGCAACTCGCGCTCCATGCGCAGAAGCACGTCCTCGTTTTCGGTGACGGGAACGTCGGAGAGGTTGTCGTGATTCCGGATGGTGCCCGGGCCGGTGGGGTCCTTGGGCGCGGACGGACGGCGGGCTTTTACGACGACGCCCACGCTGGCGGCCGCGCCGATGGCGACGAGCGCGGTGGCACGAACGAATTCGCGTCGGTCAAGCGCAGGAGGAGGGGTGGACGCGGAGTCGGGATCTGTATTCATGATTGGTCTACACGTTGAGGTTCGGACCGCCCGCGAGGGGCGGGCTTTGTCCCGGAGGGGCGGGACTTGGGGACGATCTGTTTTTTGAGGACGAGTGCCGGCGCCGCCGGTTCTGCGGCATGACGATTCGGAGGGGCGATGCGGGTCGTGGACGACGCGGGTTCATCGGCGGTGCAACATTCGGGGCGCAGCTTACGGCGGCTTTGAATGACATCCGCCAGCGTGAGCTTGCCGAGTGAGTCCTCGATATCCCCACGGATGCGGGTCCATAGTTCGCGAGTCGGACAACCTGCGCCATCACCGCAGTCCTCCAATCCGAGCAGGCACGGGCCCATCCATTCCTCTCCTTCGACCGCGATTACGATTTCCAGCAGGGAAATTTCGCCGAGGGGCCGGGTGAGCAGGATTCCCCCGCGGTACCCACGTTTGGTTGTGACCAAGCCCTTGGTCGAAAGGGCGTGCATGATTTTGGCCAGGTAAGGCCGTGGCACGCCGGAGCAGCAAGCGATATGGCCGATTTTATGAGACTCACAAGCGCCGCTATCCAGGCAGCTTAGCGCCCTGATCGCGTAGCCGGTGGTGATCGAGAGCGAGAGCATGGCGCTTATCTTTCCGAGGTTAAGATGACAAGCAGGTGCACAAGAAAGACGATACGCCTGTCCATAAAGGCGCGCTGTGCATGAATTGCGTTTTATTCGCCGTTTCTTGAGAAAGCACGCGAAAGTATTCCTATTAAGGAATATTCCTATAGGAGAATCCCCCATGCGCTGGCGCGGCATACGACGCCTCTGATTTTTGGAGGCGTCTATGTGAAAGCCGGAATACGACGAGCGAGGCGAATCAGTCCGGCACCTTGGTGCGGACCGGGCCTATTTGGCGAGTTCCGCCGGAAGGATCACGCGGACTTTCGGGCTGAAGAACACATCGGAAATCACCTGGTTGCCGCTGCGGGTGCGATAGAGATCGAACCAGGCCCAAAGCGGCGCGCGCTCATAATACAAAACCAAATACACGCGGGTGACTCGTGGCGTGATGATCGCGACGTCCATGACCTCGCCGCTTTCGAAGAGCCCATACTGGGAGTCCGCCTGTTTGAGCGCGGCGAGTTCGCTGCGCAGCAAGGTGGTGCGATCAAGGAGCGACCGTTGGAGCCAGATATCCAGGGCGGTGTTGAGGCCGCTCTGGGCGTAGGCGTCCAAGCCTTGTTTGATCAACTCGGGCACGGGCGGCTTGGATTGGGCGAACGCGGCGAAAGGCAGGGCCAGCAGAAGTGACCCGAGGGCAAGAAGCGCGAGCATGGATTTCATGAAGACGGGGCGGAGGGTTGCGGGGCTGACGTGATCTAGGTTCGAGACGTGGTATCGGAGAGGCGCGTTACGGGGGGCGGTTTGATGCGATGGCGTGACTTCATTGCGAAGTGTGCTGGGGCAGCGCTCCCTGTTTTCGTTTAGAGGTGCTTGTGGGTCTGTTGACATTTAGCCGAGAGGTGGCGGGCGTAGGATCTGGCCCGACTTGCCACCGGTAGGCCTGCAACAAAGTCCCGATGACGGCGGCCGTGTTCGCCGACGAAACCTCAGCGTCCGCAGCAGGCATTGTATCGACCCACAACCCGGGACGATACAATCGACGCCTCGCCCCACCCAGCGATGTCGGGGGCAATGGGTCGCCGGAAGCGAGTGGGCCGAGCCCGATTTCAATGACACGCGAGGGGATGGAGTGTCCCACGCGCCCTGGTAAGCCCGTGATCCGGTGGATGATCCGTGCTGAGTCTCCCGCTTGCGTAGATTGAGGCGGGTGTCGGCGCCCAAAGGCGGACTTGGGCTCTCGCCTCCATCGCTCGCGCGCAAGCGACGAACTTACGTCCCCTGCGACAGCTACCGTGCTGGGTGTCTGTTTGCGTCTGCCTGGCGCGGAGACCGTTGCTTTCGGTTCGATTAGAACGGGGTGGGGCCCGCAGGAGGCGCCACCAAGGGCCGTCCTGCCGGGCTGTGAGGCCTTTGGTGGCGTGCTGAGCCGGCGCGGATTGGGTGCGTCTTCTTTGGGCCCCATTTTCGATGCGGAGATCACCGGGAATATCGTATTTAAAAATCGGATACATTGATGGGGCCGGCGCCTGATTGATGGGTTGCGTTTTGATGTTTTTCGCAAAACTCAAAAATTTATCGTACCGTAACTATTTGGTTATTAACAAGTAACGAACATGATAAAGGATTTTTAAAAATAACGCTTGAAGCGAAGGACGCAGTTTTCATTGTCCGCACTCCCATCGATGACCGACGCCTCAAAGCGACGCGAAACGAAGGGGGTTCTTTGAAGATTTTTCGGTTAGCGCTCTTAACTTTTTCTCAAAGTTTTTTGAAAAAAATGTTGACGAGCGAAAGTCGAAATGTTCTCTTTGAACT
>JANJTQ010000183.1 GCA_024711005.1 Opitutaceae bacterium | reverse complement strand
ACATCTGCTGATTGTTGCTGGCGACGGACGTTTCGACCCGCGTCAAGCTTGCGAGGCTCACGAGGAGCAACACGAGAAAGGCCAGCAGGGTGATCGTGATGAGCAGCGCAAACCCCCGGCTCTTTTGCGATCGGTTGTCGGGAGTGTCGGCGGGGCGGGCGCCGGAGGGGAGGGAATAGGTGGGGCGGGTTGGCACGGGGATTGGGGTGGGAGAACGTTGGGGCGGGGGGCGGCTTATGGCCGGGGACTCTGCAAAAAAATTGGGTGGGGAGTTCCCGTAGTCTCGTCGGGGACGGGGGGGAGTGAAGGACCTGGGATTGTTACAGTAACGGTCATCGGTTCGTCTCGGATTCCGGGCGCGCGGAAGCGCGTGGCTGCAAGGTGGCGACTCCCTCTGCGACGGGTAGGGAGCGGCCTGAGATAGTAATCCGGGGAACCCCGGAAGGCAACCGGACCGAGATCGGAATCCGGCTTCGCCAATGAGTGTCGATCAAGGGCAGCGTCAGCTTGAAAGTCGTGGTTCCGGAATCGGACGAAATGCGTTCCCAGCGGGCTTGGGCGCGCACCTGACGCCAGAGGAAGAGTTGCCCTTGGGTTGCATACCACGCCTCGGGCCGGCCGGCATGGCGGGCGAGGATCGCCTCAAAGTTTTCCCAGTCCGCGGGCGTGCGAATCTCGGAGGCGTGTCCCCAAAAATAGAATACACCGCCGGGTGCGGCCGCGGCGCGACGCCAGGCTTGCTCCATGCGGTCGGCGGGCATGAGAAAATGCCCGTCGGTGGAGAACGAAAGCGGCTCGGGATAACCCTCGATGGTCTCGCCTTTGACGCGGGTCGTGCGGCCGGATTCGTACCCGGTGTCGCGCACGGCACGGAGGACATAATCGCCGTGGATGTCATAGGCGGGCGTGTGGTTGTAGGGATAGGCGAAGGAAACGACGGGGTGGCCGAGCGTGGCTTCGAGGCCGAGGCGCA
The DNA here is from genome assembly GCA_024711005.1 of Opitutaceae bacterium. Taxonomy (GTDB): domain Bacteria; phylum Verrucomicrobiota; class Verrucomicrobiia; order Opitutales; family Opitutaceae; genus Rariglobus. Next base: position 30,688 of record JANJTQ010000183.1, on the reverse strand, counting down.
TTTGAAGGCACTCGGCGCGCCACTGGTCGGGCGCGATGGTCCAGCCGCGCGGATGGGTGACGGTGTGGGAACCGATTTCCATGCCAAGGGCCTCCAGCGCGGCGAGGTCGCGGTGACGCGCGTGGCTGTGCTCGTTCATGAAGAACGTGCCGGAGTAACCATGACGCCGGAGCAATTCCGCCGCGCGCAGATCGGAGGGATGTCCGTCGTCCCAACTCGTCACTACCGCGAGCTGTGCACCGAACGGCAGGAGCGGAAGCGATGGCAAAACATCCTGGGGGAGATCACCGTCGACGGTCAGAATAATCTCCTCGGTTTCGGTGGCGCTTGCGAGCGGGAGGAGGGCGCGATCGTGGCGAAGGACGATGCGTGGTTCGTAACCCGGGATGGGCTCGAGTGAGAAGCCGCCGTCCGGCGGCGCCGGTGTCCACTCGATGGCCTGCAGGGGAGCGGAGACATGGAAATGAATCTGGCGTGTGATGGGCGCGGTGATCCGGGCTCCGGAAGCGTCGGTGACCACGATGGTGCCACCCCGGGGCAAAGGGGTTTCGGGCGGAAGGTGGAGTGTCCAGTTGCCGGCGGGAAGGTCGGATGGAATGCCTCCGCCGGAGGCAACCTCAATGCGTATCGACGGAGTGGCGGCGATTGCGACCACGGCGCTGACGAGACCGAGAAAAAGGGTGAAGGCGGCGCGTCTCATGAGAGAATTCGGTTCAGTTCGCGACGGAGGAGATCGGGAGAGGCGGCGGTCACCTCGATGAAAATCGGCGACGCCGAGAGCGGCACATGACACTGCCCGGCCATCGTGGTGGAGGTGCGTCCGAACAAGTCCGCAGGTGTGGCGCCGGCGCCTGCGGGAAGGGCGAATATGAGCGAGGGTCGGGTGACGGCGTCCTCGCTGCGCCAGATCACGACGGTCGACCGGCTTTCGTTTTCGTCATGCAGGTGGATTTGGAAAAACACGCCGGGAGCGGTTTCTTCGTGGGTATGAAGCCGGGTGTGGGTCAGGCGCTGGATGACCTCGCGGGCGGCGATAAAAACCGGAAGCGGAGTGCGGTCGTAGTCGAAGAGATTGAGGCCGTTGGCGCGGAACGGATGCATGCGGCCGGGCTGCGGATTGTTGAAAAGATGGATCTTTGCGATGCCTGCGCCGAGTTGGTGCAGCAGGCCGCGCGCGACGAAGTTGGCGCAGTCGAGCGCGGTGTATTCGCCGGCGCACAGGTTGCGACCGGGGCCGCGTTCGGTGCGCAAGCGGTCGGGCACGACCACCGGGCTGTTCCAGCCAAACTCCGTCGACCAAAGCGGCTTTCCCGGAGCGTGCCGCGCGCAGAGCGTCTTGATTGTGGCAAGCGACTCGGGCAATCCCCCGCGCTCGGGTGAATGCGGCCAGACGTACGGGTGAAACGAGATCACGTCGAGGAAGCGCGCGGCGCCGAGCGCGAAACAGACTTCGAGATAGGAAACGAGTCCGCCTTTCGCGCCGTTGACCTCGTCGCCGGTCGTGCAAATGCCGACGACCGTGAATTCGGGATCAACCTCCTTGAGCGTGCGCCAGGCGGCGGCGAGCAAGCGGACATAGGCGTCGGCGCTCATGATCCCGCTGGGTTCATTGATTACTTCCCAGGCGCGAATCCGGTCGCGGTAACGGGTCGCCACGGCGCGGACGTAATCGCACCACGACTCGATGTCGACCGGCACGGCCTTGCGCAACGAAGGCCAGGCGCCAGGGCCGGGCAACTCGCTCGCCACCCATTCGGGCGGGGACAACACGGTGACCGCGCCGTCGACCGTCCGGCGGTTGTAGTTGAGAAGCCCTACAAGCGGGGACATTCCCGCTTCCGCGAGTTTGCCGATGAAGCGGTCGCTGTCGTCCCAGACGAACGCGCCGGGTCGCGGTTGCACGACCTGCCAGTTAAGTGGATACGGCATGCCGTCGCCGAGGAGCCGCGACGAGGGCGCTCCAAGCATGCGACAGCTTTCGTGGCTGGCGGAGTTATAGAGCGCGCGTCCGATGAAGGGCGATCGGGCGGGAGTTGTTTCCTTCAAACGCGCGGGCGAGAAGAATGTCACGGGGCGCGCGACGGTTACCCGCTCGCCGTCCACGTCGGCGGCCAACTCGACGAGAAATTGGCCCGCGGGCAGGGCGAGAGTGAACGGAGTTTCCCGGATTTCCCCGGGCGCGAGCGATCCGGTCGGCGGCAAGGACAGCGCGTAAACGGTTCCGTAGAGAACGTCGGTGGCGAGACCGGTGAGCGACGGGGCGACGTCCACCGCGCCGGGGTTGGCGAGGGAAACGATCAAGGGCAATCCGCCGCCGGCTTCGGTCGCGAGCCAGGCGGACGCGGGACTGCCTAGTGCAAGTTCAATGGGACCGGCCGGAATGTAGCTGGAGGTTTCGCCGGGGCGCAGGGCGAGACGGTCGATCATCACGACAGGGCCTTCGCCGTCGGGCCAGTTGCTCCAGCCCGGAGCGTCGGAGGCGAAAGCATCGCGCACGGCACCCGCCTCGCCGATCTGGAGATTAAGTCCGGGACTTCCTTCTGGAACGACGACGGGAATCGAGATGCGTTGCCAGTCGCCCGGCACCACCTCGACGCGACTCTCGCCGTAAACGGGACGGCGTACTTCTCCGTCAGCGGTTTGGTAGGACGTGCAGACACGAGTCGTCACCGTGACGCGGGCGGCGCCGGCGATGCGGACATCGAATGCGAGGGTATAACGCCCGGGTTCGATCGCCAGCATCTCCGAGATGAACGCCTGGTCCGGCTGGAGCGCGAGTGCCCGGCCGCCGGGGGTGGTCCCTTCGCTGAAGACGGCATCCTGACGATCGGTGCGGGTGTAGACTCCGGCCCCGCGCAAGCCGGCGGCGAACGTAGTGTTGAGTCGCGCTAGAAGATTGCCGCCCTTCCGCATGGTGTAGCCCGAAGACAAGGAGCGCACCGGGGTCACTCCAAACACCCGCCCATCGTCCGTGGCGTGCGTGTAATCCCCGGGCGGCATGGGCGGGGAGGAGGTGAAGGCGAGGGGAGGCATTTGGATTCGAGTAAGCTGACGCCTCGTGGACGCGGGCAGGGCGTCCGGCGGAGGGGCCGGCGGATGACAACAACGAGGAAAGAACCTGGTTGGAGATTACTGGGTGCGAATGCGGAAGATGGCGGTGCGCCACTTGGGCAGGTCGATGGAAAGTCCTTGTTGGGCGAGGGCGGCGGCCGTGCCGGTGAACGCGACATTGCCGTCTTCGCCCACCAACTGGAACGAGCCCTTGGTGTTGAGTCGCGGGAACGCCTGCGCGGCGCCTTCGCCGGAACGGCGGTAGATCAAGAGATGGCCGGGGCCTTCGATGACCTGCAATTCCGACGGCGTGCGTTCGTCGAGCGTGACGCCCGATTCTTTGAGGAACGTCGCCAACTGCGTGGTGGTAAGGGCGGCGGCGTCATCGACGAGGAGGAGCGGGATTTTCGCGCCCCGGAGCAGGTCGATGGCGCGGGCATCGAGATTGCGCGTATCGACGACGGCCGCCTTGTAGGCGAGGCCGGCGGCGGCTTCCTCGACCTGTTCGAGACCGACGGCCATCTGCACGTGTCCGGTGCCGAGGAGTTGGTCGTCGGTCATGTAGTGGACGGGCGAGAGATGCAGATCGAGCGCGAGCCGGGCGAAGGGAACGCAGGCATGGTTAAGACCATTGGCGATGGGAACCGCGGCCGGGTTTTGCACGAAGAGGATTTCGGAGCGCATCTGATCCAGGGGACCGGCGGCGTACACCGGCGCGAAACGACGGTAGGCTTTTTCGTAAAGATCGACGACGGGGCGGTAGACGGTCGGATTGTCGGTAAGGGTCCAGCCGAGGGAGCCGGTCCAGCCGGAGGCGTAGGTTTGCACGAGCTGGGCCTCGATCATGAGCGACGTGGATTCGCGACGGTCCATGTCGGGCAGGAAGGACGAGTAGCCGTGTTCGCCGGATTCGCCGTTGAAGATCGGGGCGGGGGCGGCGCTGTTGGGGAACGCGGCCGCGAACATGGAGTGATCAAAGGTCGCGGCGACGTCGCGGGCGAGCCAAGGCTCCTTGCGGGACTTTGCGTCGGGACGGACGGCGACGGGCCCGTTGCCCAGGTAGTGATGCGGGGCGACGCCGGTCAGGTGATCGGGGAGCAGCCACGTGACGGAGGTGAGCACGTTGCTATGACCCCAGGCCGGAGGCATGCCGAAGGTGAGGCGGGACGGGTCTTCCGTGACGATGGGTAGAACGGTGTCGGCGGTGAGTCGGCGCCACGCCATGTCGGCGGAATCGGAGACGCTGTGCGGCTCGTTATAGGGGGCCTCGAAGCCGAGGAGGTTGCCATTGCCCTTGAAGTGGCGGGCAAGCCAGCGGTTGGTGTCGACGATGGCCTGGGTGTGGCGGACGCTGCCGGGTTCGGCGGCTTTGCCGGTTTTCGGATCGTAGAGCCAGGCGATGCCGCTGCCGGGCTTGCCTTCCTTCTTTTCGTTGAGGTTGCCGCCGACGAAGTAGCGGTAGGGATCGGTGGGCATCTCGTGCCAGTCGATGATGACGCGGATCCCGTGATGGCCGGCGGCGGCGACGAAGTAGTTGAAGAGCTTGAAGAAATCGGCGTCGAGATTGTGGCTCTTGATGATGCCGGCGTACTCGGGGCTGTCGGGGAACACGCCCGGGCGGGGCTGGAACATGCCGAGGTGAAGCGGAACGCGGAGGGCGGTGATGCCCCATTCGCCGTACTTGGCGAGATCCTCGGCGGCGGTCTGGTGGCTGGCGCGGCCGGGAAGGCTGAATTCGAGGAGGAAGCGCGTGTAGTTGAGGCCGAGGAAGGACCAGGGTTTTCCGTCGAGCAGCAGGTTGCGCCCCTCGCGGGTGATGGAGGGAAGGCGGGATTTGTCGGTGATTATTGGGTACAGAAAGACCGGGACGTCGGAAGACCGGACGATGTCCTGGCCGGAGGAGGGGCGGGAGGCGGCACGAAGGGTGAGGGGGCCGGAAGGAAGGGAGGCGGGGTCGGCCTGAACCTGAAAACGTCCGTCGGAGGAGGCGGCGTTGACGCGCCAGTCCTTGACCTGCTTGCCGTCGCGGCCGCGGGCTTCGACAAGGACCGAGGCCCCCGGGGTGGCACGACCGGAGATGGCCATCGGGGCGGCGGGACGATAAGCGTCATGCTTTGCCGGATACAAAGCGATGGCGACCTCCTCCCCGATCGACAGCTCGGAGAGGGTGAGCGCGGGGACTTTCGGCACGGCGGAGAAAACCACGCGGATGTTTTCGATCGCGCCGGGCGGCAACGAGGAAGGCAGCGGGATTTCGACGGTGACGGGACGACCGGCGGAGAGAGAGACGATCGGGCCCGGCACGGGGGCGGACCAGTCGCCGGAGCGGACGAGAAGCTCGGTGTTGAGCTTGACGGCGGTGGGCGAGCTGACGGTGAGGCTGGCGCGGTTTTTGGGGCCGAGCGGCCACTGGTCGGCGGGAGGACGCTTGTGATTCCAGAAAGTCCAGACCAACGAGACCTCGTTTTTCCCGGTGTCAGGAAGCTCGATCACTTCCTTGCCCTGGCTGTTTTTCTCGAAACGGGGTGTGGCGCCACCATACGCGGAGACGGTGCCTTCGCCCTGACCGTCGCGTGGCACGAACGTCTTGGTCGGCGAATAAAAGCCCCCGGCGGCTCCGGTGACGGGCGCGAGCAACGCGGTGGCGAAGAGCGTGATGCTCGCCGCAAGGAAGCGACCGGCCCGGAGAGGGCGCGGATGCGAAGAGCGAGGCGGGGTAAGAAGGGCTACATCAATCATTGGAAGAGTCGCGTGACACGGGCGGCCGGTGCCCGGGTGGGGGCGTCGGCGAGAGAATGGAGGGAGGAATACGGGGCGGGAGTGGAGAACCTGATCGGGTTTTACTCTGCGGAGGAACCTTTGCCGATCGACCAGTCGGTGATGGTGAGTTCGGGGATCTTTTCGAAGGAGGTGAAGACCACGCGGAGCTGATCGATTGGGTTGGTGACCGCGGCTTCGGGGAGAACGAGTTCGACCCGCGTCGGTTTGCCGGCCTGGAGTTGAATTTCGGGCGAGGGGGCGAGAGGAGACCACTCATCGGCGCGAACGGTGATCCGCACCCTCAGAGTGGTGTCGGACGGGCTTTGCAGCGTGAAGACGCTGCGGGCGTCTTTGCCGAACGGCCATTCATCGGCGAGCGGGCGTTTGTGCTGCCAGAAGGTCCAGACGAGATTGATCTCCTTTACGCCGTAATCGGGGATGCGGATCGTGTCATTGGCGTCGGTTTTCTCGAAGACAGGCGTGACGCCGGCATACGACGACAAGGTTCCCAATCCTGCGCCATCGCGGGGCGTGAGGGTGACGAGTTCGGCGTAGCCGCTCTTATCGGCGGCTTGCAGGACCGAGGAAAACAAGGCCAATGCCAGTAACTTCAAAAACCAGCCGGGACGGTTTGCACCGGACGAAACGGAAGGCGAAAGGCACGCCGAGGAACGGGTGAGGGTGGAGATAGTCATGGTGTTAGGTGTTATTTTCCAGTTAGATATGGGAAAGTGTGCGACCTGAAGAACTCTGGGGCTGATTTGGGAATGAGCAGAAAAATGGGCTCTCGCTTGAGGTATTTCGCCGCCTTGTGCTAACGGTATAAACGCTGTGCTAGTTCAGATGTCCGTCAAGTAGTATTTGAGGTGACGTGCGGGGAATTTCGGGGCCTGTGGGAAGGGGGTGGGCGGCGGGTGTTATTGGCGTGGGAACAGGCGGGGGACTCAACACCTCGGGCTTTGATAATCTGACAGAAGTATTGCAAAAACAGCCGGCATTGGGGCAACGGGAAGGGGAGGCGGACCGGGAAGGCGGCCGACGGGTCGGCCGTCCAAAGCGGTGAGAGCTCACCGCAATCCATATTTTGAATACAGAGGTCCCGCCTCTTGCGAGGCGGGACGGTCGGGGTGCCGGCGGGTTATGGATTCTGGAGGACGGAGAATACGGCGCTGTTCGACCAACCGGTCGCGCCGCTTTCGTAACCTGGGTTGACGAGCGTGTTGGTACCGCCCGGGACGCCCAGGAACGTGTCATCGATATAGAACGTTCCCGCGGTGTTGCTGCTGTCGCTGAAGCTGAAGACCACCGTGGTGTTGGCACCGGTATTGAAGGTGGGCAGCGTGTACTGCGTCCAAGTCGAAGTCGCCGTGAACTGCTGTGTGGCCAGCACGGAACTCCAGCCGGCGGATACCACGCGAAGCGTGATTTTTCCGGAGCCTTTCATCCAAAACGAGCCGGTATGATTCGTATTGGCGGGCAGTCCGGAGACCTGTTGGTAGAAGTTCGCCCATGTGGGAGAGCCGCTGACGGTTCCGCGGGCGGACCAGGTGCCGCTGTGAACGTTGGTGCTCGCGCCGACGACGGTGGGATAGGCGTAGATGTTGATCAGCGAGTCGGACCAGATGCCTCCGGCCGGGCGAAACTCGCCTTTGATGAGGGCGGGGCCGGTGGCCATGGTGCCTTGGATGGGCACGGTGACGGTGGCGGTGCCGGTCGTGCCGGCGGAACGGGAAATCATCCCGTGGCCGCGGTAGGTGCTGCCCTCAAATACATTTACCACGATGTCGCGATTGGCGGAGCAACCATAGGCGACCTGCACGGTGAAACTTCCCGTTTGCGGAATCGTCGAGGGGGTGGACACCCAGCTGAACGAATCGGTGACGCCGGTTGATCCATACCACAGATCGCCGACGCCCGGCGCGGGGAAGTTTGCGCCGACGTTGTCGATCACGAGAACCCAGTCGTTGTTTGTCGGCGGAGTGAGCGAGAGCGATCCGCTGTTGGCGTACGTGCCGACGAGTGTGTTTCCACCGGTGCGGGTGTCGTACCAATAACAACGAACGGAGGTGCCGGCGATTTTGCCGAGGACGATGGTCTTGGTTTGGGATTTGGGGAAATAGACGAACGCATAGTTCGTCCCGCGGGTGGCGCGCATCCGGGCATCGCCGGTTCCGATCACGCTGCCGCTGATGATGCTGTCATCCGGAACGCGGTAGACGGGACGGGACAGCAGCAGCGAACGAACGTGGGTCATCTGGCCTGCGCCGGGATCGTCGAGCACTTCGTCCCAATACTGGGTTGCTCCGGCAGCGGGTGTGTCTCCCGGCTTGTACATCTGCCAGACGCTGTTGTGGCCGTAGGTATGACCGAAGGCGCCGCCGAACAGGGATCGATAGGCGTCTTTGCGAACGTCGTAATCGGTGAAACGAGGGTTGTTCACGTTCTGCCAAAACAACAGGGGGATGTCCTCGTACAACGGCTCGCTGTTGATCGTGGGCTTGATGGGCGAGGCAGGAAACGCCCAATCCGCGCGGGCGATGCCGTCGGCGTTGACGTTGTCGAACGCATTGTGACCGCTCTGATACGTGTTGAACGCGAGCCAGGTGGCTTGGTGGAACCAGGCGGAGCTCGATTGTCCGCCGGACGGATGGTAGGTGATCAGATGGTTCAGATCATGGGCGCGGATACCGTTCGCCATGTTGGTCCATCGAGTGGTGTTGAGGTTGCCTTTAACGTCGCCGCCGAGGCACCAGATGATGTTCGGCTTGTTCTTGTATCGGTTGCCGAGGAACGCGCCGTAGTTGTAGGCGGTGGTGTCGTTGAAATACGTGCCGTTGGCCACGTAGCTGCCCCAAGTCGGCAGGAACAACAGGTAGAGATCGTACGCGGCCGCCTTGTCGACGATCCAGTCCATGTATGACCAGTAGGCGGCGTTGGGTTGAGCGGGATTTCCACCGGTGAACGGAGTGGTTCCGGTTTGTTTGGAGGCGGTGCCCCAGCCGTTGTTGCCACCGATGGCCGTGAGCTGGATCACGGTGTAGCCTTTGTTTTTCCGGTTTTGGAAGTAGGTCTCCACTTCGCTCATGGTGAGCTGCTTGGGCAGCTCCCACGCGGTGTCGGCGATCCATAGAAGCGGAGTGCCGTTGGTGTGTTCAAGGTAGTGACCGTTGGACGCGACTCTCAGCGCGCCCTGGGTCCAGGGCGCCGCTTTCGCGGTGATGACCAGCAGGGGTAGAAGCAGTGCGCAGAGGAGCGCACGGCAGCGGATGTTTGGTTTCATTTTGGGTTCTGCCTGTTTGTAGGGAAAGGCAGGGCTGCGCCCGCCTTCGATCGGCCGACGCGAGCGTCGGCGCTACACGAACGGCGGTAAGCCGCGGCTGGCGGCTCACCGTCGGATTCCGGCGCGCGGCCATGGGGAGAGGCCGGGGCGGGAGAGGGGTATCCCTGGTTGGGGAGCCAGGGTTGGGGAAAACGTCGGGATCTGCGCCGGGCGGGCAATCCCACACATGGTCGGAATCCGACGATAGGATTGCATGTGGTGCCGGCGATCGAGTCTCGATCGCGAGGGGGCCGGCGGATGTATCCGTATCCGTCCGGAGAATACGAGGAGGTGTCCCGGGCGGTGGTCCGAACCGCCGGGCCGTTCTTGCGGCTTAGTTTATAAGAAGGAGCTCGCGACGTTTTTCGATGAATTCGGCCTTCGGTATGGCCGCGGCGTGGCCGTCGGCGAAGACGGTAATCACGTTACCGTAACCGCGGTCATCGGCGTGATAGTTGGTGCCCGGGTCGGAGACGTAGGCGTTGGTTTCGATGTACCAACTGGCGCCCCCGTTGGAGCGGGTGGCGGCGGTGACGGCGAGAGCGGTGCGGGCGGGACTCGGGATCTGGTTGAGGGGCATGCCGCCGCCTTGGGCTGGATTGCCGGGGATGATGACGACGTTGTTTGCGCCATAATCGGCCACGGTGCCGTGCTTGCCCTCGGGAACCAGGGGGTCGACGTAAATGGGGCTGATGATGGACTGGAGATTGTTGACGTTGAGTTCGCTCTGCTTGTGCGCCTTGACGAGGTAGGGCTCGACCAGGCCTGTCCAGAACGGCAGCGTCCAGCCATTGCGCAAGGTGGGGAGACGGCCGCGGTTGTCTCCGGTGTAGAGGAGCATGCCCTGGCCGATGGACTTGAGATTGCTGAGGCTGTGTGATGCCCGGGCGGTGTGGCGGACCTTGCCGACGATCGGAATGAGGATGGCCGCAAGGATGCCGATGATGGCGATCACCGTGAGGAGTTCGACCAAGGTGAATGCACGGCGGGAGGACGGACGAGAAAAGGGGGCGGAGGAGTTCATCGGAAGGCGAGCGGGGGGAATCGGCCGGCTTGGCTGGGAGCAGACTGGATAAACAGGCACGCCCCGGAACGTGCCGGCTTGGAAGCGGGAACGTTTTCCGGGGCGTGCATGGGAACGATAGAACGATACCTTTTGGAAGAAGCGATACAGGTTTAGCGCTGGTTCCGACGGGTCCGGCGGACCATCGCGAAACCGCCGATCAGAGCGGCGACGAGGATGGCAGAGGAGGAGGGCTCGGGAATCGCGATGGCCGATGTGATCACGGAGACATCACCGAATGTGGCGGCGCCGCCGTCGAGGATGCTGGCACCGGTGTTGAATGAACCGATGGCAAAGCGGGACACGTTGTTGGCGCCCAGTGTCGCCTCAGTGAAACGGGTGAAGGATCCGGAGATGGAGCTGGTGCCCGCCTCGGCCCCGGTGGTGAAGGTGGCTCCGGTGAGCGTGACGGAGAAGGTGCCGGCCGTGCCGTCGATCGTCCAAACGATGTCAGTGGGTTTGGCGCTGATCACGCGGTTGCCTCCGAGAGGATTGGCATAGCTTCCGACACCATTGACATAGCCGGTGTCGAGGATCTGAAGTTGGATCGACCCGCTGCTGTAGTGCAAAATGGAGAGACCCAATGCACCACCGGTGTTGCCGGTGCCTCCGTAGCCTCCGCCACCGGTGGAGTAGGTGGCGGCGAGACCGCCGGTGGCGAGGCCGCCGTTGTCAATGGGCAGATGACCGACCACCGCGTAAAGGGAAATGGGGTTCGAGTTCGGCGTACCGGTGAGCGCCAATCCGTTGAGCGAAATTGAGAGCGTGCCGGCGAACGGGCTGACCTCCGTGCTATGCGACAGCAGGGCGTTGCGGGCGGTCGTCTCTTGGTTGGTGTCGAGGGTGACAGCGCTGCCGTTGAAGGTGGTTAGGCCGGCCGAGCCGGTGCTGCCGTTGGCCCAAGTGGCGGTGTTCACCGAGGTACCGTTGAAGTTATCGCTGATCAACGTGGTCTGCGCGCTGACGGTGCCGGCGAGACCGAGCGTCGCCGCAACGGCGAGCGAAAGGGTGGTGCGGCGGACGGACGAACGCGCGGCGAGGCGCGGGAGGGGCGTGGTGGTGGTTTTCATATATCGGAGTTGGAAGATCTAGCCGGGGGTGAGATGCAGCCTGGTGGGCTGCGACACTGGAGAAGTTAGCAAAACGGGGCACGTTCGGTGCCGCGGGGGCCCAAGATAAATGCAGGGTGATTTTGGGGGGTTGAAACAGAAGAGATCTATTTCGTGCTGAACGCAGTTAATCTGTGCTAGTATACGAGGTGGTCAAGTAGTATTTGGTCATTTTTGTTGGAAATCAGGTCTCTGTTTACCATTTACAAACAGTTTATTGACCGCGGGCTGCACCAAGGTGCGAAGGCTCCGGTTCGAAGGCGAAGTGGGGGTGTGGCAAGCCGTAGCGGCGCGCACAGCGTGCGTGGAAGCAAGCCACTTCCTTGGATGGGTTTCCGATCCCCGCTCTGCAGGGAATGCGCCACGAATGACTAAACAGTTCCGGGTTACTTAAGTTTGGCCAAGATGCGGATGAGTTGCCCGTTTTGGGGCTGAAAATAACATCTTCCGCTGGCGGCAACCCGCCTATGATGGCACAGGGTACAAGGCGTGCGAAAAAGGCACGGTTCCGGAGTCCAGGCTCGGGGACCTACAGCTCGTGTTCGAACAGCGCGGGGATGAGCGTCTTGGAGGGCGGGGTCTGCCCTTGGCGGATCATGCTGATCAGATCCAGTGCCGTATTCAAAAAGGCATGCGAATGGAATCCGAGGCGGGCGATGGGCAGGGGGCTTTCCACCGGCCAGGGCCAATTGCAATGGGCCACCACGTCCAGATCGCGTCCGATCGCGATGCCGGCATCGTGGATGGTGCCGAGTGCTTCTTCCACGAGGTGGTCGGTCGCCAGTATGATCGCGTCGGGTCGCTCTTCGGGCGGATAATCCAAGAGCAGGCGGACGACGAATTTCGTTTGTCCGCCGAATTCCGAGCCGATGGGGCAGATCCAATGGGGCCGGGTCTTCAGGCCCGCGCTTTCGCAGTCCTGCACCGTCACACCGACCGCCTGTCGCATCGCCAGAACCGCCACGCGTTTACGGCCGCGTTCGGCCAGCCACGCCAAGGCCTTTCGGTAGAACATCGGCTCGTCGGTGTTGATGACGGGTGCGCCGAACGCGTCTCTCTCGACGTGATTGATCGCGACACAAGGGATGCCGCTTTGAATCACTTCGGGGCGTTTCAGCATAAACGCAGTCCCTTGGGTGATGATCAAACCTGCCAGCCGGTGAATCATCACCTCGGTGATCAATTGATCGGTCGAATCCTGAACAGCACCGGGAGTGATGTTGTTAAAAGGGATGATCTGCATGCCTTCGCGTTGCCGCAGGACCACGGGCGACTCGGCGGTGAGCGCGGCCAAAAACCGGTTCCAGTCCTTGGCGCCGGGCGAGGAGGCGAAAATCAGTCCGAAACGGTGGAGGTGCGGCGGCATATCCGATACAAACAAACCGCTGCGGTGAACGCTTTTAACAAATCCTTCCTCTTTTAGCTGGCGAATCGTCAATTGCATCGTGGCGCGGCTGATGCCGAACTCCTTCACCAGATTATCGAATGTAGGCAGTTGGCTTCCAGGAGCATAGCGTCCGCCGAGAATTTGTTCACGGATCCGATTTGCGACGATCCGCCCACGACTCCCGTTTTCTGGTGACTGCGTAGAAATATCCATATGCTGATCCGATACCATACAGTTCTGGTATAGAGGGGAAGTCTCAATGCGAGGCTGATGATTTTTTCTCTACTCTCCTCGGATGGAGAGAGTCGCATGTGCTTTCCGCTGTATGGAGCCGGCTAAAGTGTGGCCGGCGTTCCTGCCGGTCAAGGAAGTCAGGAGCAGTCCCATCGCCGGGCGAGGACGTTGGCGATACTTTGCCGGACTTGCCGATGCCTTTGAGGCCTGCGCCTCATGAAGGCATCGGACGGGGTGCGGATCGATCCGATCAGAGATCGTTTTCGAACGGTGTGACGACCGCGTAGTCGAGGTTGAGGATTTTGGCGAGCTCGACCAACTCGGCGGCGTGGTGGCCGATACCCAGCGCGAAGTGGTGGGTGGGACCTTCGGCGACCCAGCGCTTGAGGAACGTGCGGACATTGGGCTTGAAGATGCCGTGGGTGTTGGTGTTGCCGGTCGGAGGAATCGGCCGCGCGGCGGATTCACCCTCGGCGATCACGAACTTGAACTTTCCGTCGGCTTTCTGGCCGATCGACAGCATGGTGATCGGGCCTTCCTTGATCTGGAATTCCACGCCGGCGCCACTGCCGGGTTTGCCGTGATATTTTTTGAGGCTGCGGATGACCGGCTTGTTGGCGGCGATGTTGATGTGATGCGGGCCGTCGTGGCCGACGAGCACGCTGTCCAACGCGAAGTCCACGGGATGGAACTCCGCGAAGCTGCCGCCGATATCGAGGCGGTCCATGATCATCATCGCGATGCAGGTTTTGATATCGAATTCGCCACACATCGGGAAACCGGCGCCGGTGAGGAGCGAGTTCCCGACGATGAGATTGGTGACAAGCGTGCGCAGTTCGCTGCCGGGTTCGCCTTCGTAGTAATACGCGAGACCATCGAGGCGCTTCTCGGCGATGAGTCCTTCGAGCGCGACGGCGGCGCGGGCGGCGGTGTCGAGGTCGGCGTCGGTCAGTTTTTCCGTGAGCGGGTCGCTGCGCGGATCGGGTGTGTCGAAGAACTCGAGAATTTGTTTTTTCCAACGCTCGACCGCGACCGCGTCGGGCGTGCGGTAGTGTTTGTGGATGTCGCCCGGCTCGACGAGAACGACGTGCGGTCCAAAGGCCGCGGTGATCGCGGTCGGGTCGGTATGCATGTCGAGCATCGACTCGAGCACGTGGCCCATGAGGCCGATGCGGGCTTTGCGCAGGGAGTGGAGAACCTTGGCGATGCCGCACCATGCCTTGAGTTCGCGGTCGACGACGGGGTCGTTCTTTTCGTGTCCGAGAATGACGGGCGGGGCGCGACGGCCGAAGCGGATGGCGACGCCGGTGAATTCGGGCACCGAGCAGAAGTCGTCGTTGCAGAGCTGCATGAACGTGGTCCCGTTCGGGTAATCCATCGCGGCGAGCGGTTGGATGGCGACGAGCACGATGGGCACGTTGAGCTCGCGGCAGAGAATACCGAACGTGGACGAAGTGCCGTAGGTCACCATGTCGACGAAGAGGATGTCGATGTCGGCGGCCTTGATCTTGGGGACGGCGTCATAGGCGGCCTGCGCGGTGTCGAGCATGCCGAAGTCGGAGACGGTGACGCCATGCGCTTCGATGAGGCCCTGAAGGTGGCTTTGTTTGCGCTTCATCTCGTCGAGCAGGCCGTCGAACTGCGGCCAGTAAACATGATGGCCGATGCCGACGAGACCGGCGCGCGCGGTGAGCGGACGAAGACGGGCGATTTGGGGAGCGGGTGAGGAGGTGAGGGTTTTGGACATGATGGAAAAACAGGTGTGCACGGACATCCCGCCCGTGGTGGGTGACGAACAGGAGCGGGCCATCCGGCCCCGCTTTGACTACCAGGAGAGCAGCGCCGTGCCGGAGATCGGGCGGGCGGTTTCGAGCATCGGTCCGTGCGGGGTGACGATCTCTCGCAGGGGGATGCTTTCGCCGGTGACGAAAGGCCACTGCGGGTTGAGCCACAACGTGGTCGGGCCGGAGCCGGTCGGGGGGAAGAAGCGCACGGTCGCGTCCTTCAGTCCGTGCACCCAGGAACGCCGGGAGACGCCGATCTGGCCGGGGAGTTCCTCGATGCAGCGCACCCAGCCGTCGGGTTGCTCCACGAAGACGCGGCATTCGTTGCGCCAACCTCGCTGCAGGCGATACGTCGAGGCGCCGTCGCGTATCCATGTTTCCATACCGAGGAGCAACGGCGTGCCGAACGGCGTGCGCAGGGCGATCTCGACGGTTGTGTCTGGCATATAGCCGGAGAAAAACCAGCCGTTGGACCGGCGGTGAATCGCCAGGACCGGATGGCGCTGGCTTTGGGTGACCGCGGTGAAGGCGATGTGCCAGCCGTATTTGTCGAGCAACTGACGCGCGAGCGAAGACAACGGGAAGGTGCTGGCGGGATCGTCCCGTTGCGGGAGATGCTCGTTCGGGGGAATGCGCATCGGCAAGGGACCGCGCAGCCAGTCGATCGCGCCGCCGGTGGCGGTATCGCAACGCGCGGCGAGGGCGCGAAGTTCGCTCGTCTCGGTGCGACCGGTGAGAGGAAGTTGTGTGCCTTCGGCGGGAGCTTCGCCGAGGCCGCCGCCACTCATGACGGTTTGATGGGTGTAAGTGGCCGCGGCGGGTTGTTGGATCGTGTCGAGCGCGGGCAGATCGGAGGACACCTCAACGGCACCATCGAGTGGCGTGACGGCGCGCAATCCGAGGCGCTCGCGCAGCCGGGGCGCTTGATCGAGCGAACCGTAAACGAGGAGCTTTCCGCCGGCGTCGGCCCAGGCGAGGAGTCGGGATTCTCCCGCGGCGTCGAAAGGTGTGGGCGTGACGATGATACGCCCGGCGAACACCGTGTTGACCCGATCGCCGAGCGCGGCCCAGGCGCGGGTGCTCACCACCGTGTTGAGTGGAACGCCATCGTTGAGGGCTTCGCGGGCAAACCAGTCCGTGTGGAACAGCCGCCCGGGATTCGGTTGCGCGCCAAACATTGCATCGTGGAGTTCGTCGAAGGGATAAAGCCAGACGACGGGACCCGGTTCGTCGGGGCGTTCCTCCCAGGCGCGCAGGAGATGCGGCGATACTTCGCTGGGCACGACCTCGGGCATCTTGCCGTACGAATTGTCGATGCTGAGCAACGAAAGGTTTTGCGCGCAGTCGGTGCGTCCCTCCGCCGTGACGCGTCCGACGGAGAGGGGCAGGTAGATGTCGTGGGGCTGGCGTTCGTAGCGATCGAGCCACGGGCTGTTGAGCCACCACGGATCATGGATGTAGAAGCGGAAAAGCGCATTCTTGTCGGGCGGAAGTTCGGCGATGCGGCTCATGTAGCCGGCGATTTCGATGCCGAAATCGCCGTTGAGCGCGGCCCAGGGGGAGTTGGGCGGCGGCTCGAAATCGAAACCGCCGGCGTAGAGCTCGCGCAGTGGCGTGGCGTCGCTGGAAAGATCGGTGCCGGTGCCGAGATTGGTGCCGCGCGTCATGACACCGAGGTCGGGACATTCGCGGCGAAAATCGCGCCAGAATCCGAGGATGCGATCACGGGTCTCCGGGGCGCGTTCGGGCGAGAAGGTGGTCCCGTCGAAGAGCGGGCCGTTGGTCATCCACGTTTCCATGCCGAAGCCGAAGCCGTTGGAGAGCCAGAGAAAATCGAGGGAAAGGTCGCGGGCGAGCAGCTTGAACTGCCGTCCGAGAAAGGTGCCCATGCTCGTGTCCTGCGGGATGCCATCGGGGAATCCGGCGTAGCGACGTGTATCCGCATTTAAAATACCATAGCAGCAGACGAAGCTCGCTTTGCCCATGGTGTTGGCGAGGCAGACCTCGCGATGGCGTTCGTATTTGAACGAGGACGGGGCGAACTCGCCGCCCGGGTCGAACGCAAGGCCGATGCGAACGGGTTTGCCCAGGGCGGAAGCGGCCTCGCGCCAGATGCGGATGATCAAGGCGAAACGGCGATAGGTGATCGGGCGGGCGTCGTCCCGGTAAAGATAGGCACGGGCATGCAGGCTTTTGCCCTCGGGATCAGCCGGGATGGTGTGGTGGACGTGCGCGTTGCCGTTGCCGATGAAGCGGGCCCATTCCATTTCGGCGTCGATGTCGCCCGTGTAGTCGAGAATCTCCGAGCCATCGGAGGCCCAGAACATGATCGAGACCGCCTCGGCCCGGAGCAGGAGCGATGTCCATTGGCGCAAGGCGTCGCCACACGCGGCGCGAATCCCCGTTTCATCCAAGCCGTAGTAGGGCTTCAGGGTGACTTCGAGATTGAGGTTTTTCATGAGGAGGAAGGCGGGTTTTCGAAGGCGGCGGGCGCGGATGCCTGGGTGAGGAACTCCTCGATCTCCGTGGCGGCGATGCGCAAGCCATCGAGGGTGGCTTGGATGGTGTCCGCTTTTTGCAGGCGCATCGAAGGGGCGCTGGCGCCGATGGCGGCGAAGACAGTTCCCCACGGATCGCGGATGGGAACGGCGTAGGCGCTGATGCCCTCGCAAAGTTCGTCGCGCGTGCGGGCGAAGCCTTGGACGCGGATTTTTTCCAACTCGCGCTCCAAGGCCGGGAGCGTGGTGATCGTCGACGGCGTGTGCTGATCGAGCGCATGAGTCGCGAGGAAGGTGGAGAGCCTCGCCGGCTCAAGGTAGGCGAGCAGAATTTTGCCGGCCGCGGTGCAATGCGCGTAGCCGCCCATGTCTTCGGGCTCCTGCACGCGCAACGCCTGGCGGCTCGGAGTGAAGGCGAGATTGGTGACGCGATGTCCGCCCTCGAAGGCGACGACCATCACGGATTCGTTGAGGTCGGCGCAAAGACGTTGCACGACCCGTCGCGCAACGGTGACCAACGGTTGGCGGCAAGCCGGGGCCTGGCCGAGAAGATGAAGTCGGAGACCCGCGTGAAAATGGCGGGTGCGCTCGTCCTGCCGCAGGTAACCGCGATGGACGAAGGTCATGGCGATGTTGTGAACCGTGGCGACGTTAAGCCCGAACTGCTTGGCGAGCGCGCGTGTGCCGGCTCCGGCGGGGGCGCGTACAATCGCCTCCAGAATGGACAGGCTTTTATCGAGGGTGAGAACCGTGGGCATGACTATTGTTTAGATATATTAAACAATGAATCAATCATGCGGCGAACCGGTGGAAATGTTAACTCTATATTCGTTTTTTTTGAGGTACGGCAGATATCGGCTTTGTTAAGCGTTCCACAGCTGTCATTATGTTCAGATTAGATGAACGATCATTTGAGCAGCGACGACAAAGGTGGGTTGGTGAAGATTCCCGGTGACCGGGCGGTCTTTCAGGTCTCGGATGTCGTGGAGACCGTGCGGAATGCGGGCAAGGGCATCCTGAGTTTTGACCGGCATCTGGACATGCCTGGACGCGGGTTTCGCTGGGATGCGCCCGGGGCGCGGGTGCGTTTTCGAACCGATAGCCCGGTGGTGATCGTGGAGTTGAATTATACGTCACGACACATCGGCGAAGCGCGCAACGGCGTGGGTTTTTATCGGGTCGATGGGCGAGGGGAGGCGACCTGGCGTTTCAATCGTCCTGCTGGAACGGTTGTGCCGGGCGAGGCGGTGGTCAGGTTCCCGCTGCCGGTTCCCCCAGACGGAGGCTTTCATGACTACGAACTTATTTTCCCGTATGCCGACTCGGTGGAGCTACTCGGCGCGTTTGTTGTGCCGGGTGCGCGGTGGTCGGACCCATCGCCGCGGCCGCCGACGCGGTATGTGGCGTTTGGCGATTCCGTCACCCAAGGTTTCACGGCGAGCGACGTGACGCGTACCTATCCTTTCCGTGTGGGCGAAGCGAAGCGTTGGCAGGTGGTGAACGCGGGTTTTGGCGGACGCGGTGCGCGCGCCGAGGACGGGGATTTTCTGGCGGGGCTCGAGGCGGAGATTTTCTCGGTGGCAATCGGGGTGAACGATTGGCAAGGCGGCACCGAGCTGGAATCGTTCGGTGTCGCGCTGGCGGGTCTGCTGGGTCGCTTGCGTGCGGGACGGCCGACGGCGGCGATTCATGTGATTACCCCCCTGTGGGTGCCGCCTTCGTGGAATCCGGCGACGGTCAAATACCCTTTGGAAGACTACCGTCTCATCGCCCGCGAAGTGGCGGAGCGGCTGGAGGGCGGTCCGCTGAACGTGGTCGCCGGTCAGTCGTTGATCGATCCCGACGCGTCGTTGTTCGACGTGGTGGCCGTGCACCCCAACGACGCGGGCCTTGCGCAAATGGCTGCGCGATTGGTGAGCGTTTTCAATAGATGAATCTTCCCTCCTTGCCGGACGATCCGGACGGAACGAATCTTGATTTTATGCCTCAAGGATACCCTGAATTGGTGGGCGCACTGACGCACACGCTCGGACCCAAAAATGTCCTTACCTCGACCGAGGACATTCTGCCCTACGGCTTTGACGGAACGGCGGCGCTCAAGCAGCGGCCGTTGGCGGTCGTGTTCGCGCGGGATGCCGCGCAGGTATCCGCCGTTCTGAAACTCGCCCGGGTACATCGCGCGCCGGTCGTGACACGCGGGAGCGGCACGGGCCTTTCCGGCGGAAGCGTGCCCGTCGCCGGCGCCATCGTGCTCTGTCTCGTCCAGATGGACCGTATCATGGAAGTGGATGCGGCGAACCTTACGCTTCGCGCCGAAGCGGGGGCGATCACCCAGAGGATTTTCGACGAGGCGGATGCCGCCGGCCTCTTTTATCCGCCCGATCCGGGATCGATGAAGATCAGTACGATCGGCGGCAACGTGGCCGAGAACTCCGGCGGTTTGCGCGGCCTCAAGTACGGAGTCACTCGCGATTACGTGATGGGGCTCGAAGTCGTTCTGGCCGACGGCTCGATCTGCTGGCTCGGCAGCAAATGCGTGAAGGACGTGGCCGGTTATAACCTTCGGGATCTTTTCGTCGGAAGCGAAGGCACCCTGGGCGTCATCACGCAGGTGTTGCTCAAGCTCCTGCCCAAGCCGGCGGCGCGACAAACGCTGTTGGCGACGTTCGCCCGCATGGACGCCGCCGCGGAAACCGTTTCATCGATCATCGCGGCCAAAATCATTCCGTGCACGCTGGAGTTTCTCGACCGCAAGACGATCCAGTGTGTCGAGGATTTCGCCAAAGTCGGTCTGCCTCGCGACGCCGAGGCGATTCTGCTCATCGAGACCGACGGACATCCCGCGGCGGTGGTGGACGAAGCGTTGAAGGTCGAGGAACTCTGTCGTTCGCATGGCGCCACCACGGTGCGCCGGGCGGCCTCCGCCGCTGAAGCGGTCCAACTGGCCACGGCACGCCGCAGCGCGTTCAGCGCGCTCGCCCGTCTCCGTCCCACCACGATTCTGGAGGATGTGACCGTGCCTCGTAGCGAACTCGCCGGGATGATCCGGGAAGTCGAGACGATCGCGGTGAAACACCGTTTGAACATCGCGACCTTTGGTCATTTCGGGGATGGTAACCTGCACCCGACCATTCTCACCGACGAACGCGACACCGAGGAGATGCAGCGGGTGGAGCACGCGTTCGCCGACATCGTTGCGGCGACGCTCGCCCGTGGTGGCACGATCACCGGCGAACATGGCGTGGGCTTGGCGAAGAAACCCTTTCTTAAACGCCAACTGGGCGACGCGTCGTATGAGTTGCTGCGGTTGGTGAAGCGTTCGCTCGATCCGGACGGGCTCCTGAACCCGGGAAAAATTTTCGATCTGTCGGAGACACTCCAATCCGATGAATAACTCGACCACCACGAACGCTCCCGGTGACATGGGGGGCTCCGCGTTAAACGCCACGCCTGTCTCCGTTCGCGAGACGCCGGTCTCCGGGCTGGCCGCGCTCGACTACTCCATTCTCCAGCAATGCATGCACTGCGGCATGTGTCTGCCGACGTGTCCGACCTACATCGAGACGAAGGAGGAGCGCCACTCGCCGCGCGGTCGCATTTCGCTGATGCGCGCGATCGCCGATGGCGAGATCGAGGCGACCAAGGCGTTTGGCGAGGAAATGTACTATTGCCTCGGCTGTCTGGCCTGTACGAGCGCGTGCCCGGCCGGTGTGAATTACGCCCAGCTGTTCGAGACGGCGCGCTCGGAGGTCGAGGCGAAGGGCCTGCTCGATTCGCCGAAACGCGACGCGATCCGCTGGTTCGCGCTCCGCTTGATCTTCACGCGTCCGCGCCTTCTTCGCTTTGTCGGACGACTGCTCTGGCTCTGGCAGGTAACCGGAGCGCAGTACGCTTTCCGAAAACTCCGGCTCACGCGCCTGCTCCCCGCGGATCTGCGCCGGCTTGAGCCGCAGGCACCGGTCGTTCAGGCCAAGTTTTCGCATCAGTTGATCGCGCCGGTTGAACGACCGGCGCAAGCGGCAACAAAGCCCCGTCGGGTCGCCGTGCTCACCGGTTGCGTGCAGGATCTGATATTTGCGGACATCAATCGCGCCACCGTGGATGTGCTGCTGGCCAATGGTTGCGAAGTTCACACTCCGCCGCTCCAGCCCTGTTGCGGCTCATTGCACGCGCACAACGGCGACACCGAAACGGCCGAAGCTCTTGCCCGGCGACAAATCGACCTGATCGATCCCTTTGCCTTCGATGCGATCATCTCCAATGCGGGCGGCTGCGGTTCGCACCTGCGGCATTACGATCACATCTTGGAAGGCGATGACCGTTACGCGGCGCGTGCGGCCGAATGGTCGCGGAAGTTGAAGGATATTTCCGAATATCTCGTCGAGATCGGCTTTCGCCGGCCGGAGGCGTCCGCCGTGCCGGCCGCTTCGGTTGATGTGACTTATCATGAATCCTGTCATCTTTGCCACGGACAGAAGGTGAGCCGGCAGCCGCGGGAAGTGCTAAACGCCGTTCCCGGCGTGAAGCTACACGAGTGCGGCGAGGCGACCATGTGTTGCGGCAGTGCGGGCATTTATAGCATCACGCAGCCGGAGACGGCCGGGTGGTTGCAGCAACGCAAGCTTGGGCATTTGCGTGCGACGGGCGCCAGCGTGGTCGCAACGGCCAACCCCGGTTGTCATCTGCAGATCGCGAACGGCTTCAAACAAGCAGGCGAGGCGACGTCCGTCGTGCACCCGATTATTCTGCTGGCGGACGCCTACCGGGCGGAACGGGCGAAGGCCTGATCCGCAATACAGGTTCTTCCCGTTGTCATCGCGCAGGGTTGGATGATGACACCTGCGGATTTTTTGTCTCCACTCGGCGGCCATGATCGCCGCCGATTTTTTTGACCTGCCGCCGTCGCTTGCGCCGTTTGCCGCGCATTTTCGGGCCGATGTGGCGCCGTGGGAGTGGTTAAGGACAATCGCCACCGCGCTCGGGTCCGTGCCGCCGCTGGCCCGTTCGGTGCCGCCGGGAGTGCATATTGAAGGCACGGTGTGGATCGATCCATCGGTGAAATTGCCCGCCTATGCGACGATCATCGGTCCGGCTTGGATCGGAGCGAAGACGGAGATTCGTCCGGGGGCGTTCATTCGCGGCTACGTCATCGTCGGCGAGGGCTGCGTGCTCGGGAACGCGTGTGAATTTAAAAACTGCCTGCTGCTCGACGGCGTACAGGTGCCGCATTTCAGCTATGTGGGCGACTCGGTTCTCGGCAACCGTGCGCATCTCGGTGCGGGCGTGATCCTGTCCAATCTTCGCCTCGATCAGCAGCCCGTTTCCGTGCGGTTGCCGACGGGATTGTGCGACACCGGGTTACGGAAGTTTGGCGCGATTCTGGGCGATCAGGCGGAGGTGGGCTGCAACGCCGTGCTCAATCCGGGAACCGTCATGGGAAAACGCGCCTTGGTCATGCCGACGACGGCGTTTGGCGGTTATCTGCCGGCCGACACGATCGCGCGCATCCGGGGGATGGTCACACAGTTTCCCCGGAGGGATTGACGGCTGGACGAAGGGGGATTACATGAGGTCACCGCCTCCCAGTGATGCCCGAGTCCAATGCCACGCCCCTGCGTTTGTTGATCGTCGAGGATAACCCGCTCGATGCGGACCTCGCCGTCAACGCACTGAAACGCAGCGGTCGCCGATTGGATGTGGTACGCGTCGAAACTCGTGAAGAGTTTTTGGAAGAACTGGAGAAATCCCCCGACGTCATCCTGTGCGACTACAGCTTGCCGTCATTCAATGCGCCCGAGGCGCTGGATCTGCTCAAGCAGCAAGGGCTCAACATACCGTTTATCATTCTATCGGGCTCGATCGGTGAGGAAACCGCCGTCGAGATGATGAAACAAGGAGCCGACGACTATCTGCTCAAGGATCGTATCGGCCGACTGGATGCGGCGATTCAGCATGCCTTGGACCAAAAAGCATTGCGCGACGACGCCCGCCGGGCGGCGGAGTACTTACGGCAGTCCGAATTCAAGTACCGTTGTCTTTTCGATCACTTGATGGATGCCGCCTATTTGTGCGACGCCTCGTCCACCCGGATCATCGACACCAACCGCCAGAGCCAGCGTCTGCTCGGCCTCGACCGAGCGACCATCCTCGGTTCCAAGCTGTCCGATTTTTTCCCGGAAGGGGTGCTCGACCGCTTGCATGACCTGCCGTCGGACGACCCCAATGCGAATCTGAAGTTTGAGACGGAGATGGCCGGCGACGGTCACGTTCATGTGCAGATCAGCGCGTCGCTCATCACCATTGAAAAATGGCATCTGCTACTCGTGCTCGTGCGGAACCTGGATGATGAAATACGCCGTGCGAGTCACCTGGCCTGGTCGGAATCGGATCGACCGAAATATTGACGCCGGGGCCCGGGGCCCGAAGTTTGGGCATCCCTGACATGAGAATCCTCACCGGCATCCAGCCCTCCGGCCAGCTTCACATCGGCAACTATTTCGGCGCGATCAAACCCGCGGTCGAATTACAAGCGCGCGGTGACTGCACCTATTTTATCGCCGACTATCACTCGATGACGTCGTTGACCGATGCCGCGCAGCGACGCCAAAACTCGATCGACGTGGCACTCGACTGGCTGGCCTGCGGACTCGATCCGAAGAAGAGCGTACTCTTTCGCCAGAGCGACGTGCCCGAGGTGTGCGAGTTGATGTGGATCCTCGGCACGCTCACCCCGATGGGTCTGCTGGAGCGGGCGCATAGCTACAAGGACAAGACCGCCAAGGGCATCTCGCCCAACTTCGGCCTGTTCGCCTACCCGGTGCTGATGGCCGCCGACATCCTTCTCTACGACGCCAACGTCGTGCCCGTTGGCCGTGACCAAAAGCAGCACGTCGAGATGACGCGGGACATCGGCATCAAATTCAATTCCGCCTACGGGGAGACCTTTGTCATTCCCGAACCGGAGATCCGTGACGAGACGGCGGTGGTGCCCGGCCTCGATGGCCAGAAGATGAGCAAGAGCTACGGCAATACACTGGAGATTTTCGGAGACGAAACGGTCGTCCGAAAGAAGATCATGTCGATCAAGATGGACAGCCGCACGCCGGCCGAGCCGAAGGCCGATGCCGACAAGAACCTCGCGATCCAGCTCCTCAAGCTGGTGTCATCGACCGAGGTTGCCGCCGACTACGAAAACCGTCTGCGCGCCGGAGGTCTCGGCTACGGCGACCTGAAGAAGGCACTGTTCGAGCACTACTGGAATTTCTTCGCGGATTATCGCGCCAAGCGAGCCGACCTGGCTGCCAACCTCGACCACGTTCACGCGATTTTGAAGGACGGTGCGGATCGCGCCCGCGCCACCGCGAGTCAAGTGCTCGGTCGGGCCCGCCGGGCGAGCGGGTTGGAATGAGGGTGTGGTGGCGGGGTGCGTGAGTATTGCGGGAACCAAAGCTCGGAATTTCAGCTGAAGATCCCCGATCTTCGCACCTTTAAAAATCCGAATGCCGGGGAATCACACGATCACCGGCTGCGGTTCGCGCAGTGCGGCGATGGCGGCCATGATTTTTTCGGACGCGAGTTGGTAACGTTCCTTGCCGGCCTTGGGGTCATCGTAGTCGGCCGGTTGCAGGACGCGTCCATAAACGACGGATACACGCGTGCCGGGGCGGAGACGGCCGTCCCGGCCGAAGGCGACATGCGAGTTGAAGATACGCGCGGGCAGCACCGGTGCCCGGGAGCGGCAGGCGATCATGCCGACGCCGGACTTGGCCGGTTGCAGCGTGCCGTCGGGAGAGCGAGTGCCCTCGGGAAAGAGCGTGATGGCGTCCCCGGCCTGAAGCGTGCGCAGGACGTTTTTGATCGCGCTCACATCGGATCCGTCGCGGTCCACCGGGATGGCGCCGACGCCGTCGAGCCACCAGGTGGCGTACTTTCCATTCCACAGGGTCTTGCGGGCGAAAAAGGCCATCTGCCGCGGGATGTGGCAGCCGACGATGGGCGGATCGAGGTGGCTGGCATGATTGGACGCCACGAGAAACGGGCCGTGCTTGGGGACGTTTTCCAGCCCGGCGACATCGCCGCGAAAAAACATGTCGTAAATGACCGTGATGACGTAATGGCAGAACCCATACAGTGGATTCATCTCACCCTGGCTGTGGCGACGTTGCATGGCGGGAAATCAGCCGAGTTTCGCGGCGATGAGGCCGGCGAGCTTGTCCACGACCTGTTCAAGATTGAGATAAGTGCTGTCGATATCGATGGCGCCGTCGGCGAGGACAAGCGGCGCGGTCTTGCGAGTGGCGTCCATGCGATCGCGTTCGGCGACGGCATCGGCGCGACCTTCCAGCTCGCGGCGTTTGGCGCGGGCGTCGACATCGGCGTGAAGGAAGAAGCGCAGATCGGCGTTGGGGAAGATGACGGATCCGATGTCACGGCCTTCCATGACGAGTCCGCGGAAACCATGGGCTCGGGCGACGTCGGCCTGGCCGCGCTGGTAGGCAAGGAGGGCGGCGCGCACCTCGGGACTGGCGGCAAAATGCGAAACGGCGGCGGTCACCTCGGGGCCGCGGATTTCGGACTCCGGAACGACGCGTCCGCCGATTTCCATGCGGGCGGCGCGACCATCGACCTGGGTGCCGAGCGTAATCGACGGAAGCGCGGTTTTAACCTCATCGACTTGGTCGACGCGCAGCCCGCGGCGAAGTAACTCGGCGGTGACGGCGCGATAGTAGGAGCCGGTATCAACGTGGAGAAAGTTGAACCGCTCGCTGAGGGCGCGGGAGGTGGATGATTTGCCGGAAGCGGCGCCGCCATCGATGGCGACGATGAGAAAGGAGGACATCAGGAGGAAAGGGAGTGTTGACGCAGGTTTTCGAGCAGCTCGAAAAAGTGGGGGAAGGTTTTCGCGCAGCAAGCCGGGTCTTTGATGGAGAGCCAAGGGCGGCCGTCGCCGTGAAGATCATAACAGCCGAGGATACCAAAGCTCATCGCGAAACGGTGATCGCCATAAGTTTCGATTTCGACGCCGGAGATGGGCGGGCGGGGCGTGATCGTGAGACCGTCGCCATCCTCGTGCTCGTGGACATCCTGGCCGAGCTTGCGCAGTTCGCGGACCATGCCGGCGACGCGGTCGGTCTCCTGTTTGCGCGAGTGTGCGACGCCGGTGATCATGGTTGGGCCGGAGAGCAACGGAGCAATCGCCGCGAGCGTGAGGAAGGTGTCGGAAAATTCGTTGAAGTTGGCGTTGATGCCGGCGCAGGCTGGTCCGCGCGTGATGCGTTGCGTGGAGGCCGCGAGATCCAGCGGCCCAATCAACCCTTCTTTTTCCAAGAGACGTCCAAAACGCACGTCGCCCTGCAATCCATCGAGTTTGTATCCCGGGATATCGAGTGTGCCGCCGGTCACGAACGGCAATGCGATGAAATAGCTGGCGGCGGTGGCGTCGGCTTCGATCGCATACGTTCCATAGGAAACCCCGTAGGGGACGCTGGATTTGATCCCGATTCGCGGTCCGTCACCAACCGGCTCAGGCTGACCGAACTGCGCCATTTGCAGGATGGTCATCGCGACGAAAGGCGCGCGTACTTTGCTCGTCAGAGTGATGGTGATGTCGTCTGCGGCCAGGGGCGCGACCATCAACAACGCGGACAGCATCTGACTGCTCTCGCTGGCGTCGATCGAGACATCGCCGCCCCGCAGACCACGGGCGTGAATTTCAATCGGGAAAAAACCTTCAGCTCCGGTGCAGCGGATGTCGGCGCCGAGCGAACGCAGCGCATCGATCAAGCCCTTCATCGGCCGTTTGCGCATCTGCGGAATGCCATCGATGCGGTAAATGCCGCGTGGGGCGGCGGCGCAGAGCGCGGTGAGAAAACGGGCGGCGGTGCCGGCGAGGCCAACGAAGAGATCGACGGGCTGGTCGTTTTTGAAGCCGTTCGCTTGTTCGGACACTTCAATTGTGTGCGCGCCGGCGTCGGTGCGCACGCCGAAGCCGAGAGCTTTGAGCGCCTCGACCATCAGGTGGGTGTCCTCGCTGAACAGTGCGCCGGTCAAGGTAACCGGCTGGTCGCAGAGCGCGGCGAGCAGGAGGGCGCGATTGGTGAGGCTTTTCGAGCCAGGCAAGATGACCTCACCGCGCACAGGGCGCGTGAAGGGTTGAATCGGGAGGACGTCGGGAAGCGGCGGCGACATGAAGGGGCGGAGAGTTGAGGGAAGGTGCGCAGGCTTCCAGCCTGCTTTTACGCACAACACGCGAGTTGGGCGTCCGCGTTGCTCTACGGGCGAAAACCGTCGCGCCAGGCCTTGCCGCGTTCGAGACGGGCGCGAACCTCCAGCCAATCGCGATTGGCCAAGGCGCTCTGGAAACCATGCAATTCATCCTGGAATTGAGAGAGCGCGCGCAGGACCTCGTCGCGGTTCTGCTGAAAAATCTCGATCCACATCGAGGCATCGCTGGCGGCGATGCGGGTGGTGTCGCGCAGGCCGTTGCCGGAAAGATTGCGCCATTGAGGGCTTTTTGTGGCTAGAAAAGTGGCGAGCGACGTGGCGACCGCCTGTGGCAGGTGGCTGATATGGGCGGTGATCTCGTCGTGTTGGTCGGGGCTGACGGTGGTCACGTCCGCGCCCAGATCGTGCCAGAAGCCGACGACGGTGGCGACGGCCTGTTCGTCGGCGTTGGGGAGAGGTGTCACGAAGCACACGCGTTTTTCAAAGAGCGAGTCCGTGGCGTTTTCCCACCCGGTTTTTTCGCTGCCGGCCATCGGGTGCGCGCCGATGAAGCGGGCGTGCGGATCAAGGGCGGCATGGCAGGCTCGGCAGAGTTCGCCCTTAACGCTGCCGACATCGGTGACGAGGGCACCCACCGGCAGATGCGGTGCGATTTGGCGGGCGAGCTCGATGATCTTGTCGACGGGAGCGGCCAGCACGACGAGCGAGGCGTCGCGGACGGCGTCCTCCGCGGTTTCGGCGACCTGTTGAACCCAAGGCTGTTCGCGCAATTTAAGCCGCACTTCGGGCCGGCGAGCCCAGACGGTGACACGACGGGCAAGCCCGCGGACATGGGCGGCGCGAGCGACGGAGCCGCCCAGCAGGCCGGGCGCGAGAATGACGAGATTTTCCAACACGCTCCTGTGAAAATGCCAACGCTTGGAAGATGTCGAGTTTATCGCGGTTGAGGAGGGGAACACGTTGCATTTTTCATACATGGGACTTTGCTCGGCACTTTACCCTTTTCCCTAATGCCGGCTTCGCGGACCAAACATCACCTCATCACTTTCTTTCAAGCCGTGCGGATCTGGCTTTTTCTTGGGCTCGGTCTCGCGGCACTGGGTTCTCTTTATTACTTCCTCGCCAATATTGGGCCCAAGCGGGTTGGCGAGACCGTGAGCACGATCACTGCGCCGGATGATCCGGCGGTCGCGCGTCTTTCCGACCAGATCGACGCATTGGAAAAACAATATCGTCAGGCGGCCGATGCCGGTGTCATCACGGCGGAATCGACCCAGGCTTTGGAGCAGGCGGTGGAGAAACAAAAAGAACTGCTGCGCACCTATTCGGGGGCGGGGCTGGACCAGTCCACGCGACTAGTGCGCCTGGAGACCGAGCTTGATAGCGTTCGGGCCCGCGGAAAGGTTCTTCTGGTCGACCGCTTGGAGAAGGACGGCGAAGAGCTCATCAGCGCCGACAAGCTCGGTGAGGCCCGCGAGAAGTTGCAGGAAGCGTTGCGTTTGCAGCGTGAGATCAATCTGAGCTCAGCCAGCTCCCGCTATAAGAATTACGTGAGGGAGACCTCGTTGGTGCAGGGACTCGCCGCGGTCGAAGCCGCGCCCCTGCGCAAAGAGATGGAGGCCTCCCTGGCGATCGCCCGCCAGGCCGCCGCCGAGGAACGGTGGGCGGACGCGCTCACGGCCTACACCGCGGCGCGTGACGCCCAGGCGCGAATCAATCGCGAATATGGCCGCACGCGTTATGCCGACCTGGCCGGAGCGGATCGTCTGAGTGCGGAGATCGAATCGCTCAACGCGGCGGGCGTCGCCGCGGAGATCGACGTCAAGGAAAAGGCGGGCGATGAGGCGATGAGCGGGCGGCGTGCGGAGGAGGCGGCGGCCTTGTTCAACGAGGCCGAAACGTTGCAGCTTCAAGTGAATCGGAACTATCCGCGCAGCCGGTTTGTGTCTTCGCAGCGCATCGAGGATCTGCAAATCAAACGTCAGACCGCGCTCTCGATGAATCTGGCGGACTCGTTGGATGCTCTCGACAAGGCTATTGGCGGGCACCTGAAAAAACGCCAGATCGTGGCGGCCGAGCAAAAACTCGAAGAGGCGGGGCGGCTTGTGGAAAAGCTGTTCAAGGATTATCCCAAGAGCCGGCGCCTCGATGGCGCCCTCCGGATCAAGCTGGCCTACCTTTCGTTGCGACGGGCTGACTTACGCACGTTGCAAGATGAGGTTTACGATCGCCTGCTGCCGCTGCCCGGTGTGGCGGAACGACTGCTGATGCGGACCGAGGTGACGCAATCTTTATATGTGTTGGTGATGAACACCAACCCCAGTCGCAATCCGGGACGTTCCGTGCCGGTCGATTCGGTCAGCTGGAACGACGCACAGGAGTTTTGCACGCGACTTTCGTGGCTGCTGGGCACCACGGTGCGACTGCCGGAGCCGGACGAGTTTCGTGTCGCTTTGGGGGCCGACGGCGCCGGCGGGGCCTGGAGCAGGCGCAATAGCGAAGGGCGCAGCCACGATGCGGGTAGTCAAAAAGCGAATACGGCTGGCTTTTGCGATTTGCTGGGCAATCTCGCCGAATGGGCGGCGATTTCCGGAAGTGCGGACAAGGCTCCGATCATCGGCGGCAGCTACATGGACGAGCCCGATACGCTGGCGAAGATTCCCACCGAACTCCGTCTAAAGAGCGATCGCGCCCGGCATGTGGGCATGCGCATCCTGGTTGAGTTGTGATGTGCCCGGGCGGAGTGATTTTTCCGCTCAAAGACCTCCGAGCCGGGAGATTTTTTTGAATTCAGCCGCGGTGAGCGGCATCACGGAGAGGCGGCTTTGGCGAAGCAGCGCGGTGTCTTTTAATGCCGGCTCGGCCTTGATCGCTTCGAGTGTCACCGGTTTGGGCAGGGCGCTCACGGGTTGGAGCTCCACCGCAACCCAGCCCTCTTCGTCCGCGGTCGTATCCGGAAAGGACGCCCGTGAAACCTCCGCCAGTCCAAGCACCGCCTTGGTCGTGACGCTGGCGTAGAAGAACACGCGGTCGCCGGGGCGCATGGCTTTCAGATGATTGCGCGCCTGGTAATTGCGAACACCGGTCCAGTCGGTGCGCCCGTCGCGGACAAGATCGCTCCACGAGTACGCCTCGGGTTCGGATTTCACCAGCCAGTATTGGGTTGTCATGCGTGCGGGCAAAAGATGCAGTCCGACTACATGGAGCCGACCGATGTTGAAAAGATAAAAACCCGTCGCACCGGGCTGATTCTTAAGAG
>JANJTQ010000173.1 GCA_024711005.1 Opitutaceae bacterium | reverse complement strand
TCGCTGCTGCGCATCCCGCACGTCGTTGTCTGCGTAAACAAGATGGACCTCGTTGATTTCTCCGAGGCCCGCTTCAACGAGATCGTCGCGACCTACTCCGAGTTCGCGTCCCGTCTGGAGATTCCCGACATCAAGTTCATTCCGATTTCCGCCCTGCACGGCGACAACGTCGTCGATCGCTCCGACAAGACGCCGTGGTATCAAGGCAGCCCGCTGCTCTACACGCTGGAGACGGTTTATATCGGCAGCGATGTGAACCACATCGACGCACGTTTCCCGGTGCAGACCGTGATCCGTCCGAACAGCAACGAGCACCACGATTTCCGTGGCTTCGCGGGTCGTGTCGCCGGCGGCGTATTCAAACCTGGCGACGAAATCGTCTCGCAGCCGTCCGGCCTCACCTCGCGCATCAAGTCCATTCACGGTCCAACCGGCGAGATTGGCGAGGCGTTCGCGCCCATGTCGGTTGTGATGACGCTGGAGGACGAGATCGACGTCTCCCGCGGCGACACGATCACCAAGGTCAATAATCCGCCGCACGTCACCCAGGACATCGAGGCGATGATCTGCTGGTTCTCCGAAAAGAAACTCGTGCCGGGCGGTAAATACGTCATCCGCCACACGACGCGCGAGGCGAAGTCGGTGATCAAGGCCGTGCG
Source organism: Opitutaceae bacterium (assembly GCA_024711005.1). Classification (GTDB taxonomy): domain Bacteria; phylum Verrucomicrobiota; class Verrucomicrobiia; order Opitutales; family Opitutaceae; genus Rariglobus. The sequence goes on along the minus strand of JANJTQ010000173.1, from coordinate 40,652 downwards.
CTACAAGGTGAACATCAACACGCTCCACAAGCTCGAGGGCGACACCGAGATCGGTATGAACGACATTGGTCGGATCGTGTTGCGCTCGGCGATTCCGCTGATCGCCGATCCCTACCAGCGCAATCGCAACACCGGCAGTTTCATCCTGGTCGACGAGTTCACCAACGCGACGGTCGCGGCGGGCATGATCCTTTGATTCCGGAAAGGCGGTCCCTGTCGCGACTTGGTTTTCAACTCAAGTGACCCTCAATCCCTGGCTGCTGACGCTCGCGTTGCTCCTTCTCTGGTGTCCCCGCCAGTGGCTTCGCTTTCGTCGCAAGGGAATCACCTCGCCGCGCTTCAAGCCGTCCAAGCGCACCGGCCAGGAGTCGAGGGCGGTTGCGCTGAAATTCCGGGATGAACTCGCGAAGCCACGTAACTGGGTGGATTTTGTCCGGGCACTGGCGGGCGCGTTCCTGATTGGTTTGTCGGCCAAAGAGCTGCCGGACGCGACGTCCGGAGACCACCTTCAGATCGTCGCGTTGCGATGGACGGTGCTTTTAATCGCGATGTTGATTCAGACCGCCCGCCGTGGGGGCGGTCGCTTCACGTTGGTCGCTCCCGTGTTTTTTATCCTGGGTTTGAGCTTTGATCTGTTGGGATGGGAGGCCGCCTTGTTTGCGTTCATCACCATCTGGATTTTTAGCGGAGTCCTGTCGGGCCAGGGGTTGTTTCTCTTTGTCTTCGCGGCGTTGGTCGTCGGTTTTGGCCTGCTCTTGTCGCCGGCTCCGCGCGAGCGGGTGATCCTGATGGCATTTCTGGCCATGGTGCCGGTCCTGCTGAGCGCGATGGCGAAGCGTCGGCTGGTGCGACTGAACAAGAAGAAGACCCGAACGGGGTCCGAATGAGTATCATGACCGGTGCGCCGAAATCGTCATCGTTGTGGATCTGGCTGGATGCGTCGCGCCCGCGCACGTTGCCCGCGGCGGTGGCACCCGTGCTTGCCGCTTCGGCACTGGCCTGGCGCGATGGCGATTTCGTGGCGCCCGCCGCCCTTGCATGTCTGGCCTTTGCTCTGTTGATCCAGGTCGGCACCAACTTCGCCAACGATTACTATGATTTCGTGAAGGGCGCCGATACCGAGGAGCGGGTGGGGCCGCGCCGCGCGGTGGCTTCGGGACTGGTGGCTCCGGCTACAATGAAGCGGGCGATGATCGGGATGTTCGCCCTGGCTTTTGCCATCGGGCTCACGTTGCTCGGCTACGGCGGCTGGCCGCTGTTGCTGATCGGCATCGCCAGCATCGTTTGTGGAATCGCCTACACGGGCGGTCCGTATCCACTCGGGTACAACGGACTGGGCGATGTGTTTGTCTTCATCTTCTTCGGACTCGTGGCCGTCGGGGCGACGTATTTTGTCCAGACCGGTGTGGTCACGCAGGAGGCGTGGATCGTCGGGGCCGGTATCGGCGCGCTGGCCGCGAATATCCTCGTCGTGAACAACTATCGCGACGTGGAGACGGACGCCCGCGCGGGCAAACGGACGCTGGTGGTGCGGTTTGGCCGTCGATTTGCGCGGACGCAATTCATGGTATCGCACGGCCTCGCGGTGGCGGCGCTGGTGGCGGTGGGCGCGGGCGACTGGAATCCTGCTTTTGTGATCGGTGGAGCGGCGATGTGCGTAACGGTGGGATGGATACAATCCGTTCGTCTCGCGCGATCGACCAACCCGGCCGAGCTGATTCGGCTTCTGGGTGCGACCGGCATGTACCTCGCGTTTTACGCGCTGGTGCTGGCGGTGGGCTTGGTTTGGGGCTGAAAAGATGCGGAGCGTGCGTGACTTGGGAGTGGGAGCGAGCTCGCTCGCGATTCCGATCCTCGCGCGCAAATGGCGGACTTGTCGCTCACGCTCAAAACGCTCCCGCCTTCCGAGTCCCCTGATGCGCGCGCAAAAAAACCGCCGCGGGTGAAGCGGCGGTTGGACGGGAAGCGAGCGGCTTCCGGCGTGAGTTGGGAAAACTCAGATCTTGGAGAGGAGCTTTTCCTTGAGTGTGGCCTTGGGCATCATGCCGACGAGGGTCTCCACGAGTTGGCCCCCCTTGAAGAGCAGCATGGTGGGGATGGCTCGAACGCCGTACTCGGTGGCGATGGCGTTGTTGTCGTCCACGTTGACCTTGGTGATCGTGACCTTGCCGTCGAGTTCGTCGGCGAGCTCGGCGAGAATCGGTGCGATGGCTTTGCAAGGGCCGCACCACGGAGCCCAGAAGTCCACGAGGACAGGGGCGGGCGAGGCGATGGCGGTCTTGAAGTTGTCGGAGGTCAGGTGGGCGATTTTATCGGACATGGTGAAATGATCAGCGTTTCAGGTAGAGGAGAACGGCGAAAGCGATGGAAGCCGCGGCCGCGAAGCCCGCGACGATCGGGAGGAACGCCGGGATGGCATCGTCCGCGTGCTCGATCGTCGGCATCGGCGACACAAACTTGGGGGACTCCGGAAGCTTGTTGAAAGCGGCGGTACCGCTGGGGGCGGGAGCCGGCGAGGCGGGCGGACGGAGCCCGCCGGAGGGGGGCGTCGGAAGCTTGAGTGCAGACTTGCCGGGGACGGCGGCCGTGGAAACGGGCGGCGTGGTGAGCGGTGCGATCGGTGCGACCGGGGTGGGTGCCGGCAAGGGAGACGGCACGGGCGGCTTCGGGGCGGAGAGATCGGAATCTTCGGGTGTTACACTCATGGTAGGGGAAAAGGGGTTAACGCGGGGTGGACTTGTGGACGATATCAGCGAGCTCGCGTGGGTCGACGCTCTCCAGTCGTTTGTCGCGACGTTTGAGTTCCTCAAACGTCTTGACGACTGTTTCGGTCATGCGGCCGTGGGTCTCTTCAGAGCCGCCGACGAGCACAAATTGTTCGCCTTGGGTGACTCGTTTGTGGCCGTCGTGATTGTCGAGGCCGACGCCAACCAGGCCGGCTGATTTGGCCGGTGCTTTTCGGTGGGGACGGGTCGGTTTCTTGCTCACGCGGTTACCGTGCTTGCTTCCGCAGGTGTTTCAAGCGGCTTTTCGAAATTGCCATCCGGCGCCTCGGGTGTGGCGGGGCCGTCGGGGGCATGCGAAGGTGGTGGCGTCTCCGCCTGCGGTTCAGGCTGCGAGGGCGGTTGCGAGTCGTCGCGAGCGCTGCATTCAATGTCGGTGAACGCATCGTTCTGACGCACGCGAAGTTTGCCGAGTCGGGTCAGTTCGAGCACCGCGATGAATGTCGCCACGAGCAGGCGCACGGTGACGGGTTGATCGCCGAAAAGTTCGGTGAACACGAAGGTCTTTCGCGTGCGGATAAATTCGAGAACCTCCTCCATCTTGTCGGAGACGGTGATCTGTTCGTCTTGAATCTGGCCGACGACGAGTTTCTCGGCGAGGCGACGAAGAACGATGTTGAAGGCGTTCCAGAGTTCGATGCGGTCGACGTTTTTGAGCGGACGATCGGAATCGCTGACTGCCAGTTCGGAGACGTGGCGGGCGAGGAGGTCGCGTTGGAAAACCGCGAGTTCGTCGAGCTTGGCGGCGGCCTCCTTGAATTTTTTGTATTGAAGGAGCTGGTGGACGAGCTCCCAGCGCGGGTCCATCTCCTCTTCGGTCGCGTTCGGATCGACCGCGGCCTGACCGCGCGGGAGGAGCATGCGACTTTTAATCTCCATCAACGTGGCGGACATGACGAAAAAATCCCCGGCGATCTCCAGGTTGAGCTCCTTCATCGAGTGCAAAACATCGATGTACTGGCGTGTGACCGAGACGATCGGGATGTCGTAAATATCGATCTCGTTCTTTTTGATCAGGAAAAGGAGGAGGTCGAGAGGTCCCTCGAAGACAGGGAGTTTGATGCGATAATCGGCGTCGGGAACCACGGTCGGGCGATGCTTGGCTTCGGAGGAAGCGCGGCAACGAAAAACTTGATCAGGATGAACGGATGCGGCGGGTGTGAGCCGGAAGCGGTTGAGGGAGGCGCCGCATCTTCAGACGGCATTCTTTTTGAGACGAGGCATAGGGGATTCTACGCTGGAGAACTGGGTGATCATAACCGGAAAATCCCAAGCAAGCCCCGGTGTAAAATAATTGTTAAGATGATAACCTGTCCCCATGACGATTCGTGATAATAATGTTAAGGGTAGCGCAGGTGTTTCTCGGCGTGTGCTTGCGGTAATAGCTGGTAATGAGGCGCAAGCGGGTGAAATTGCGACGCAGTTTGCCAAGCAAGGTGAGGAGGTGGAGGCCGTTTGGTATCCCGGCTCGAAACAACTGTTGGCTGAAAAAGGGACGCCGCGCTTCGAAGCGGTGATTCTGTTTCCCTTGTTGAGCGAGGCGGCGACGGATGCGGATGAGATCGCCCTCCGCAGTGCGTTGAGCGGGACGCCGCTTTACCGCGTTGGGTAAGGAGTCTCGCAGGCATTGGCACGACTCTGCTAAGCCTGCGCCCGGCGTCCGAGAGGGAGACCCGACGACCTCGTCGGGTCGGTTGGGAGAGCGCGCCGATCAAGCCTGACGAGGTCGTCGGGCCCTCCAAGCCAAGCCTTCCGCTCGAACTTAATGGAACAGTGCTAGCTGCCCGAGGATGCGCGTTTTTTTTCGGCGGCTCGACGTTCCGTCCAAGTGGGCAAGGCGAGAAACTCGGCGGCTTCGCGCAAGGCGACCGCCTCGTCGCCGGGGGCGGTTTTGGCCGCCTCTTCGAGAAACGGTATCGCGGCGCGTTCGCCGAGTTGAACCAGTCCTTCACGTGCGGCGGCGCGGATCTCCGGATCGGTGTGGGCCAGGAAACGAGCCAAGGATGGAACGGACGCGGCGTCGTAAGTCACCGTGAGCGTTTCGATCATCTGATGCGCGGCTTCGCCCACCGGTAACCGGGATGTGGATACGAGAGGTTGTGCAGGGGTTGCGTGCGGCTCCGAAGTCGCCACGGATTCGCCGGGGGCCGTCGCGATGGCGGAGGACGTAGCTTGTGGCGGGTGGTCGGATGTCGCGTGGGTTGAACCCGTGATGGGTTCGGGGGTGGCGGGTGGACGTGGCCGCTGCCGAGAGATGATCACCACAACGACGGCCGTGACCACGAAGGCGATCCCCAGGCGGATAAGGAGCGGACGTTTCACTCAACGGCCTCCGTGTTCCGGACCGAGATGATCTTGCATGGGTTGGAATTCATCGGGCGATTGGCGGGAAAAGAATCGATGTCGCATGCCCTACCACGCGTAGCCCTCGGGCGAGGGTTTGTGGCCGGGGAAGATGATGTCGAGCTGCGCGAGCGTCTCGGAGGAGAGTTGAATATCCAAGGCGCGAAGACTGCCGTTGAGCTGGTCGACGGTGCGCGGACCGATGATCGGTGCGGTGACGGCTTTTTGATGAAGGAGCCACGCGAGGGCGACGTCGGCGGGTTTTTCGCCGAGCGTGGCGCATAGGGCCTCCCATTTTTCGATCTTGGGGCGATCGGTTTCGGACAGCGTGATACCCGCGCGGCGCGAACCGGCTTCGACATCGGAAAGAATGCCGCCGAGCAGACCGCCTCCCAAGGGGCTCCATGGAATCACACCGAGGCCGTAGTCTTCACACGCGGGAAGCAGGTCCCGCTCCACGGTGCGGGCATTGAGATTATAGAGACTCTGTTCCGAGATGAGTCCGAGGAAATGACGACGGCGCGCGGCCTCGTTGGCCTTGGCGATGTGCCATCCGGCGAAATTGGACGAGCCGGTGTAGATGACTTTCCCCTGTTGAACCAACAGCTCCAAGGCCTGCCAGATCTCCTCCCACGGGGCCTCGCGCCAGACGTGGTGCATTTGGTATAGGTCGAGGTAGTCCGTTTGCAGGCGTTCGAGCGATGCCTCGCATGCCCGGCGAATGTGGAGTGCGGAAAGCCGGCTGGTGTTGGGCCATTCGCCCATGTCACCGTAGACCTTGGTTGCGAGGACCACCTTTTCGCGACGTCCGCCGCCTTGGGCGAAGTAGCGGCCGATAATCCGCTCGGTGATTCCTTCTCCCTTTTTCCAACCGTAAACGTCGGCGGTGTCCCAAAAATTCAGCCCAAGCTCCAGCGCGCGATCCATGATCGCGAATGAATCCGCCTCGAGGGTCTTGGGGCCGAAGTTCATCGTGCCAAGACAGAGTCGGGAAACCTTGAGGCCGGAGCGGCCGAGATGGGTGTAATACATGGTCGGGGAGGGAGGTGTTGACGGAAGGGGAGTTGAAATCCGGACGGTGGCGCAGCATCTCTGCGACAACGACGTTCTAATGCGCGGGCGGTGCTGGAGGAGTCAAGCGAGTGAATGGCAGGCCATCGTTGGCGGATGTCTCTTCATTCTTTCACGGCTTTCGCCACTCCCTGCTTTCCATCCCCGGCGTTCCTTGGGATGACATGACGAATGTCATCCTCTCCCGAACTGCTTGCCCGCATCGACGCCGGTAAAAAAGCCGTGCTCGCGCAGACCGAATTCATGCACCGTGAGTTTGGCCATGCGGAGAGTACCTGGAAATACGACGGCACGCGCGTGACCGCCGCGGACGTCGCCATATCGGAGGCTATTTTCAGGCAACTTGGCGCGCAATTTCCCGAAGATCATCTCTTCAGCGAAGAACTCGCCGAGACCGATAAGCCCACTCCGCTCACGCGGCGTTTCGCGTGGGTGCTCGATCCGATCGACGGTACCAATAATTACGCCGCCGGCATACCGTACTGCGCGATCTCCCTGGCCTTGCTTGAAAACGGCATGCCCGTTTACGGCATCATTTACGATATGGCGCGCCGGGTGTTGATGCATGGCGGTCCGGGATTCGGAGTGAAGGACGGCGAGGTGGAGGCACGCGTAAAATCCACGCCGCCCGATTCGCAGAGCATGCTGGGATTCCACAGTCCGGTCGACAAAGCCTTCTCGCATCATGCGGTCGCGCTGGTGGAAAATTTCAAACTGCGCGGACTCGGCAGCAGCACGCTTCATCTGGCGTATGTGGCCGTCGGTCTGTTTGACGCGACGGTGGATCACAACGTGCGCGTCTGGGACATCGCCGCGGCCGTGCCGCTGGTGTGGGCCGCCGGGGGAGAGGTACGGTTTCTCAACGGCGAACAGTTCCCGATGAAGGTGTTTAATCTGAAGATGGACCGTATTCAGTTCATTGCGGGCAACGCGGCCGCATGCGCGACACTGCGCGCGTTGTTGAAGGTGTGAGGAGGCGGACGGCGCGAAAAAAAGCGCTCCGTTGAGGGAGCGCTTTGGGGCGAAGCGGTTTCGTGAATCAGACCTGATAGGTCTGGAGAGGAACCGGGTCGATGACGCGAGTACCGGGCATCTTGGTCTCCAGTTCCTTCACGAACCAATCACGGGCGGCTTGGTCGCCGTGGGTGAGGATCACACAACGGGCCTGCGTTTGGATGGCGAACTCGGCGAGCTCCTCACGATCGGCGTGGCCGCTGAGTTCGAAGCGTTCGATCCGGGCATTGAGCTTGGCACTGACGTTGGCGGTTGCGAAAAGGAACTCTTCGCCGGTCTTCGTTTGCAGGAGCTTGCCGCCGGGGGTGTCGGGATCGCAATAACCCACGAAGCCGATGGTGTTGCGGGCGTGCTCGATCAGGCCGGAGGCGAGCGTGTAACTGGGAGTGCGCTCAACCAGCATGCCGGAGCTGATGATGTAGAGGGCGTTTTGCTTCAGATCCTTGCCGGCCTCGAGCTTGCGGGCGGTGGGCTGGATATTGAGCTCCTTGATGATGTTCCGGTTGAACTGCACGTGCTGATACTTCCGGGAGATCTCGTCGAAGTAGTCGGCGAGGGCCATGCCCATGCCGGCGGCGTAGATCGGGCACTTCACGAGACGGCCGAATTTACGGGCGTCGTGGATGATCGAGAGGATTTCCTGCATGCGGCCCAATGCGAAAACGGGCAGGAGGAAGGAACCGCCACGATTGATCGTATCGTTGATCGAGGTGATCAGGCGGGAGACCTCGTGAACGCGCTCCTTGCCGACCTGGCGCTCGGTGGTGCCGCGAGTCGTCTCCATGATGACGGTGTCGAAGTGCCCCGAGGGGAACTGCGCGCCGCGGAGGGTGCGCTGGTTCTCGAAGAGCACGTCACCCGTCACGAAAATGTGGCGGTGCTTGTGGTGAATCTCGACGGCGCAGGCACCGGCCACGTGACCGGCGTGGTGCAACATGATTTCGACTTCGTCGGTCTTGCCCTTGAAGGTTTTCGGCTGAAGAAATTCCATGCCGGTGAACCGGGGGACGCAGCGATCCACTTCTTCATGCGTGAAGAGCGGATAATCGGGGATGTTGTTCTCCTCCTTTTGGCGCAACATGACGTTGGCCGAGTTGTGGAGCATGCGATCGAGAATCATCTTGCTCGAATGGGTCATGATGACCTTCGCATTCGGATGCTGGCGCATGACCACGGGCAGACTGCCGATGTGATCCAAGTGGCAGTGAGTGATGATGATGAGATCGAGACTGATATCCTTGATCAGCGAAAAATCCGGCATGGCCAGCAGCCCGGCCTCCTTGGGATTCAATCCGCTATCGATGAGGATATTTACATCGCCAATCCGCACATAGAGTGAGTTGGCACCGATCCCACCTTGGGGATTCAAATCAATTAACTTCATTTAGTAAACGGTCAGACAGACAAACGCTACGAGTGGGCGCAAGCGCAACTTTGGACGCACGCTGATGAATAACACTGGCGTGACAAGACCGGTGGACGACGAACCCCGTTCCCCGGTTTTCGTCGGGTGGAAAGCGTCAGAGTTCGCGCGGGGTGTCGCCGCGCAGTCCGTAGGGAATCGTCATCTCGAAGGCGGGCAGAATCACATGGATGTGTCTGCCCAGATCGTCGACCCCGTGAAAGCTCCCGCACGAACGGGCGGGGCCGGCGGTTACATGGTAGCTGTTATAGGAAAACTGTTCGCCGGGGGCCAGCCGAGGGGTCTCGCCCACGATCTTGTCGCCTTCGATCACGAGTTGGCTGCCGTCGGCGTGGGTGACGACCCATTTGCGACCGAGCAAGGTGACGGTGTGCTCGGAGCCGTTATGAATCGTGATGAAGTAAACGAAGGCGTGCGGCTTGTCCGGCGGCAGGCTCTTCCCCCCGTGATGATACACGAGTTTGTCGAGATGGGCGGTGAGGCCGGGAAGCGTGAACGAAGCGGGCACGGCCAACAACCAACGCACGGGAGCGGTCATTGCAACCGGATCGTTTGAGGCGGACGCGGAGTTGTCGGTCATGGTCACTGCGGGCTTGCTTCCGCTTTTGTGCAGGCGCACAAACGCCCTTTTATGGAAAAACTGGCCCTTCTTTCGGTGAGCGACAAATCCGGTTTGGTGGACTTCGCCACCGCCCTCGTGAAGCAGCATGGCTACAAGCTGCTTTCGACTGGCGGCACCGCGAAGCTCCTCGCTGAAAAAGGCCTCCCGGTCACCGAGGTCAGCCAACACACCGGCTTTCCCGAGATGATGGAAGGTCGCGTGAAAACACTGCACCCGAAAATCCATGGCGGCCTGCTCGCCCGTCGCGACAAGGCCGATCACCAGGCCGCGGCCAAGGAGCACGGCATCGACATGATCGATCTCGTCGTGGTGAACCTTTATCCCTTCGAGCAGACCGTCGCCAAGAAGGACGTCCACTTTGAGGAAGCCATCGAGAATATCGACATCGGCGGTCCCTCGATGCTGCGCAGCGCCGCCAAGAATCACGAGAGCGTCACCGTCGTCGTGGACCACAACGATTACCCTGCCGTCCTCTCCGCCTTCGCCAATCCCGCCGCGTTGCCCGCGCTCCGTCGCAAGCTCGCGCTCAAGGTCTTTCAGCGCACCGGAGCCTACGACACCGCCATCGCCCGCTACCTCGAATCGCAGGCCGACGAGCCCAACCTTGCCGCGCTTAGCGGCCTCCCCGAGACGCTCACGCTCAGTTATAAGAAGGCCCAGTCTCTCCGGTACGGCGAAAACCCCCACCAGCAGGCCGCCCTTTACGGCACCTTCCACGACCATTTTCAACAGCTCCAGGGCAAGGAACTCTCCTATAACAATATTCTCGATATCACGTCGGCGACCTACCTGATCGGCGAGTTTGAAAAGCCGACCCTGGCCATTCTCAAGCACACCAATCCGTGCGGCGTCGCCAGTGCCGAAGATTTGGATACGGCTTGGGAAAAGGCTTATTCGACGGACCGCCAGGCGCCCTTTGGCGGAATCATCGTCGTCAATCGCACGCTTGAGGCCGGACTTGCCTCCAAGATCGCCGACATTTTCACCGAGGTCATCATTGCTCCGCGTTTCAGCGACGAGGCGCTGGCGATTTTCGGAAAGAAGAAAAACCTGCGCCTGATGATCGCCAAGGAGGGACTCGGCTCCGACTCGCTGCAGGATGTTCGTTCGGTGGTCGGCGGCCTGCTCGTGCAGGATCGCAACAAGCTCCTCGGCAACCCGCGTGATTTCAAGGTCGTCACCAAACGGCAGCCCACCGCCGAGGAGTGGGACACCATGATGTTCGGCTGGCGCGTGTGTAAACACGTCAAGTCGAACGCCATCGTTTACGTCAAAAACGAGCAGACGCTCGGTGTCGGCGCCGGCCAGATGGCCCGCGTGGACAGCTCGCGTATCGCCGTTTGGAAAGCCGGCGAGGCCAAGCTCGACCTCACGGGTTCGGTCGTTGTGTCCGAGGCGTTGTTCCCTTTTGCCGACGGCCTGATCGCCGCCGCCGATGCGGGTGCGACCGCCGCGATCCAGCCCGGCGGCAGCGTGCGTGACGAGGAAGTCATCAAGGCCGCCGACGAACGCGGCATGGCGATGGTCTTCACCGGTATCCGCCACTTCAAGCACTGAGCCGCGCCGCGCGTCACGCGTTTCGCTTTTTTTTTCGAAGACCCGACGAGATCGTCGGGTCTTTTTTTGTTCGAACGAGTTGTCTCCGAAGCTCGCTTCGACTTGGTGGTAGGCGCGGGCGGGTGCGGGGGGAGGTTCGACCACTCGCTCACGCTCGCGGCTACGTTCCAAAAATGTGGTTTGCTCAAGTGCCTCGATCCCACATGCGGGATCACACGGACGTGGTCCTTGGCACGGCACCCGCGCGACGGCCCGACCTCATTCCATGCGCAGCAAGACCGTGTCTTTCACGCGTTCTTCGGCGTCGTAGTTCACCTGGAGCGTGAGTTTTTTCCCGGTGAGCATGGCGGTGGGCGAACGTCCGGTTTGTTCCAGGATCACCAACAGTTCGGCTGCATCCGCCTGCTCGGGCTCGACGGGCCGCGGAGGTTTTTTGCTCGGGGCTGTGCCTTGCACGAACGTGAAAATGTCCACCGGCAAACCCGCCCGGCTGATCGTCGATGAAACGGGTGTTCCGAGTTCATCGATCACCGCGGCGCGCGATACGCCGGGCTGAAGCACGCTCAGGTCTTTTTTGGTCGCGGAGCGGGTCGAGGCGCAGCCTGCGAGCAGCAAAACCAGGCCAACAATTAAACACAGCACGTTCAGGGAGGGACGAGGCATGATTTTGCCGAGACCCGCGGGGGAGAACGCAGTTCCGTGTCTTGCATGCTGAACGCCGGACCGCATCGTCGTCGTCCTCCGATGAAACCGCATCATAACCTGGCCGAAACCCGCACGCCCGACGGAGCCCGTCTGTCGCTCCACGAGCACGACGGCACCTACTGCATCCGCCTCAACGGCCAGGACCTGATGCATTCGATGACGAGCGCCTCGGAGGTGCTCCTCGGCGAACTCGCGCACGTCCGCGTCGACACCAAGGCGCCGACGCGCGTCCTCATCGGTGGCCTGGGGCTCGGCTACACTTTGAAAGCCGTGCTTGCGAAGGCCGGCGCCAAGGCGGTCGTTGAGGTCGCCGAGCTGATGCCCGAGGTGGTGGAGTGGAATCGCACTCACATGGCCAAGCTCAACGGCCACCTTCTCGCCGATCCGCGCGTGCAAGTGCGTCTGGGTGACGTGGTGGATACGATCGCGAAGAGTCGGCCAAACTCCTATGACGCGATCCTGCTTGATGTGGACAACGGTCCGACGCCGATGGTGCAGGCCGGCAATGTTCGCCTCTACGGCCCACGCGGTCTTGAGGCGATGAAGGGCAAATTGAAACCCGGCGGACGCCTCGCGATCTGGTCGGCAAGCCCCGATCACACCTTTGAAAAACGCCTGCGGGCCGCGGGTTTCGTGGCGCAGGCGATCCCGGCCAAGCTCTTTCCGACCGCCAAGCGGAGCGCCTATGTGATCTACGTCGGCGACAAGCCGGCCACCGAGTCGGAGGCGGCGCCTCCGAAAGGTCACAGTCAGCGAAAAGCGGCCAAGCGATAAGCTCCGTCGGTGCAGCCCGTTCGCGCTCGGCCTCCGGGTCGCGATCACTCCTTTTTCTTGTACCGCTTTTGGGTTTTGGGATCGGGGTTCAGCGCAGTTCCGTCTTCGGCGGCTTTCGCGACGATTGAACGAATTTCGTCGGAGGATTTATCGCCAAGGGTAAGTGAGTCATTCAGCGCCATCAGCACCAAGGTGTCGGCATCGGTTTTATAGGCGATGTAGGCGTATTTTCCGTAATGATCGGTATTGCCGATGGCCTTGCAGCTGATGAACGAGACTCCGGATAAATCCGAATGGGTGCAGACATACGGGGCGCCGTCGTCCATCACCAAGTATTGGTCATCGGCGAGCTTATAGACGTCGAGCGATTCGCCGTTGGCCAATGAGAACCAAGAACCCAAGAGCGACGGGTCGATTTCGCGAGTCGGCTTCTCGGTAAGCGGGACATCGAAACTACACCCTGCAAGCAGCAGCAAGGCGATCAGGGAGATGAGCAGGTTTTTCATTATGCGGGATGTTTGGGAGGGGTGTGTTATCGGCCGAGGTCGACCCAAGGGCGATCCGTCCAGTCATTGTGGCCGCAATTGATTTCGGTGAAACGGCTGCCCTTGAGGGCGGCGGCGAGGTTCCTGGCATGCGAGATCGGTATGATGTCGTCGTGGGTGGCTCCGTAAATATCGACGCGACCCGGATAGCGGTTGAGCGCCTGAATATTATTCCATCGATCAAACAGCATCAATCCGACCGGCAGGAACGGGAATTTGTTCTGGGCGACATGAACGAGCGCGTCGAAGGGAACGACCAGCACCAAGCGCGTGGGTGGGTTTGGCTGGCTTGCGAGAAAGCACCCGGGGCCGCTTCCCAACGATTCGGCCAGAACATTGATTTCGTCGTTGGGAAACGTTTCACGAAGCGCCTCATAGGCGGATTTTGCAGCCTCGTTGAACGCGTCTTGAGAGGGGGCGCCGGGACGGCTGCCATAGCCGGGATACTCCAAGATGAAGACGCTGTCGCGGTCGCTGAACGACTGGAGTGCATAGGCTCGATCCAACGCCTGCCCGCCGTTCCCGTGCAAAAAAAGCCAGATGCGCGCGGGGGAAGGAGCTTCACGCTTGAACCCGATGATGGCCCCTTGCCACACCCATTCGGCCAATCCGTAGCCTTTCGCCAACGTCGCGGGTTCATGGGTTGGAAAATAGAGGAGCTTTCGCTGGAAGATCATCACCCCCAAGCATAGCAATACATAGATGCGCAGCAGCGAAAGACCCGTCCGTTTCGCGAATCGCACGACGGTCTGTCGCGGGGGTAACGACGGGGTTCTCATCGATTGTACCTCTTCGTTTACAGCTCGAAATCCGCCGGGGCGATCAGGACCACGAACTCACCCTTGAGGCTGCCTTTTTTGAGGCGGTCGCGAACGTCGGCGGCGCGGCCGACGTAGAACATTTCGTGAAGTTTGGTGACTTCCTTGGCGATGCAGATGACCCGGTCGGGGCCCAAGGTCGCGACGATTTCGTCGGCGAATTTGTCGATGCGGTGACAGCTCTCGTACAGCGCGAGGGTGAACTCGAAGTCGCGGTACTTTTCCAGAAACGCGGTGCGGGCGGAGGTCTTGGCAACGAGAAAGCCGGCGAAGAGAAAGCCGTTGGTCGGTAATCCGCTGACGCTGAGTACGGCGGCGACGGCGCAGGCACCGGGCACGGGTACGACGGGGAGATTGCGACGGCGGCAGGCGCGTACGAGTCGGAAGCCGGGGTCGCTGATGGCGGGCGTGCCGGCGTCCGATACGACGGCGATGGATTTTCCGGCGGCGATTTGGTCGGCCAGTTTCTCGGCAATCTCCGTCTCGTTATGGTCGTGATAGGCGACGAGGTCCCGGCGCAGCCCGTAGCGAGTAAGCAGAGAACCCGTGGTACGGGTGTCTTCACATGCGACGAGGTCCACGGCGCCGAGGATTGCACGGGCGCGCTCGGTGAGATCGGCCAGATTGCCGATCGGCGTGGCCACCACGTAAAGGTGGCCGGGCTGCGGCGTGAGCGAGGTATTGGGCGTGGAGTGGGCCATATCGGGGTCAACAGGCACAAAAAAATCCGGCCTGTGCGAGGCCGGATTTTTTTGAGTGTTCAGCGATAGCCGCCGCCGGGCGAGCCCATGCCGCCCATGCCGGGAATACCGCCTTCCCAACTGGCGGGACGGCTCCACGGAATGGAGCTGTCCGCCTCGGTCTTGCTGGTGCAACCGGTGAGGAAGAGCGAGCCTCCCGACAGGGCGAGTGAGGCGATGAGCAGCTTCTTCAGGCGTGACATGTTATTTGGTGATCGCAGCGGTATCGCCCTTGGTCAGTCCGCCGCGGAGGGATTTGCCGGCGATTTGGGCGATCGAGTACTTTTCCTGAACGCTGCTTACTTGTGCGGTGGCGACGGGGGTGCCGGCACGGCTGATTGCGACATTGTGACCGACCTGCACGCCTTGAGCGGAACCGATGTTCAGAACGACGAAGGCGTTTTGGGCGCCGACGCTCATAACCTCGCCGGAGATATCGGGGACGGGGGTTTTGGAGGCGCCAGTGTCATCGGTCTTGCCGGCAGTGGTGCTGACGGTGGTGTCCGCCATGCGTGCGACGGTGCTGCTGCTGGTCGATTCAAGGTCGCTCACGCGGGCTTGGAGAGTGGCGATGGTGGTCTTGTAGCCTTCGATTTCCTCGGGGGTGGCGGCGGAGGCGGACAGCTTGGCTTGGGCGAGTTCGCGCTTGAGATCGCTGATCTCGCGGTTGAGGGCCTGCTCGGCGTCGTTCTTCGCGGTGAGCTGATTGCGCAGCTGGGCGACGTCACGGGTGAGTTGGGCACCGCGGGTTTCGGCGGCGGTGGATTTGGACTTGGCTTCTCCCAAGTCGCTGTCGAGGGCCGCGAGGCGCTTTTGGAGTGCTTCGCCTTGGTCCGTGCTTTCTTTCAGTTTGGCCTGAAGCTCGTTGGCGTGCGTTTCAACCGCAGCCTTCTCTTGCTTGAGCTGTTCCTTGGTGTTGCCGATTTCGAAGTAAAAATATGTGGATGCCGCGGATCCGAGAATCGCAATCACACACAAGACGAGGGTAAGGGATTTCATAAGAGGATGGAAATTGAGTCTCAGCAGCGCAGACCGTGTTGAAAAGGGAAAAGTTGCCCTAAAATAATTGCCAGCCAGATACATTCGGCTGGCGGTACATCCCGGGCGCTGCTGAGGGGGTGGAGGGAGTTAGGCGGCGTAGACGGATTCGAACCAAGGGGTCTTCGCAGTCTTCTTTATGGAGCCGTTGGCCGCCAAGTGTTCGAGCACTTTGAATACAAGCTCGGCTTTCTCGGGCGCACCGAGGGCGATCGCCAGTGACTCGGCGGTGAACGCCTGGCCGGCGGACGCATTGAGCTTTTCGGTGATCTGGAGTTTCAGCGCGATCACGCCTCCAGCGGCCTTTTTGCCCGCTTCGACGCCAGGCTGATGGTAGGCGTTGATGCCCACGAGCGAGGCGTAGAGACCGACCACGCGTTCATAGAGGGCGATCAGAATGCCCAGCGAACGGGGCGAGACATCGGCGATGGTGATGCTGATGGACGAGCGGTCCTTTTCGCTGAGTGCATCACGGGTGCCGAGATAGAAACCCTGCAGGAAGTCTCCGGTGGTGACGCCGGGCTCGACGTCGAACGAGGTGCCCTCGCGATCCTTGAGGACTTCGATGAAGGTGACGAAGAAGTTGTTCACGCCCTCGCGGAGCTGTTGCACGTAGGCGTGCTGATCGGTCGATCCCTTGTTGCCGTAAACGGCGATGCCTTGGTTGACGACGTTGCCCTTCAGGTCGAACTCCTTGCCCAGCGACTCCATGATGAGCTGTTGGAGATAACGGGAGAAGAGCAGCAGGCGGTCTTTGTAAGGGAGGACAACCATGTCCTTGGTGCCTTTGCCGTCGGTGGCGTAATACCACATCAGCGCGAGGAGTGCGGCGGGATTTTCGAGCGTCTTGGTGGACCGGGTGACAACGTCCACAGCGGCGGCGCCGTCGAGAATCGCCTGGATGTCGATGCCTTGAAGCGCGGCGGGCAGGAGGCCGACGGCGGAGAGTTCGCTGGTGCGGCCGCCGACCCAGTCCCACATGGGGAAACGGGCGAGCCAGTTTTGCGCGATGGCGGTTTGCTCCAGTTTGGAGCCCGCGCCGGTGACGGCGACGAAGTGTTTGGTGAAGTCGAGGCCGGCGGCCTTAAACGCGGCGGCGGCTTCAAGCTGGCCGTTGCGGGTTTCGGCGGTCCCGCCGGACTTGGAAATGACCACGGCGAGGGTTTCGGGCAGCTTGCCTGCGAGCCCGGCAAGGACGTAGTCGATGCCATCCGGATCAGTGTTGTCGAAGAAGGAAACCGTGAGCTTGTCGCTGGCGGGACGGCCGAGGGCGTGGTTGACGAGTTGCGGCCCCAAGGCGGAACCGCCGATGCCGATCACCAGAAGTTGGGTGAATTTCTTTCCGGTGGAGCCGGTGATTTTACCCGAGTGGACGTCGCTGGTGAACGCCTTGATGGCGGCGAGCGTGTCGGTGATTTCTTTGGTCAGTTCGGGAGTGGGGGCGAGTTGGGGGGCGCGCAGCCAATAATGGCCCACCATGCGGTTCTCGTCGGGGTTGGCGATGGCGCCTTTTTCGAGGGCGGCCATGTCGGCATAGGCTTGCTGAAGCGCGGTTTCCTTCGAGGCGAGAAAGTCTTCGGGGAAGGGAATGCGGCTGATGTCGAGCGCAAGGCCGAGCTTGGAGTTCTGGTAGTAGTGGGTTTTGAAACGAGACCAGGTAGACATAGAGTTAAAAGGAGCGGTTATAAAGTCACGCAACCGAAGGACAAGCGAGGATGAGAAAGATGCGCATGATGAAAAGATTCTGTGCTTACGATGAAGCAGCGCTTCCTCGGACCCTCCGGGCAAGCTTGGGTTCAAGTGGACGCCTGACGCGCTTTGGCGCATTTCGCCCGATGGCCAACCCGTCCGAACGTTGTATACTCTTTTTAGAAAGGCGGCGCTGCCGCGTCGGATCTTCTTTTTATGACAACCCTGAGATTTTTATTCCTGCTTACGGCTCTTTTGACAGCGGGCTCGTTTCTAGTCGCCGAAACCGGAAGGGGCGGGAGTGGAACTGACTCCGGAAGCCGGACGGGCACCGGAACCGATGCCGGAACAGGGACGGGCACCTCGAATGACAATGCACCTGTTTCCCCTGATACTCGCCCGGTGAATCCGCCCACCACGCCTCCGCCCTCACCGAATACCCCTCCGCCATCGACACAAACCACGCCGCCCGGAGTCGATCCCGCCACAGGTGTTTCGATCCAGACAACGGGCGATCAGACGTGGGCTCAGATTCGAGACTACACGTTCGAGCAGCGAGGAGAGTTTATCTCCTCGCTGTCGCAGTTGGATGCGCAGATGGAACAATCCATCACCGCGTTGAAGGCCAAGCGGGCCACCTTCACGGGCGATCCGAATGCATGGGATAGCGAGATGAAGCGACTCGAGGACGCGCGCATTTATCTGAAATCGACGTCCGCCGATCTTGCCAAGGCGACCACCGTCAACTGGGACGATCGAAGAGAAAAAGTGTCTCTCGCTTGGGAGCGTTTGCAACGGGCTTTCGAGCGGGCAAATGGCATGGTGACGCCTTGATGGAGTGGCGTTCGATCGGGTGAGCGGATGGCGGTTACGTTGAGCGCGGCTCGAATCTTCATCCGATCCGGCTCGTCGGTGTTCGGCGGTTCGGTCGGCGGCCGAGCGTAGAAATTCAGTCGGGAGGGTCGTATCGAGGTAATCTGACGACACCTTTCGGTGTTTCATTCCCGGCGAAATACCTGCCGGGTATTCCATGGTCATTCACCACCGAAATCTGCTCGCCATCTCACCCCGCTACTCCGCCTCCGACTGGATTTTTACGGCTGAGGCGCCGGTCGCTGCTTTTTGAATGACACTTTGAGCTCCGGCTCTGCATAGACGACCGCGACGCCTGGCGCGGTTGCCGGGATGGCGGGGTCGATTTCATCCGCCGCGCAGGTCTTGGCATCGAAGCGTGCCTGCGAGGGAGACAATTTGGTGTTCATCCGTCGGCGTCCTGTCTTGTACACACGACACAACGCGTTTATGTCGGTCGGCGCTCGACGGTACCGGCCCATTGCCGCACGCCGGCACTCGAAGCTATCACCCGGAGTGGCTGAAGTGTCCGAGTAGCTCCGCGGTGGGCTGATTAACGAGGTTCTTGGGGATGGAGCTACGCAGCCGGGACTTCGTTTGCGACGAGAGGTGGTCGAGGATTGCATTGTGCCCCGACGGTCCTGCCGCGAAATCCCAAGTGGCCGTGGGGTGGTCCTGTAGAAAAGACTCGATTGCTTTGGCGACATCATCGACCTGACGTCGCACGGCTTCGCGTTCCATGGGCATCCGCTCGTCGATCGACATGCCGGTGCGGGCGGTGGGAGCACCTGCGCCGCCGCGGCCTTGATGTTTGGAGCCCTGAAAGCGTCCGGCCATATCGGATTCGTTGTCCACGTAACTCACGCGCCCTTGGGGAAAGTCCATGGCTTGAACTTCATCCAGACCGGGGGTGGATTGCCCTGGGGCGGAACGTTCAAGGAAGATTTTAAGATGACCGCGGTCGGCGATGACGATGTAATGACTGCTGTTCATGCGAGAGTAGGTTTGAGGTTGATCGCGCGCGCGGACGGCCGCTGCGGCGAGGTGGGTGGGTTGGCTTGTTATTCTAGCGGTGCCGGCGCTTGGTGTCTCTCCGCCCCGCCTCCGAATGTATGGTGGGAGAAACCCCAGCGCGGACCTCCGATAGGGCCTTCGTCGGGCTCTTTTTCTTGGAATGCGTCGGCTCAGCGGCCGCGCGCTCTCGACTGCTTGTTTGCCAGCATGAGCTTGTGGCTTTCCCTGTCGTCGGTTTCCAGCAGGTCGAACAGAGTCACTCGTGCCGGATCGAGCCCGAGTTGGCGGCACTCGTCGACAAACCACTCTTTTTTCTCCGGGACGTTGTAATAACTCAGACGCTCCATGTCGTCGGACCAATCATTGATTTCCTCGGGCGTTCGGGGCGTGCCGTGCTCGTCGATCCAGTTGACGACCTCCTCGTCGCTGGCGCCTGACAGGAGAACATTGCGCACGTCTTCGCCCTCGATGCCTTTGAATCCGAAGAGCATGTTATCGAGCGGACAGTTGAAATGGTATTCGCCGTTGGTGCCATTCAGCGTCGCGCGGCCCTTGTCGGCCATTCTCGCCAAAATGGCGTAACCACCAAGGCGCAGTCGCGGACTACGTGGGGGTTCTTGCATAAGATCCTTGGCCTTGGGAAGTGTCGTTGTCGTGTTCATGGGACAACGAAACTCTTTCCGCGCCGCTCGCAACTCGCCCGGCCACCTCCGGGGATTTCACGCGCCAGACGACGGGGATTAATCCTCAGCTGCGCTGACATCTCTTTGAGTGGAGATGAAAAAACAGACGCACTTTCCGCGCCGTGACGATCTGTTCGTTGAACCAGCGGACACGTTTATGTGTCCGCCCGGGTTGAACCCGCTCAATCTTATGCAAAAAATCACTCCCTTCCTCTGGTTCGACAGCAACGCCGAAGCGGCGGTTAAATTCTACACCTCGGTTTTCAAGGGTTCGAAGATTCTGAATGTTGTCCGGTACAGCAAAGGAGCGCCGGGCCCCGAGGGTGCGGTGATGACAATCCGGTTTCGTATTCTCGGGACGGACTTTACCGCGCTCAACGGCGGCCCGGCATTCCAGTTCAATTCGGCAGTCTCGTTTGTGGTAAATTGCGAGACTCAGGAGGAAATTGATTTCTATTGGAAGAAACTCTCGGCGGGTGGGAAGAAAATTCAATGCGGCTGGCTTGAGGACAGATACGGCATCTCCTGGCAGGTGGTACCCGCCGTGCTGTTCAAGCTGATTGGCGACAAGGATCCCGACAAAGCGGCACGCGTAACCCAGGCCATGCTCAAAATGGTCAAACTCGACATCAAGCGCCTGCAGGCAGCCCACGCGAAGAGCTGATCGCCGGCCGGCGGCGAGTCGTGCACCTACGGCTTTCACGTCTCCGAAGGCGGGGATGTTTACGTTCAAAATCTTCCGGGACCGGGCCGCATTTTTCGGGTCGAATTGTGCTGATCACCATCATGGACGAACCCTCCAGCATTCTTTTGGCCGAAGATGACGACAACGATGTGTTGCTCCTACGTCGCGCCTTCAAAGAGGCGGACATGCAGCATCCGCTTCATGTCGTTTCCGATGGGCAGGAGGCGGTCGAGTTCCTGAGCCGGAATCGCACCACGCCGGACGATCGTTTGCCCGCCTTGGTCATCCTTGATTTGAAGATGCCGCGTCGCGACGGCCTGGACGTGCTGAAGTGGATGCGGGAGCAGCCGGCGTTGTGTTGTCTCCCGGTGATTCTCTTTTCGTCATCGGCCAATCGCGGAGACATCGAGCACGCCTATTTTCTCGGTGCGAATGGTTTTGTCGTGAAGCCGCCCTCGCTGGCCGAACGCACGGACTTTGCGCGTTTCATCAAACAATGGCTCCGATTCAACCAGCCTCCGCTGGCCTGTACGGAAGGTTCCAATGCGGCGCGTGTCGCGTACTCCCGCCGAAGCTTCGGTCGACACCTCGCGGCGTAGGTCGATCGGGTCGCCGTAATGCCGGTCTTTGATTTCTGTGCGTCGGGTTTGCACGAGCGAAAAAGGGAATATCTTTGCCGCAGATGATGACGCGTGCCGGGTCTTCGGTGTGCGTGGATCCCAAAGCCAACATTCAAACCAATGGAGGGGTTATGATAGCATCGAAATTAAAGGATTTCTTGAATAGCCGCGGAGTGAAGTATGTGACGATCGAGCATTCCCCCGCCTACACCGCTCCCGAGGTCGCGGCCTCGGCGCACATCACGGGCCGGGATTTCGCGAAGACGGTGATCGTGGAAATCGGCGGTGATCTCGCGATGGTGGTGCTGCCGGCCAACCGTAAGATTGTCCTCTCCGATCTGCGCGAGATGTTCGACGACCGGAGCGTGAGGCTTGCGACCGAGGATGAGTTCATCGAGCGGTTTCCCGACTGCGAGCTCGGTGCGATGCCGCCCTTCGGCAATCTCTACGGACTCCGTGTTTATGTCGCGCATACCTTGGCCAGGGAGCCGGAGATCGCATTCAATGCAGGCACCCATCGTGACGTGATCAAGATGTCGTTCTCCGACTTCGCGGCCTTGGCCGACCCGGTGGTGCTGGATTTTGCAACCGTTTAGTGTTGCACGAGCCACCCGCCTACGCCGGCACGATTTCTTGAACGGTGGCGACGTAGGTCCCGGTGGTGGTCAGGGCTGGTTGTCCCGGCAGGATAACCTCCGCGGTGATGCCTGCGGGCAGGGAGAGTTCGACGTCGATCCTGCCGGCGGCGGTGCGTTGCCAGGCGGCGGTGATGGGGCCGTGAGGTGTGGGCACGATGGTGCGGGCGTGGTGGCCGATAAAAATCGGGCGGAAGGCAATTTTCTTCCAAGCGGGTTCGGCTTGAGCGACACCGCCGACGGTCTGCATGAGGTGGAACAACGGGTGCGCGGACCAAGCGTGGGAATGGCTTTCGACGCCGCGCTCCGGAGTGAAGTTTTCCCACGTGGTGCCGTGGTCGGCCATGGCGGACCAGTGGCGTTCGATGAATCGGACGACCTCGGCGCCGTGACCGCGCTCGGTGAGAGCGGTGAACACGTAGGTGATCCAATAGGCTGAAGGCGTGGCCTTGGGGCGGAGTTCGTCGCGGATGAACGGGAGCAGGAGCGTTTGTTCAATGGCCGTGGCATCGAGACCTGGAATGTTGGCGGCGAGGCCGAGCACCTGGCTGTGAATGCTGGAGCTGTCGACGAGTTGGTTTTGACGGTCGAGTCCGTCGCGGAGGAGTCCATCGGCGCCGACGAGCTTGGCGAGTGCGGAGCGAAGCAGGGCGGCCCGGGCTTCGAGCGGGGCGGCGTCGATGTGCAGGCCGGCTTCACGGTGAAGGATGACGAGTTTGTCGAGCGCGAGGAGCAGCCAGAGATTGAGCAACGTTGGCGTACCGTCCTTGTGGATTTCGGTCCAGTCGAGGAAGAGCCAGAAACGATCGTCGTAGGTGACAAGGCCGGAGTCCGGGTCGGTCTTGCGTTTGAAATAATCCAAGGCGCCGAGGACGGTTTCACGATGGGCGAGGAATGGCTCGGTGGATCCGGTTTGCCAGAAATAGTCCCAGATCGTGAGGAACCAGATGACGGTGAAGTCGGGCAGGACGCAGCTGTGCGCCATGGTCGGCGCGTGTCCGTAGGTGAGATCGTCGGGCGTGGTTTGGGCGGCGATCTGGGCGATGCCGCGACGGAAGAGCCGGGTGTCTCCGTTGAGATAAAACGTGTTCCATGCCTGCACGCGGGCGTCGCCCCACCATTGGGCCTGTTCGCGCCACGGCGTGTCCACGTAGGCGTCGAGGCTGCAACACTGTTGGGTCCACGCACAGGCCTCCCAGATGCGTTCGAGCGCGGGATTGGAACTGGAGAAGGCGCCGTGACGGGGGAGCGGGTAGCCGACCCAGTTGAGGGCGACGGTCACGCGCAACGGGGCGGATGCGTCGCGCACGGTGAGTTCGAGATAACGAAAACCGTAGTGGTGATGGAAACGGTGGGATTGGTCTCCGGCACGACAGATGAGACGGTCGCCGAAAGCGATGCGAGAGCCGCTGGAGTTGCTCTGGTCGATGGTGAGCGACGCGGCGTCGAGTGTTTCGCCGAGGTGGGTGTCGATGATCTCGCCGCCGATCGCGCCCTCGACGGTGAAGACGAGATTGCCGACGGTGGTTTTCCCAAAATCGAAAAGGTAACTGCGAAAGATGCCGGGCCCGGAGGTGGTGATGACGAGCGGCGTGAAGTCGACAGGCGGGGTGATCGGGCGATGCGAACGGTCTTCGGTCATCCGCAACGCGACGACGTCGCGGACGCGCATGTAATGAGGTGCGCATGGCCCGGAGCCGGAGCCGAGGAGAGCGACCGGCGAGCGGTCGCGTTCGTCCATCATCGGAATTCCGCGCGACGCAAGGGAGAACCAAGGGCCGCTGTTCCACGGGCGCTCGGGCGGGGAGGACCACGTGGAGTCGTCGAAGTCGGAAGCGGTCCAGTCGCCGGACGGTTCCAGTCGGAGATCGATGTGTTCCTGCGGGAAGAGTTGCACGCTCGAAGGCACGGTGTCGCCGGAGACGGAGGTTTGACGACGGGCGCGCCAGGTGGAGTCGCTGACCAATTCGAAGTCTTTCCAACGCGCGGCGACGAGCAGGCCGGCGAAGCCCTGGGTGATGTATTGAAAATTGCTGAAGCCGGGATTGTAGGCGCGAACGGCGATGACGTTGCGGCCGGGACGGAGGTGCTCGGCAATGTCGAGCTCGTCGTAGGGCCAACTCGATTGGAAACCGCGAGCGGGACCGCGGGCGATGAAACGCCCGTTGATGTGGAGCCGGTAGGATTGGTCTGCGGTAATCCACAACGAGGCTCGCGCCGGAACGACGGAGAGATCGAAGGTTTTCCGGAAGAGCGCGTAGCTGTTGTGGAGGTCCCAGTGATGGCTATCGGGCCAGATCCAGCGGGAGCGTGAGAAAATGGAAAACGAGAAAGTCGGCATTGGTGGAGGAGATGACCGTAAACGGCGCAAAAGAGCGAAAAAAGAATCGTTGTTTACGCGATGGCGCCCCGGGTGTTCACGTGCGGCAGGGTGACCTCGCCGATCAGGCCGCTTACGAGACGACGGACCGCCGGGCGACCGCCGCCGAACGTGGCGAGGCAGCAGTCGATGGCGGCATCGTATTCGTAGGTTGCATACGGATGATGGTGGGCGACGAACACTGCCGGAACGCCGAGACGCATCCAGCCATACATCAAGTTGCGGGCGACGGGACCGTGGAGACGGAGGACGTTGGCGCCGTATTCGATGGCTCCGCCGAGGGAGCAGATGATGACGTCGAACTCGCGGTTACGGGCGGCCTGGAAGAGACGGTCGCAGCCGGGATCGACCCACTCGGTGACGTGGTCGGAGTGTTCGCCGAGGCGGGCGGTGAAGTAGTCCAGGAGCGGTTTGTGGCGCTCGTAGTTGTTATAAACCACCAGGTGGAGGACACGGGTGGATTTTTCGATGCGCAAAGGCAGCAGGCCGGCGCGATCGCGGAGGACAACGGTGGCTTTGGCGGCCAGTTCGTCGGAGAGCGCGGGAAGGTTGAGCGTGGCGAGATCGGGCATGGGCGGGAGGCCGGGCGAGGGTGCATCGAGCAAGCCCATGGACTCCTTCACGGCGATGATGCGCGCGGCGCGGTCGCGGAGAGTGGCCTCGGTGAGTTTTCCCTCGTCGAGACAACGGTGCATTTCGGTGAAGAAGCGTTCGTCGATTTTTGCGAAGAGAATCACGTCGCCGCCGGCTTCCAGAAAACGGGCGCAGGCATTGTAGTAATTCATGAACCCGCAGAAGCCGGTCATGTTGACGGCGTCGGAAACGATGAGGCCGTCGAAGCCCATTTCGTTTTTGAGGAGGTCGGTCATGAGGCGACGCGAGAGCGTGGCGGGTGGACAGAGGCCGAGGACCGGATCGGGCTCGTCGTAGGCCGGCAGCGAAATGTGACCGGGCATGATGGCGCGGATGCCGTGGTCGATCATGCGCTGAAAGGCGAGGCCGGGGCCGGCGCGCCATTGGTCCATGGAGAGCGGATTGACGACGGTGGTGAGATGTTGGTCGAGCGTGCCGAAACCATCACCCGGGAAGTGTTTGGCGGTGGCGAGGACGCCGTGTTTTTGAAGGCCGGAGGCGAAGGCCCAGGTGATGCGGGCGACGTGTTCGGGGTCGCGGCCGGGACTGCGGGTTCCTACCATGGGCGAGTCGGGCTCGACGGCGAGGTCGACGCACGGGGCGAGGGACCAATTGAAACCGCGGGCGGCGGAAAGGCGTCCGGTGATGTCGCCAAGCGTGGCGGTGAGGTCCGGGTCGTTGGCGACGCCGTTGCTCATCATCGTGCCGAACTCGACATCGAGGGCGGCGGGGAGATCGCCCGGCCCGGCCTCGATGTCGGCGACGACGAACGGAGGCACGGGACACAACGGGCGCAGGCGCGCGAGGAGTTCGTCGCGCTCGGCCTGGGTGGAGCCGTGGAGGAATATGCCTCCGTAGCCATCGAGTTTTTGCGGATCCAAGTGCACGAGGGCGGGTACGGTGACCTGAAGAATCAGGTCACGGATCGGCAGTGCGGCCGCGAGGGAACGGGCGCGGTCGGAGATGGAGAGGCGGAAGCGGGAGGACATGGACGGGATCGAGAAAGGGGCGGTGTGTCCGGAGATGTTGCGTCACGGAGCTTCGGGGCTGTCGACGCGATGGACGGACAGGCGGGCGAAGCGACGAGGCTCGTTGTTGGGCAGGAGAATTTCGCGGAGTTCGGCTTCGCCCAGATCGGTGTGGACTGTTTCCGGGCCGTCCAAAGGCGACCAGCTTGAAGCGACGAGATCGGTGGACGTCTCCACGAGCAGGAGGATGCTTGGATCGCTGTCGACGTCCTTCGAGCGGCGGTAGCGCACCATCAGGTTCCCGTTCCGCACCTGGATCGAGATCGGCTCGATGACAGGGTCCCCGGCGTTGGGATTGGTGCCGATGGCGTATTCGAGAAGGTTCTCGAAACGGTCGCCGTCGGGATTGGCGGAGGCTCCCCACACGGTGGCTTCCAAGGATGGATCGGCGAGTTCCACGGGAGCGAAGTGGCGATGCTGCCAGGCGGCGAAGGTGGTGAACTCGACGGAGAAGTGGAGTGCGGAGCTGACGGTTTTATTCGTGGAATCGGTGGCGGTGACGGTGACCTCGGTGGAGCCGGGTTCGTCGCCGGCGGTGAGGGTGAGCTGATCGCCGTCGAGGGAGGCGGTGGCGACGGACGGTGAGTCGTTTCCGGTGAGCGCGTAGGTTAGGGCGACGCCGTTCGTCCGGTCCTCGATGTCGCGGAAGACGGTGTCAAGGTCGATCACGAGACGTGCGCCGGCGGTGTAGAGCGATGCGCCGGTCGGGCCGACATGGGCGGGGGTGCTATCCGCTCCGCCGGCCGAGTCGCGGGCGAAAGAATCGGTGCGAAACGGCTCGGCGGGGAGGCCGGTGCCGCCGAAGAGATTGCAGAGAGGAAAGCTCTGCCAGGCGTAGCGCACGGCGACGGGAGCGGGGACATCGGCGGAGTTCGAGAGGCGGATTTGGTTGGGCGCGATGATCTCGGCGTCGGTGGCGTGGAAGAACACCTTGTCCGCTCCGCAGAGGGTGAAGCCGAGGAGTTCGTTGGCATTGGCGTGCACGGCGGGAAGAGCGCGTGAGGTTTCGGTCGCGTCGGGTTGTGCGTCGACCTCGCGGGTTGTGAGTCCTCCGCCAACGTTGTCTAAGGTCAGGATGATGCTTGAGCCGTCGACGACGTAGCTGGCGAGCGTCGGGCCGCGGCTGACGACGGGAAGGTCGTAGGCGTCGGCTTGGGCGATGAGGGCGAGACGTTGGCCGACGAGATCTTTGCCGGAAGGATGAATGTTGGTTTGATCACCGGTGTCGATGGTGACGGCCATGGCGGTGCGCGGGATGTCGAGACAGTCGGTCTGGGCTTCGCGCATCCAGGCCCAGCTTGAGCGGTAGGCGGTTCCGGGGGCGTCGTCGTCAGTGGGGATGGGCGAGTGGGTCATCCAGCTGGCGAGTTGGACGAAGTAGAACGGGAAGTCGGAGCCACGGGCCGCGCGCCAGGAGTCGACGAGGGTTTCCTTGAGTTTTTTGTAGGCGTCGACGCGGATGTAGTTGCCCGAGTTGTTTTCGCCCTGATACCAGACGGCGCCCTTGACGGGGAAGCGTTCGATCGGGCCGAGCATGGCGTTGTAGCAGTCGGAGGCGGTGGTGGGGATGATGGAGCCGCTGGGCCAGGGGCCGGCGGCGGCGAGGGCGTCCTGGGAGATCCACTGCTCGATGTTGGTGCCGCCCTGGCACGAGATGAGGATGCCGATGGGGACCTTGGAGAGACCGTTTGCGTTGAGTGCCTGTTTGAGGGCGCGCGCGAAAAAGTAGGGAGTGGTCGGCATCCAGTTCAGGTTGGTGCCGAAAGGAAGCGGGACGTTTTTCCAACGGCTCCACGGGATGGTGAGCGTGACGTCGGACCGCAGGCTTGTGGAGGTGTCGTTGGCGACGAAGCAGAGGCGCATGTCGTCGAAGTTGTCGGTCGAGTTGGGAATGGTGCCGTAGACTCCCGGGTATTGAGGGAGGTGATCCATCAACCGATACCACATGTTGGATTGGCCGCCGCAGAGCCAGACGTCGCCGAAGCAAACATCGGTGGAGGTGACGGCGACGCTGTGGCTGCCGGAAACGACCAGTTCGTAAGGACCGCCCGCGGGCTGCGGTGCAAGGGTGACCTCGAAGGCACCCTGGCTGTTGGCGGTGGTGGTTTGAGTTTGGCCGGCGATCGAGACCGTAATGGTGTCTCCGGGTTTGCCTTTGCCCCAGACGGGGACGGGGGTGTCGCGTTGAAGGACGGTGCCGCTGCCGAAGATCCGCGGGAGAAAAACGGGTTCGGGGGAGCCGGGGGCGGCGACGGTGAGCGTGGCGAGGTGGAAGCCGTCGCTGGAGCTGTTGGCCTGGACGACGAACACCTGGCCGGCGGCGAGCGGGACACGGCCGAGGTTGAGGGGATTCGAGGCGAGATGGTAGGCGCTTCCGCGATAGATCAGGACGCCGTTGGCGTAGATATCGACCAACTCGGACGGTGCGGCGGAATGGAACGACACGCTCTTAATCTCCACGTCGTGATCGAAGCGAAACTCGATGTAATCGCCGGTGTAGAACGCTGCGCCGAGGGCGGTTTGCGGACGAAGCAAGGAGAGTCCGCCGGCGACGATGGGGTTGAGGGTGGCGGGGGTTCCGACGAGCACCGGCGCGGTGCCGTCGTAGGCGGTGGCATTGAGGGTGAGGCCGGAGGTGAAGGCGGCGATGGCGGGGAGGGCGAGCTGGCCGACGGCGCCGGAATTGAGGTCCTCGACATCGCCGCTGAGGGCGCCGCTGGACTGGGTGCTGTAGTTACCCGAGCCCCACTCGACTCCCATGGAGACGCCGGGGAAGAGGGCGAGAGGGGTTGAGCCGTCGACATCGAAACCAAACATGATCTGCGAAGTGGTGGCGCCCTCCGGGAGCGGTGGTTCGGGCGCGGACGCGCTGGTGTCGCTCACCTGGATCTCGCCGACGCTGAAGCGCGTGGTCGAGCCGGTGTCGAGGTTCCCGGCGTTGATCGCTCCGAGGATGATCCGCGAGACGGTCTTGTCACCGACGGTCAGATCGCTCGCGCCGAAGCGGGTGTCCTTGGCCCACGTGCCGGAGGCGGAGGACGTGCTGACGCCGTTCGGACCGCCGGTGATGGCGGCACCGACGAGGGTGAAGGAGTAGGTGTTCTCCGAGCCGGTGCCATTGACGACCCAAGTGATGGCGTCCGGCGCGGCGTCCAAGGTCCATGTGGCGGAGCTGGCGCTGGCCCCGAGATCGTAGACGGTGATGGAGTGTGCGCCGGTGGCGTTGTTCTTAAAAAGGTTCAACGCGAGCGCGCCTGCGGGAGTGCCGGACGGGAGACCGTCGTAGGGTGCATGGGCGGTGCTGCTGTAGCTTTTGACCTGCGTGGCGGTCAGCGCTTCGCCGGTATCCGTTTCTTCGCGACCGAGGATGAGATAGCCGACGCTGGTTCCGGTGGTCGAGGTGCTGTCGAGGGAGATACCGGTGATGGTGAGCGTGGTGGCGTGGGAGAAGGGATTGGCGCGAGTGACGGTCGAGCCAAGCGCGGCGCGGTTGCTGGAGCTGTGGGTGCCGGTGTCCAGAACGATGGCGCCGTCCTCGATGCCGGGGGAAGTGGCGGCGCCGCCTGCATGCGCGGCGTAGGTCCACCTCGACGAGTCGAACCCGGCGAAATCGTCTTGGACAATGGTGTCGGCGACGGCGGAGGAGGCGAGGAGGGCGGTCAGGGAGACAAGGGCGAACTTCATGAGTGTGTCGGGCGAGGCGGTGGCGAGAGCCGAAGAGACATCGGGTCCCTCGTGGGCAAAAGGGGAACGCCCGGGCTTGCCGGGCGTTCCGCAGAGGATGGATATCCGGAGGTGTTCACCAGTTCATGTGGGCGCCGGGGCTGACGCCGGGGGATGCGCTGTAAAGCCACTCTTCGGGAACGTTGATGGCGGGTCCGGACGGCGTGCCGCCGACGACGGGTTGCCAGAGGAGGAACGCGCGGGAGCTGTCGGGCGCGGCGTTGAGATGATAGTACTCGATGGTGAGCGGATAAAAGGCGCCGGCGGAGAGGGTGACGGTGAGGGCGTTGTTGCGAGCCGCGCCGGCGGTCGTCCAGTTGTTCACGTACTGGGTGCCGTTGAACCAGAGACGCACGCCGTCGTCGGTGGTGGTGGTGAGGCGATAGGTGCCGCTGGTCGGCACGCTGAAACAGCCCTCCCAGCGGACGCTGAAGCTGGTGGATCCCATGCCGGGGAGCGGGGAGCGACCGTACCAAGGTTTGAAGATCTGCGACTCGATGCGATAGAGCGGCGTGCCGGAGAGCGTCTCGACGTCGTAGTAGGTGGCGCGGAGTCCGTCGCCGATCGGGTAGAACTGGGCGGCGGGGATGATCTGTTTGGCGAGGCCGGGGCCGGACCAGCGGAGCTGGCAGACGGCGTCGCCGGAGACCTTGTAGTATTCGACGCGGATGTCGTATTTGATACCTTGATACAACTTGACCGTGCCGGAGACCTCGACGGGAGCGGTGCGGGTGGTCCAGCCGCTGGCGACGAGCTTTCCATTGACCCAGACGCGGACGCCGTCGTCCGAGTTGGCGTAGAACGTATAGGTGCCGGTGGCGGGGGCCTTGACCTTGCCGATCCAGCGGGCGCTCCAGCTGGCTCCGAAGCCGGTGCCAGGGGGCGGAGAGGTGCCGAGGTTGAGGTTGATCGTGGGATCGACGGTGGTGACGACCGTGCCGGTGAGGTTGTAGGCGCTGTGGTAGAAAGCGCGGAGGCCGGTGCCGACTCCAACGCCGCCGTTGCCTTCGAGACGGGCGGTGAGAACGGCCATCTGGGGGCGATCGACGCCGTTGGCAGGCTCGCAGCTGAGCTGATTGTTGACGGTGTTGGGGCCGGCGCACCAGTAAGTGCCGCTCACGCCGTTGTCTTTGAGGTAAACGAGGAGCTTATCGAGGACGGTCAGCCAGCGGGCATCGTCGCGAGGAACGCCGTATTCGCCGACGAAGCCGCGGGCGTTTTTCTTTTGGAGCCAGTCGATGAAAGGGCGGACGCGGTCAAGGGCGACCTCGGGGTAGGCCTGTTCGGCGTCGTAGCCGCCGAGGTTGTAGAAGCCTCCGCGGCTTTTGTCGAAGTAGGTGTGGGCCTGGTAGATGATGCGGTCGGAAGGATCGGCGACGTTGAGACCCTCGTTGTAGAGTTCCCAGTTGGTTGCCTGGCTGTAGCCATCGCCGCTGATCATGATGTAGCTGACGGAGTCGGTCTCGCGGATGGCGTCGACGACCTGCTGGGCGAGGGCGGGCCAGACGGTGACGGTGGTGGGGTCGCCGTTGTAGTACGTGGGTTCGTTCATCACGTCGTAGGCGTAGATGATCTCGGAGAACTCGGGGATGGCCTGGTAGTGACGGACGAGTTTGCGCCAGACGTCGGTGAAGTGGGCGGCGGTGGCGGCGGAACCGGGCATGCCGATCTTATGTTTCACGCCGGCGATGTAGTAGTCGGAGAAGTTGTGCATATCGAACACGACTTTCATGCCGCGATCGGCGGCCATCTGCATGACGGCATCCATGCGACGCATCTCAACGGAGTTCAGGGGGCCGCCGAGGGAGGATTGGATGCGTTCCCAACGGAAGGGGAATCGGATGAGGCGAAAGCCTTTGGCCTGATAGTAGTCCATGGCCGCGGCGGTGGGGTAGAAGTAGGTCTGTCCGTACACGCCGGGGATGGTGGCGGCGGCGTTGGAGAAGCTGGCGAACTCGGCGGCGGAGACGTTGATGCCGAAGAGGTGTTCGGGATCGGCGGGGCCGGGATTGCGGGAGGCGATGAGGAGCTTCGAAGGCGGTAGTTGCGCCTTCGATACGCGGACCTCGTCGATCAAGCCGAGCCAGGGGGCGGAGGTGACGGAGTTGCCGATGGTGAAGGCGAGGGCGGTGTCATGGAGGGCGGTCGCGGCGGAGGAACGGGCGACGGAGACCGTCTGCAGGGCGGTATTGTCGGTGAGGTTTCTTATGTAGAAGACGGCGCCGGTGGCGGAGGTGTCGGAGAGCTTGATCGCGGCGGCGACGTAGTAGTCCTTGCCGGGCACGATCTCGACGTTCGAGTTGATCGTGTGAATACCGGTCGCGCCCCAGCCGCCGGCGGTGGTGCGGAACTGGAAGAAGAGGCGTCGGGCACCGAGGCCGGAGCCGTCGCCGGAGACACCGAAGCCCCAGGAACCGTCCGTCTGACCGCTCCCTTGGGCGGCGATGTGTTTGGTGGCGGAAGAGCCGGCGGTGAGATTTACGAAGGCCTCGACGGTGATTCCCTCGGACGAGGAGATGGAAAAGGCGGGGGCGTCGCCGACAGTGTAATTGGAAGATCCGAAGGAGTTGTTGGCGGCGGAGCCTCGGACGCAGAAGTCGTCCGGGAGGCCGGTGCGGGCGACGGTGGTGGGGAAACTTGAACCGGCGCCGCTGGCGGGAAGCATGTGCGAGGTGGCGGTGCTGCCGGTGAGGGCCAGATGCAGGCCGAAGGGCCCGGAGTCGGCGAGGGTGTCGGGGGATTCGAGCCGCCAATAGCCGACGGTTTGAGAGTGGGCGACGACGGAGGCGGTGAAGAGGCCGGCGAGGGCAACGCAGTGGCGGAGTGCGGTGGAAGCGAGGCTTCGCCGCACGGGGTATGGGGAGTTCATGTTATTTGGGGGGACGAGCACCGCGCACAGGGGCGAGCACGGCGAAGGGAAGAAGGCGGGCGGGGCTATTCGGGTTTGCCGACGCCTGGCGGGTGCCACGAACCGACGCATGTGACGAGAGCGCATCGGCGGGGTAATGGAGCAGCAGCCATTGGCGATGGGGCGGCGGGAGAGGACGCACTGCCGAGGAGTTACTGCCGGCGGAGATGCCCGATGGTCGGGCCGTCGTCCAAGACGGACGTGAGGAACGCGAAGGACGAGGGCTCGGGGATGGCGGAGGACGCGACATTAACCCCGCCGAAGGTGGCGATGGCTCCATCCCTGACACCGGTGCCGTTGCTGGCGCCGAGGATGACGCGCGAGACGACGCCTTCGCCCGCGGCGAGGCTGGCTGCAGTGAAGTTGATGAGGCTTCCGTTAATCGTGGTCGCGTCCGCCAAGTTCGCCTCCAGGCCGTTGGTGATAAACGCTCCGGTGAAGGTGGCGCCGGTGACGGATAGGGTCCAGGTGGCATTGACGCCGTCCACGGTGTAGCTCATGCCGGTCGGCGCACCGCTCAGGGCGATCTGGACCTGTTTTACGGCCACGTCGGACCCGCTATCCAAAACTTGAATACGGTAGTTGGAGGAGAAACCGAGGAGTGAGACGCCGAAGGCACCGCCGGTCCCATAAGAGCCGCCGGCGGAGTAGCTGGCCGCGAAGGCGCCCGTGGCCTCGCCGCCCGTATCCGTCGAGAGGCGTCCGATCGCGGAGTAGAGCGTATTGAACGATGCGCCGGGATTGCCACCGAGAGAGAGACCCGAAAGTGACACGGTGACGGGGCTGCCGAACGGGTTGAAATTATGGGCGTCCGTGACGACGGCGGTGCGAGCGCTGGTGGTCTCTTGATTCACGTCGAGGACAAGATTCCCGGAGCCCACGGTGGCGGTGCCGAGGGAGCTCGTGCTGCCCAAGGTCCAGACTGCGGTGTTGAGGAAGCTGCTTTCGAAGGGATCCGAGAACAGGGCTGCCTGGGCGGCGGAGGCGGTGGTGAGCCCGAGCGTGGCGGCGAACATCGCAAGGCGAAGGCCGGTGGAATACCTGATGATCGGCGATGGGGCTACGGGTAATGTATTCATGTTGGCGGGGGTGGGGAGAGGGCAGGCGGGGCGGTAAAAGCCGGGGGCTGTGCACGAGTGCCGTTTCGGCAAATGACGCGTGAGTAACGAGCGCCGGAATGTGGATAATCCACTGGGATGAGTTCTATGCTAGTACAGAACGCGGTCAATGGGTATTTGCCCTGCGTCAGCTGAAATCGGCGGGCTGTTTATCCCTGCTAAACACGAGCTTTTTTCACGAGTGGCTCGTGTATGGAGTGAGGCCATTAAATTGCAGCCTGAACGGGTCTTGAGCCTCTCCGGTAGCAGGGGTTGGCCACTTCCGCGCCCGGCGCGGCATGGGCAGCCTGACCATGAGTTTCGATCCCATGGGCAGGATGACCATGCCACTTTTTCGACCTCGGTTCACCGCGCGGGCACGAGGATTGCACCGGGTCAAAACTCAGGCTCGTGCGTTCGCGATCGATGTGGCATCGGCGTTCCCGCCCATGAGGCTCAATCCCATGGGCGGGGGTGCCTATGCCATTATTGGTTGATCGTGATTGTCTGGACGGAAGAACGGCCGGGGTTGCCGTGGTTGTCGTAGGCGATCGCGGTGAGCCGGTGCTGACCGGCCACCGGGATCGAAATGGTGGCGGAGTACGGGGAGGTCTCGTCGACGACGACACGTTCGCCATTGATCAGGAACTCCACGAAATCGACACCGCTGGCGTCACTGGCGGTGGCCGTGACGGTGAACGAGGCGTTCGCGGCGAAGGTGGTGCCTCCGGGCGAAGCCACGCTGGTGACGGGCGAGATGCTTTCGGGTTTTTCGATGGAGAACTGGTCGAGCTGGATGACGCGGGCGGTGTTGTCCATCGGGAGCCCTTCGAACGCGAGTCGATCGGCGCGCGCCGTGCCGGTGAAGCTTGAGGTGAGGAATTGCGAGAGCGGGATCCGCACCTGCTGCCAGGAACCACTGGTGGTGACATAGGAGGCGGTGTTCACCTTCGCGCTGGTGACCCCGTTGAGGTCGCGGAAGAAGACGCGCACCGAGGAACCGGTCGTGCCCTTGATGTAGAACGTGAGCACGTGATTGCGTTCGAAGCTGGGAGCCACTTTGACTCCGCCATTGAGGTGCATGCCGGCTCCGGCCCAGCCGCCTGAAGGCACCGTATAGGAAAACCGGATACCTCGGGCCCCGTCGTAGGCTCCGTAGGCCGAGGTGCCGTCGTCGAAGTTGACCGCGACCGAGGCGGTGCTCGATTTGTAGTTATAGGTGTAGGAACCCGACGGGCTGCTGGAGACGGCGTCCTTGTACCAGACATAGGGCGGCCAGTAGCGGGTGCCGACACCACTGCCGCGGGGGATGAGAACCGCCATTTGCGGTGCTTCCTCGCCGACGCGGCGCATCTCGGAGGAGAGGGCGTAGGAACCCCACCACGGACCGCCGGCCCAATAGGTGCCGCTGATGTTGTTGCTGGCGAGATAACCGAGGGCGTTATCGAGGGTGGTGATCCACCGCGGGTCGTTGTCGGGCACGCCGTATTCTCCGATGAAGCCGCGGACACCGTTGGTGTTACACCAGTTCACGAAGTCGGTGAGGCTGGCGATGCCGCTCGTCGGAGTGGCGCCCTCGGAGTCGTAGGTGCCGAGGTATTTTCCGGAGCTGTTGCTGTCGAAATACTGGTGCGCCTCGAACATCAGGTTGTTGGCGGAATCGGTGATCGTGATGAGGTTGGCTCCATGGGTGAGCCACCAATGAGCGCCGCTGTATGCGTCTCCGGGGAGGAGAATGGTGTGGCGGGTGTCGTGGGCGCGAATCGCGTTCACGGCCACCTGGGCGCTGTCCTTCCACGTGTAGGTTCCCACGTCGTAGGGCTCGTTCATGATGCCGTAGGCCCAGATGCAGTCGCGGTTTTTGACGTGTGCGGCGAGCTTTGACCACACATCGGCGTAGGCCGAGCGCGGCACCTGTGTGCTGCCGATGATGTAGGGGGTGCCGGAGATCCGATAACGCGCATAGTTGTGCATATCGAGGATCACGCGCATGCCGCGCTGCTCGGCGAGATTGAGGAACGTGTCGATGCGGGCGAGTTCGGCGGTATTGAGCGCTCCGTTAAGCGTGTTCTGGATGCGTTCCCATTTGAACGGCAGGCGGATGAGTTCGATGCCGCGGGCCTTGTAGTAGTCGAGCTCGGCGACTCCGGGATAAACGTAGTCTTGATTGAAGGTTCCGGGGAACACTTCGCCGAATTCGGCGCCGGCGAGATTGACGCCCATCATCGTGGGCGGGCCGGATAATGAGGCAGGAGTGGAGACCATGACGTTGTTGAACGTGGCGGCGGCGCCATCGGTGATTCCGGTGCCGGTGTTGAAGGCGCCCATCGCGAACCGGGCGACCGGAGAGCCTCCCAGAGTCGCGGCGGTGAAGCGCGAGAACGAGCCGGTGATCGTGCCGGTGCCGGCTTCGGCCCCGTTGGTGAAGGTTGCACCGGTCAAGACGACCGTGAAGGACGAGGTTTGTCCATTGATGATCCAGACGATCTTGGAGGGAACCGCGCTCAGCACGCGATTGCTGCCAAGGGCGTTGGCGTAGCCGCCGGTTCCGTTTATGCCGCCGGAGTCCAGGACCTGCAGTTGGATGGATCCGCTACTGTAGCGCAGGATGGAGAGGCCGAGCGCGCCGCCCGTGCCGCCACCGGTGTAATACACGCCGCCGCCCGTGGTGTAGGCCGCCGCGAGTGTTGAGGTGGCGGCACCTCCGGTGTCGGTCGGCAGGCGACCAACGACCGCGAAGAGCGAGATGGGATTGCCGGCGGGAATACCCGCGAGCGCGAGGCCGTCGAGGGTGATCGTGAGTTCTTTGGTGAACGGATTGATGTTGGTCGCGTGCGCTAGGAGCGTGTTGCGCGCCGTGGTCTCCAGATTGGTGTCCAGGGCGATCGCGCCATTGGCAAACGTGGTGACACCAACCGAATTGGTGCTGCCGTTCGCCCATTTCCCGGTGTTGAGGGACGTGGCGTTGAAGTCATCGTTGACGAGGGCTGTCTGGGCGTGTGCGACGACTGCGAGTCCCAAGGCGGCGATCGCCGAAAGGGTGCCGAGGACGCGGGGTAGATAACAACGCCTGGTGAGGCGTGGGTGTGTTTTTTGGATTTTTGTTTTCATGGGGTGGAAGAAAGCGGGGGGCGGTGAACTCTTGAGGTCAGGGGGTAAGAGTGAGGGTTTTCACCGGGGAGCGGGCGGGGTTGCCGTGGCGGTCGTAGGCGATGGCGGCGAGACGGTAGGTCCCGGCCACGGGCGGGGTGATGCGCGCGGTGTGGGGGGCATCGCGAGAGAGGGCGACGCGTTCGCCGTTGAGGATAAATTCCACGAAGTCGACGGGGCCGCCGTCGGCGCCTTTGGCGGAAACGGTGACCTCGAACGCGGTGCGAAGGGGGAAACGGGAACGATCGCCACCGGCGATTTCCAAGGTGACGATCGGGGGAGCCTGCGGGCTTTTTACCATCAACTCGTCAATCTCCACGGTGTAGGCGCGACCGTCGGAGGGGCGGCCTTCGATGATGAGTCGGGCGATGCGATCGGCGCCGTTGAAGGCCGGCGTGAGGAAGCGGGTCAGCGGGATGCGAACCTCGCGCCAGTTCCGGTCAAGGGACGTGAAGTCCGCGAGACTCACGGGGGCGCTCTTCACGCCTTTGGCGGTGACAAGAAGGAGGCCGAGTGACGATCCGCTGGTGCCGCTGGCGTGGAACGTGAGTTCGTGGCCGAGGGCAAAGTTGCGGGCGAGGGCCGCGCCTTCGCCTTCAAGATCAAGGCTGACGCCACCGTGTCCGCCCTCCGGAATGGTGTAGTTGAGGAACAGTCCGGTGGCGCCGGCGAAGGCGGCGGTGTCGGATTCGGCATCGGCGAACAGGAACGCGCCTTTGGACTGATAGGGGACAACCGCGGGACGCCGGCTGCGGCGGGGATCGGCGTCGCCATGCCAGACAAACGCGGGCCAGTGGCGGGTGCCGGGACCTTCGGCGTATTTGGCGAGGACGGCCATCTGCGGAGCTTCGTCGTGCAAGGAACGCGGACCGGCGGCGAGGGTGTAGTTGCCCCACCACGGGCCGCCCGACCAATAGGTGCCGGAGATGCCGGCGGCCTTCATGCGGGAGAGCGTGCGATCCAGGACGACGAGCCAGCGGGGATCGTTGTCGGGCACGCCGTATTCGCCGATGAAGCCGCGCACCTGGTTGGAACGGCACCAAGCAAGGAAGTCGCGGGTGCGTTCGACACCGGCGTCCGGCCGGGCGCCCTCGTCCTTGTAGTCGCCCCGGTATTTGCCGGAGTGGTCGCGATCGAAATACTGGTGCGCCTCGAAGATGAGGTTGTTGGCGGGGTCCTTGATCTTGATGAGGTGCGCGCTGGCTTGAAGCCAGCGATGAGCGCCGCTGAAAAACTCGCCGGGGACAAGGACGGCGTGGCGTGTATCGTGTTTTCGAATACCGTCGATGGCGCTCTGGGCGGATTCCAACCAGGTGAATTCGCCGAGGCTGTGCGGTTCGTTCATGATCCCGTAGGCCCAGATGCAGTCGCGGTCCTTGAGGTGGGCGGCGAGTCGTTCCCAGACGTCGCGAAACGCGGAGCGGGGGAGTTCGGGCGAGCCGATGATGCGCGATTTTCCGTGGAGGTGGTAACGCGCGTAGTTGTGCATATCGAGCACGACGCGCATGCCGCGGGTTTCGGCGGCGTCGAGGAAGGCGTCCATGCGGGCGAGTTCCTCGGGGGCGAGCGGCTCCTCGAGGATGGGCTGGATGCGTTCCCAACGGAAAGGCAGGCGGATCAACTCGAGTCCGCGCGCCTTGTAGTAATCGAGATCGGCCGCGCCCGGGTAGGTGTAGGTGCGTCCGAAAGTCCCCGGCCACTCGTTGCCGAATTCCGCGCCCGAGAGGTTGATGCCGAGCATCGGCGGCGAGTTGACGGGACCGGCGGAGAGGAGTGCGGCCGCGAGCGGAAGGGTGGCGACCAGGCGGACGATGGGGTGAATCGGCATAGCCTGACGGACGAGAAAGGGTAGACGGGAGTCCCGCCCTTACTCCGTTCTCTTTCCCGGGCTGCCGGAAAAAAGAGAACGAGCAAGAGAACGAGAACGAAGAACGAGGCGTCGGCAGGCGAGGGCTTACCAGCCGAGGTCGCGCTTGAAGGCGGCGACGAGTTTCTCGGCCATGAGGGAGTGGGTCTTTACGCTGGGGTGCCACTGAGCGCCGATGCCGTGGTGCTGGGCCTGTGTGCCGAAGTCCACGAAGTGCACGGGCCGGCCGCCGGCGGCGTTGGCTTGGGAGATGATTTTTTCGAAGTGGCCGAGGACGACGGTGCGCGGTGTGCGATCGCCGGGCCAGTTGCTGATCATGGGTCCGAGGGTGCAGTACACGACGGCCTTGGGATAGCGGGCCTGGATTTGCTTGATGAAGTCGACGTAGGCGGCGATCCAGCCGGCTTCGTCGGGGTTCTCCCTGGCAAAATCATTCGTGCCGAGGTTGA
This sequence comes from Opitutaceae bacterium, assembly GCA_024711005.1. GTDB lineage: Bacteria > Verrucomicrobiota > Verrucomicrobiia > Opitutales > Opitutaceae > Rariglobus. Next base: position 1,806 of record JANJTQ010000173.1, on the reverse strand, counting down.
TCACGACGGCGTCGGGCGTCCATGAAGCGAAGTCCCACTTGGGTGTGGCGGAGTTGGTGAGGACGCGATCGTAGAGGGAGACGATGGTGTTGTCGGGCCAGAGTTTTTTTCCGGAGACGGCGATGGCGACGTAGTCGGCGTTAACTTCGCGGGCGGCGACGGCGCCGTAGGTGAGCCAGGCGTTTTCGGTGGCGGCGGTGAATTTCGCCTCCTTGTTGGGGGCCTCGTTGCCGAAGCCGCAGGTGATGGAGTCGCCGATGATCTCGATGCGGCGAGGACGGGCGGGAGTGGGCAGGAGTTTGGCGGTGTCGTCGATGCGCAGACCGGTGATCTGGGTGACGCCCTGGGACGGTTCGGTGCGCTTGACGAGTTCGACGGTGTGGCGGCCGGGGGAGAGATTGGCGGCGACGGGATAGGTGTCTTCGCCGGCCTTGAGGGCGAGGACCTCGGTGGGCTTGCCGTTGATCACGACCTGCCAGTGGCTCTTGTTGGTGTCCTTGAGCGTCACATCGACCGAGCCGCCGGAAACGGTGAAGGCGACGGTGCTGTTGGACCAGGAGCACTTGGGGCCGGCAGCATCGGACGTGTCGAACCGACCGATGTAGCGCACCGACGGATCGGTGGGCTTGATTTCGGCGCCGAAGAGCGTCGAAGAAAAGGCGGCGGCGGCCGCAAGGAGGCCGAGGAGGAGGCGGTGGGATTTCATACGGAGAGGAAGGCGGTCAATTGACCATGGTATCTTGCGACGACGGCGCGTACTGGGACGCGGTGATGGTCAGGGCGCGGGCGGAGTTGCCGGGGACCAGAGCCTCGACGTAGTCGCCGACACTGCCGGCGGTGAAGAAAACGGTGAGCTCGCCGCGGTGGCCCGGGCGCAGGGTGAGGATTTCACGACCGGCGTTGATCCAGTCGTTGGAGACCTGCAGGGCGGCGGCCAGCATGATCCGGTATTTGCGGTCGGGTTTAACGGGGACCATGCGCCATTCGAGGGGCGCGAGGGAGACCACGGTGTCGTTGATTTTTACGACGGCGGGGTGCGCGCTGAAATTGAACGCGCGGAGCGTGCCGGCTTGGAACCGGCCTGGGTCGTTGGGCAGGACGATCATCCGGTAGGGGGTGTCACCATTTTGACGAAGGACCGCGATTTGAAAGTCGAGACAGTCCCCGGCGAGGGGGGCCTCGGCGACGACGTCGTAAACGGTTTTGCCGTCGCGCTGGACTTGACGATAGAGGCGGAGGATCTGGTTGTTGGCGGACGTGAGAAAGAGATCGAGGTTGCGTCCCCAATTGTTGGCGGGGGCGTGGATTGGACTGAAGTTTTTGCCGTCGGACGTGACGTAGAGACCTCCGATCGGCTGTTCCCAGCTCATGAAGCGAAAGGAGACCGGAGGCGCGGCTTTGGTGGATTGCTGTGCGGACAGCGTGGCGACTGCGCAGAAGGAAAGCAGAGGGAGGAGTGCGAGGCGGAAAATCCTGAGCATGCCGATTTGATAGGAGTTCATGGCGGGAATCAGATGTCTTCGGGGGAGAGCCAACGGAAATCGATGACGACGAATCGCCGGCCGAAGCGTTGGTTGTCGGTGCGGGTGAGAGCGGTCACCGGGGTCGTCGCATCTTCGGCGTCGGATACGTAGTCGGGGAGGCGCTGCACGGTGGCCTCGCACCATGCCCGGCCGTTGAGATCGCCGGTCGCGGGGTTGCGGGTTTCGCCGTAGGTACGGATAAGGAACGTGTCGCTGCGGGCGGTTAGGACGGGTGCCAGAGGTTGCAGAATATCGGCCTGTGTTATCCAGCCGGCGATGCCTT
>JANJTQ010000018.1 GCA_024711005.1 Opitutaceae bacterium | reverse complement strand
GGTCATTCGCAGTGCGACGACCCTCGAGCGACTCGTCGATCGGAAGTTCGCTTCGTTAAGCTCGGATATTCGTCTTAGCGACCTCCGCAAAAAATTGGCCACCTCTACAATCGCCGCCTACATGGTCGTGAACGACGAGGGCAAACTGCAGGGCATCCTGACCAAGGCCGACGTCCTCAAGCCGGTAAAAACCCGCCTCGTCCTCGTTGATCATAACGAGATGAGCCAAGCGGTGAGCGGCGCCGATCAAGTCTCCATCGCCGAAATCATCGACCACCATCGCCTCGGTTCGCTAAATACCCAGCAGCCCATCCTCTTCATCAATGAGCCGGTGGGGTCCACCTGCACCATTATCGCCGACCTATTCCGTCGCGAAGGCCTTGTCCCTTCGCCCGACATCGCCGGCATCATGATGAGCGGCATCATCTCGGACACCCTTCACCTCAACAGCCCCACCACAACCGAGAAGGACGGCGTCATGCTGTCATGGTTGTCCAAAATCGCCTCGGTCAACTCCCGCGAACTCGCCAACGAAATTTTCAGTTCCGGCTCCGTCATTCTCGCCAATCCTCCCGACAAAGTCATCCGCTCCGATTTCAAAATCTACGAGGAAGACGGCGTCCGCTTCGCTGTTTCACAGATCGAGGAACTCGGCTTCGGAAACTTCTGGCCTCACTCCCGCGATCTCGCGAAGGCCCTCCAACACCTGCGAGACGAGGAATCCCTTCTTTTCGCCTGCGTCCTTGTCACCGACATCAATACGCAAAACTCGCTCCTACTCGTCAAAGGCGAGGCCGAGTTCATCAACCGCATCAGTTATCCCTCCGTCCAGAAGGACGAAATCTTTGAGATGCCCGGGGTGGTCAGCCGCAAAAAGCAGCTCATTCCCTATATCGGCAGCGTTCTCAAGGAAATGCACACCTACGGTGTCATGCCCGCATCCAACAACGCGTCGGCTGGTCGTCCCGACAAACGTATGGCGTCGTAAGCTCCCGTAGACAAAAGCACAGGCCGCCAACCCGGTGCATAAAGCGGCTATGCATCGACCGATCAATTGTAGCGTTGCCGCGCAACGCCGCACCCTGCAAGTTCGCCCGTTTATGACCGTTGAGAACAACGCCGCTCCCGCCCCGGCCACGCCCAGCGATTTCATCCGCGATATCGTCGCATCCGACCTCGCGTCCGGACGTCATCAAAAAATCGTCACCCGCTTTCCCCCGGAGCCCAACGGTTACCTGCACATCGGCCATGCTAAGTCCATTTGCCTGAACTTCGGCATCGCCCGCGAAAACAATGGCCAGTGCAATCTTCGCTTCGACGACACCAATCCCGTCAAAGAAGACGTCGAATACGTCGACTCCATCACCGCCGATGTAAAGTGGCTCATCGCCGGCTGGGCCGATCACTGCCTCGGCTTCAAACCCAAGGGCGCCCACCCTTCGCCGCAAACAGTCAACGGCCACTCCGACCACTACCTCGCGCCGGTCGATCCCGGCGCCGACAGCGAACCGTTTTTCGCCAGCGACTACTTCGAGCAGCTCTACACCTATGCGCTCGAACTGATCAAAAAGGGCAAAGCGTACGTCTGCGACCTGAACGCCGAAGACACCGAAACCTACCGCGGTTCGCCCGAAAAACCCGGCAAGGACAGTCCCTTCCGCAACCGCAGCGTCGAAGAGAACCTCGACTTGTTCCAGCGCATGCGCGCCGGCGAATTCCCCAACGGTGCCCGCTCGCTCCGCGCCAAGATCGACATGACCGCGCCCAACATGTGGCTGCGCGACCCCCTGCTCTACCGCATCCGCCACGTGCCTCATCACCACGCCGGCGACAAGTGGTGCATCTACCCGCTTTACGATTACGCCCACTGCCTGAGCGATTACCTCGAAGGCGTGACCCACAGCATCTGCACGCTTGAGTTCGTCGATCACCGTCCGCTCTACGATTGGGTCCTTGAGAACCTCGACCTGCCCCGCGCGCTTCCGCACCAATACGAATTCTCCAAGCTCATCCCGGGCTACATGATCGTATCGAAGCGCAAGCTGCTCCAACTCGTGACCGGCAACATCGTCACCGGTTGGGACGACCCGCGCATGCCCACGCTCTCAGGCCTGCGTCGCCGTGGCATCCCCGCCGCCGCCCTGCGCCGCTTCGTGATCGGCGCCGGCGTGACCAAATTCGACGCCCTCACCGACATCGCCGTCATGGAGCATGTCGTGCGCGAGGAGCTGAACACGCTCGCGGTGCGCCGCCTCGCCGTGTTGCGCCCCATCAAGATCATTCTCACCAACATCGCCGAAGGAGAAGTCATCGAATGCGAGGCGACCAACAACCCGCAGGATGAAAATCCCACCACGCGCAAGATCGCCCTCACCCGAGAGGTGTTCATCGAGAGCGACGATTTCGCCGAGGTGCCGCCCCCGAAATATTTCCGCCTCAAGCCCGGCGGCGAGGTGCGCCTCAAATACGCTTGCATCATCCAACTCGACGAGATCGTGAAGGATGCCTCCGGCTCGATCACCGAGCTACGTTGCACCGCCGATCTCACCACCCGCTCGGGCGGCCCCAATTCCGCCAAAAAGGTGAAGGGCACGATTCACTGGGTAAGCGCCACCCACAGCATTCCGGTCGAAGTGCGTCTCTATGACCGTCTCTTCACCGTCGCCGAACCCGCCGCCGAAGAGGATTTCACCAAGGTGATCAACCCGCAGTCGCTTGAGGTCATCACCGCCCGTCTCGAACCCTCGTTGGCCGAAGCCCAACCGGAGGACAGGTTTCAATTCGAGCGCATCGGCTACTTCGCCCTCGATTCAAAGGACAGCGCGCCCGGACAACTTGTGTTCAATCGGACGATATCGCTGAAGGATGCGTGGTCCGCCAAGCCGGCCGGCGCCAAGTGAAGATACTCGGGGACTCGCCCCGAGTATTTCCGGAATGTGTAGCCCGGTTATGGGTTATTTCGAGGGAGCGAGCTTGCTCGCGATTCCGATCCTCGCGAGCA
>JANJTQ010000141.1 GCA_024711005.1 Opitutaceae bacterium | reverse complement strand
GGTGGCGGGGTTGAAGACGGAGAAGGTGACCGGGCCGAGCGTGTAGGAGCCGGGCTTGGTGGGGATGAGCACGATGTCTTCGGTGATCGAGGCGTCGAAGAGCGCGTTTTCTTTGTTCGTACGCTTGGCCTGGGGGGTGATGGGGGTGAAGTCCTTCGACACGGAGCGGGAGGGGAGTCCGTCGATGTCGGGCCAGTTGCCGGTGCCATCGAGGGTAAGTGTCCAGGTGATCGGTTCGCCGACGGCGGCGGTGGCGGGGACGATTTTGGAATCGAGGGTGAACTGTCCGACGGCGCCTTTGAAATCTGCGGGGGCGGGCGAGGGCAGAGGTTTGACGGTGAGATCGACGCGCGGGGTGGTGACGGCGAGCTGGGTGAGGTTCGAACGAGAGAACAAGCCAAAGGAGGACGGGCCGGTGCTGATGTTGACGAGGTGGGTGGCGGGATGGAGCGCGTAGTCGCCGGGAGTTTTCGCGACGGCGCGGGTTTTGTAGATGATGGAGACGCGCTGTTCGTTGTTCAGCACGGCTTCGACCTGCTGGGGCGGGTCGGTCCAAGGCTCGATGGAAAGCGGGGCGGAGTCCCACTCGAAATCCTTGTTGATGTTGTAGAGGTAGCGCTTGGAGGCGCCGAGTGTGTAGGTGAGCGGAAAAACTTCGCCGGCCCAGACGCTGCCGGATGACGGGACGGTGAAACGGGATTGGGCGACTTGGTCGATCGAGAGGCCGGTCTGGCCGATAGTGGCATCCCCGACCTCGAAGGTTGCGGAGGGGACGCGCAGGCGGCCCTTGTCGGTGTCGATGTTGAAGGCGGGGATGGTGAGTGTCTGGCGTTCGGTGGGACGCACGCGATAGGTGAGCGTGACGGAGCTGGTGCGGGAGGCCTTGCCGTTGATGATGGAGAGAGCGGTGTTTTCGGATCGGTTGGCCACGCCAAACATGAGACCGGGGACCGCGGGCGGTTTGACGGTTCCGGTGGGTTCGCATTGCTCGAAAACGAGGCTGAGTTCGCTGAGCTGATTGAGCGCGAGCGTGCCGTAGCCAGGCTCCCAGCGCACGGATTGAGCGTGAGCGGCGGACACCGCGGCGAGCGTAAGCCCCAGCCAGAAGCGGAGGGCCAAGGCGCCGCGGTGAAATGACCAATGCCCAATGACCAATGCCCAATGATTGGGGGCAGGCTGGTGGGAGACGCGGCGCGCACGGGAAGCTATCGAAAGGAGGGAGAAAAGACGGAGCATCGGGCGAGAGAGCGGAGGGACTGCGGGCTTTGGAATCGTTCTCGTTCTCTTACTCGTTCTCTTACTCGTTCTCGGCTTGAGGGCTTGAGGATCGATGGTCGGGAAAAGATTGAGCGAGGAGGATGAGGAGGTGGAGAACGAGAACGAGTAAGAGAACGAGAACGATGAGGAGGGCGGAGCGACGGAGGGAGAAAGAGGGGGTTACCAGTTTTTGCCGGCGGGGGCGGGCGGGGCGGAGTTGGGATCTTGGAGGAGTTGAAAGAGGTGGGCGGGCGAATCGCCCTGTTTCACTTGGTCGAGTTTCTGCAAGGGAATCGACAGGGAGGGATCGAGCCGGGCGGGGTCGGTCGAGGGCTCACCCGAAGCGCCGCCGACTTGCTGCATCTCGGAGGGCTCGGGGGCGGGTTGTTCAGAGTCGGGTTGCTCGCGCTCCCCGCTACGTTTGGGGTCGGGCGGAGGTTCGTCTTTCATGTCACCGAAGGCGGACTGGCCGGGGGTGTCGGGCTTCTTTTTTGAATCGGATCCTTGCGGTTTGTCTTCGGAAGGTTTGTCGCCGGTGCCGGACTGGCCGTCTTTGTTTTCATCCGGCTTCGATTGGTCGGATTTGGAGTCTTCGCTCTTTTTTTCCTCATCCTTGGAATCGGAAGATTCGCCCTTCTCTCCTTGTTCATCCTTGTCCTCGGACGAGTCTTTTTTGTTTTGCTCCGGCTTTTTTTCGTCGGGCTTGGACTTGTCGTCTTTCGGCGGAGGCGGGGTGTCTTTCGGGAGCAGGGCTTCCAATTGCTTGCGCAGGTCCGCCCAGTCGGCGGCCTTCGGATCGAGAGCTTGACCGGCTTCGACGGCGGCGAGGGCGTCACGCACCGCACCTTCAGGCACGGCCTCTTTGGACTCTTGGGCCCGTTGGCCGTAGATGACGGTGGTCCGAGCGAGCTCGGCATAGTCTTTTGCGGTGGCTTGGTCGCGGGTGGCGAGGCGGCCGATGAGTTGGGTGACCGGGGCGGAGAGCGGGGAGGACTCCGCCTCGGCGGCGAAGGACGAATGCCCGATGACCAATGACCCATGAAGGAGGAGCACGGTGAAGAGGGCGGTTTTGAGGGGAGACGTCGCGAGTTGGATGGGGCGGGGTTTGGGGCGGACGGGGAATTCGCGCCAGAAACTGAGAAGAAAGAACACGAGTGCGGTGGCGAGGGGCCATTGGAAACGCTCGGCGAGCCGGACGCGGTTGGCTTCCGTGAATTCTCCGCGGCGGCCTTGTTCCACCGTGTTCGTGATGAGCTGGGAGAGATCGACCCACGAGCTTGCATCCGTGTAAACGCCGGCGGTTTTTTCGGAGAGCTCGCGCAAGGTGGAGCTATCGAGTTTGGAGAGAACGACGGCGCCGCGTTCATCCTTCATGAAGGCGCCCTCGCCGTCGGGAATCATTGCGCCACCGTCCGTGCCGATGCCGAGGCCGAGTACGCGAATGCCTTTGGTTTTGAGATCGTCGAGGTGTTTGCGCCACGTGCCGTCCAAGGCTTCGCCATCGCTGAGCACGATGAGAAAGCGGTCCGCCGCGCCGGAAGCGCCGAAGGCGGACAGCGTGGTGTCGAGGAGCGCGTCGTAGTTGGTGCCACCCTCGGGCAAGTAGCCGGGGTCGAGCACGGGCAGGAACTCACGGAGGATCTCGTAGTCGGCGCTGAGCGGACTTTGCAGGAAGGCGGTTCCGGAGAAAACGATCAGGCCGACGCGTTCGCCTTTTAGGCGTTCCAGCAGGCTGGTAATGAGGAGCCGGGCGCGTTCGAGGCGGGAAGGTTTGACGTCCTCGGCCAACATGCTGCGAGACAAATCGAGCGCGATGATGATTTCGCGGGCTTGATCAAACACGGGTTCCTCCAAGCGACCCCATTGCGGACGCGCGAGGGCGACCGTCGCGGCGGCGAGTGCGACATAGAAAAAGATGCGGACACGACGAGCGCCGCCGCGACGGAATGCCGAAGGCCCAATGACCAACGACGAGTGGGTGGCGGTTGCCCGAGAGATTTTAGGATGGTCGTTGGCGGCGGCGACACGATGCCGACGCAGATCGCGCACGAGAAGGACGAGCGGGATGAGCAGGAGCCAGAATGCTTGAGGCCAGTGGAAAGTCATGCGCTGAAATGTCCAATGACCAATGCCCAAGGACTAATGAGGAAAGCGGGCGTGGGCTGTGAGTTTGTCATGGTCGATTGAGGGTGGTTGTACGCGGCGAGCCCGCGCGACCTGAAAACAGGGCGGCGAGGAGGAGGCAGGCGAGGCCGGGGGTGGCGAGCCAGGGGAACAGTTCGCTGGTGAGCAGGTAGCTCTTGGACTGAAACTCGATCTTCTGCTCGCGATCGATGGCTTTGAAGGCGGACTCGATGGCCTTGGAGTCGTCGGCACGGTAGGAGCGGCCGCCGGTGAGGTTCGCGATTTCGATGAGCGTGCTTTGGTCGAGGTCGGAGGCGACGCGACGATAGCCGATCGTGTTGCCCGCCTGATCGAAGACAGGAAACGGAACGAGTCCGTCGCGACCGGCGCCGACCGTGTAGACGGGAATACCGCGGCTCTTGGCGACGGCGGCGGACTGCATGGGGGTAAGGGTGCCGCGGTTGTTGGAACCGTCGGTGAGCAGCACGGCGAAGGCGCCTTGGCGACGTCCGTCCTGGGCCCGCGCAGCTTGTTCGAGGCGGGTGAGGGCAAGCCCGAGACCATCGCCGATCGCAGTGCCATCCTCGATGAGACCGACCTTGAGGCGCTCAACCTGACGTCCCAACCACGCATGATCGAAGGTGAGCGGGGCGAGCGTATAGGCACGGCCGGCAAACACCACGATACCGATGCGGTCGCTCGGGCGCTGGGTGATGAATGCCTGGATGACGGGCTTGATGGCCTGGAGGCGGTTGATGCGCACGTCGCCCTTTTCGTAGTCCTCGGAAAGCATCGAACCGGAAAGGTCGATCGCCAGCATGATGTCGTAGCCCTCGGTGTGGATCTCGCGCTTGTCCTCGACGCGTTGCGGACGGGCGAGGGCGCCTATGAGGAGAACGATGCCGAGCAAGGTCAGCCCGGCGGGCCAGCGCGAAGGCGAGGTGAGCGACGGACGATGCCAGGCCGCGGCGAACGGAACGAGAAGGACGGGTACCGCCCGACGGCCGCGCAACCACAAGACCACGGGGATCAAGAGGAGGGCGAGGAGCCAGAAAGGGGAATGAAACACAAGGTTGTTCACCGGGTGTCAGCGGGCTTGGCGGGTGCGGAAGAAACGCACGAGCGCATCGAGGCGGTCTTCGTCGGTGCCGACAACGAGGCGGGTGAGCGTATCCGGAAACAGGTTACGCCAGGCCTCGTCGCGTTCGTCGCGCCAATGGGCGTGGGCCGCGCGTTCGGCGGCGGAGTTGTCCAGAGTCACCAGACGTCCGTTCACCGGGTCGAAGGCGGCGAAGGAATCGCCTTCGGGCAGGGCGCGTTCCCACGGATCGTCGACACGGAAGCCCATCGGTTGGTAGCGCTTTCGTATGACGGCCCAGCCCTCGGGCTCGGCGCGCGGAGCGAAGTCGCCGAGCCAGATGAGCACGCTGTGCCGGGGGGCGGCGCGAGTGAGGAGTCGCCAGGGGAGCTCTGAGGCGCCGGAGACCTGTGCCTGGGTGACGGACGGGGCGGAGGCGCCGAGCAAGGACGCGGCGGCGTGGTGGATGGGACCGCGTCCGCGGACGGGCTCGCGGAGCGTGTAGCCGTCGGGCTTGAGATGCAGGAAACCCACACGGTCGCGGTTGACCGCACCGAGCAGCATGACGAGACCGGCGAGTTCAAGGAGGGCTTCGCGCTTGGACTGTGCGCCGGAACCGAACTGGAGACTCGGGGTGTCTTCAAACACGAGCATCACGGTGACCTCGCGCTCCTCGACGAATTTCTTGCGGTAAGGTTCGCCGAGACGGGCGGTGACATTCCAGTCGATGTCACGAACGTCGTCGCCGAACTCGTATTTGACGACCTGGTCGAATTCCATGCCGCGTCCGCGGAAGGCGGACCGGTATTCGCCGCTCAATACGTTTTCGACCGCGTGGCGCACGCGCCATTCGAGCCGGCGCAGGAGCGCAAGCGGGGAGGCGGGGGCTTCGGTGGTGACAGGGAGGGGGGGCGGCACGGGTGGGGCTGGATATCGTTCTCGTTCTCTTACTCGTTCTCGTTCTCCCGGATCGAGTGGTTCGGGATGGGAGAACGAGTAAGAGAACGAAGAACGAGAACGAGAACGAGTGGGAGGTCAGGCTTCGGGGACCGGGGTTTTTTCGATCACTTGGGCGATCAGGTGATCGGACGTGATCTCCTCGGCTTCGGCTTCGTAGGTGAGGCCGACGCGGTGACGCAGGACGTCGGGCGCGATCTCTTGCAGGAGCCCGGGGCTCACGTAATCGAGTCCGCGCAACCAGGCGAGGGCGCGGGAGGCTTGATAAAGTGCAAGCGAGGCGCGCGGAGAGGCGCCGAAGCTGAGGTAACGTTTTTTGCCCGCGGAAGGTTCGGCGAGGGCGCGGGTGGCGCGAACGAGTGCGAGGATGTAACCCTGAACGGCGGGCGAGAGATGAACCTTGTCCACTTCGCCGCGGAGTTCGAGGAGCTCGTCACCGTTGGCGACCGGAACGAGGGCGGGCTGGCGGGTGACCTGGCCCCAGCGCTGCATCATGGTGGATTCCTCGTCGAGGGACGGATAATCGACGAGGAGCTTGAAAAGGAAGCGATCGGTCTGCGCCTCGGGAAGCGGGTAGGTGCCCTCCTGCTCGACAGGGTTTTGCGTGGCCATCACGAAAAACGGACGCGGCAGGATATGGGTGTGTCCGCCGATGGTGACCTGGCGTTCCTGCATGGCTTCGAGCAAGGCGCTCTGGACCTTGGCGGGGGCGCGGTTGATTTCGTCGGCGAGGACGAGATTGGCGAAGATCGGGCCGCGGTGCGGGGTGAAGGCGCCATCCTTGGGCGAAAACACCATGGTGCCGACGACATCGCTGGGCAGAAGGTCGGGGGTGAACTGGATGCGCTCGAACTGGACGCCGAGGGCGGTGCCGAGGGACCGGATGAGGAGGGTTTTCGCGAGGCCGGGCATGCCCTCGAGGAGGACGTGACCGTTGGCGAGCAGGGCGACGAGCAGGCGTTCGACGACGGCATCCTGACCGATGACGGCTTTACCGATTTCGTCGCGGAGTTTTTGAGACCAAGTGGGGCCGGTAATCATGAGTTAAACGAAGCTGTGAGCGGAAGGAGGAGGGTGGAGTGGGACTCGCTTGCGCAAAAAGTGTTTCGCAGAGAAAATGGCCGTCGCGTGGATTTACCAACCCAAATTCAGGACCGGCTGGATGCACTCGGCGTATTGGCGGCCGACGTGGAGGAGCGGTTTGTACGCGGCTCGGGGCCCGGAGGGCAAAAAATCAACAAAACCAGCAGCACGGTGTGCGTGAAACATCGGCCGACCGGGGTCGAAGTGAGGTGTCAGCGAGAGCGATCGCAAGCGGCGAATCGCGAGACGGCTTGGGCGGAGTTATGCACGAAATTGGAAGGTCGCCTGCGAGCGGCGGAACAACAGCGTCAGCAGGCCGCCGCCAAGACCCGACGGCAGAACCGCAAGCGCAGTGCGCGCCAGAAGGCGATCTTGGTGGCGGGCAAACGACGCCGCGCCGCAATCAAGAGCGGGCGGCGAGGCGGAGCGGCGAATGACTAGTCCAGCGACGGAAGCGGTTAAGACAGTTCATCGGCCGACCGGCATATCGGTTCCGGGGAAGAAATCGGGTTGTCCGTAGGCATTGAAGAACCAGACGCGCCAGCTTCCGTCCGGCAGTTTGTGCAACATCACTTCACCGGGCGCGTCACCGATTCGTAGTTCGGATCTGTCGTAGTCTTTGGTGAAATCGACCAGCGCTTTCGCGAAAGCCGCGTTGACGGCTTCGTCATCGGCGTCGCTCGGTAACGCAAAAAGAGCCATCGCCGCGGCCGTCGGGATTTCTGCGAGTTCATACCAAGGTATGCCTGCCTTCAGGTGTTCCGCCGCGATGGTCGGAGTTAACACGCGGAAGGCACCGGTGACGGTGAGCGCAAGGAGTACAACCACTCCCGCCGGTCTGCGCGGGGGACGTCCGTTTCCGTGCAGCAGGCCCAGCACCATGGCACCGATAAATCCGAGGGTTCCGCCGAGCAGTGAGGCCCGACCCCAGGCGTCTTCCGTCGTCAGCACGGAGAGGCCCTTTGCTTTGTCACCTTTGGTCCAGCGGATGGTCAGGTCCGCTTGCATCTGGTCCGGAGCTAACTCTCCACGAAGCCAGGTGGCCACGGATGTGTCCTGAGTCCATCGTATGAGCTCAGGATGGGAAATCGTACGCCCTTCTCTCGACTGCCGCCCGCCCCAACGTAGTCCGTTCGCCTTCGGTTCGCCATGGGTCAACGGTGCGACCGTGCGGGCGATCAGGCCTGTCACGGACGCTTCGCTCGGACCGCAGACAATTAGCTCAACTGCCAGTGGCCGTTCGGCGCCTGCTCCGGTCAATCGCATCGGATAAACGGCCTGTTCGACCGGGAACCGAAACGCCAACGGGGCGGGCACGCTTCGACCGCTTTCCGAAAAAGCGCGGCGCACCCGACTCGCGACAAACCAGCCGCCGGCCGTCGCGTGATCCTCCGCGACTTTTCGTACAGCATCGTCCAAGGCGAAGCCATTTGCGTCCAGCCAAGCAGTCACCCCTTCGCCTTCACGACCGGAGATAATGGCGACGTCGTAGTCGCCGACTTGTTGCCGTTCCACGGTTACGGTTCCCGTGGTCGTGACTCCCGCCACCGCTGATTTTACGGTTCCTAGCGTTGGGAGGAATATGCTGGCGACTACCAAGAACCCGATAGCTAAAGCCACGAGAGTTTGGATCATCGTGTCCTCCTCTCTGAACCAATTCCTCAGCGGCCAAAGACACGCACACCCCACGGCCATCGCCGACCAAGCGATTACCGCTGACTCGGTCGCCGCACCGAGTATCAGCGAGAGAATCGCCAAGCAACTTAGCACGATTCCAACGCGCATTCCCTTCCCCACCGTGCTCCAGCCAAACGCCAAGGCGGTCAGGCCGATTCCTCCCAACACGATCGTCAGCATCCAGGCTGCCGACCACGGTTGTTCCACCGTGGGTTGCATCAAGGCCGCGGCTGCGGGCAACGTGCCGCGCGTCGCCGGGAACACCTCGGGTTTGCTCGGGAGCGGGACGACCCATGCGAAATCCGTTCCTTTGCCGACGAATGCGGACTCGATGACGAGCGTTTCAATGCCCTCATTCCACGCGACGAGTGCACGTTGATCGGGCATCTCCACTTGCTGGGGCACGAGCACCGGCGCGAATACCTTGCCGTCGGCCTTACCCGTCGTGGCGCTCGCAAACAGCAAACCCACCACGAGTGCCGTCAGTACGCTCCGCAACCCAAGGACCTTGTCAGGCTTGCCCGTTCTCATGGCCACTCACTCAGACGGATTGCTTGTCCGAGGCGAGCGTCTGTGTGCTGCAATCTGCCACTTGTGGACGCAACGAGGCTCGTTGAGTGATGGCTGAAGAAACCCAACTCGTTACCTCGTCTGATACCTGAATTCGCGAACTGCGCGGATGCGATCTCCGCGAGATCAGCGTGCGCGATGTTTGATGCGCCAGATCACGATGGGGACGATGATGGCGGCAACGATGCCGGCGTAGATGCCGATCGGAGTGGTGAACGAATCGATGTTACGACCGGTGAGTCGGATGAGGTTGTTGACCCCGCCCCAGACGAAGAAAAACGCGACGAAGACAACGGCGAGCACCACGCGCAAGGGCATCTCGTCGACGATGTGCACGAATACGCTGTCCGATGCGGTGTGTTCGGGGCGGTCCTTTTCGGTTTCAGGGCGGTCCATGGGAGTGGCGGGGAGCTTAGGAGAAATCCTCCCGGGCAAGGAAAGCACGAAATGCCGTTCTCAATAAGAAGCAGGCACCCGTTTATCGGATATTAGGGAGAGCCTTCAAAAGAACCGACGCTCTGCTTGCGCCCTGCGGGTAAGGCGGAAACCAAGCTGGGCGGGCGATGCCCTCGGCGGCGCGGGCCGCTGGCCGCCTGGGCGGGGGTTCGGCTTGGAGGCCCGACGACCTCGTCGGGCTTGATTGGCGCGCTTTCCCAACCGACCCGACGAGGTCGTCGGGTCTCCATCTCGGACCGCGGCGCAGACTTAACGGAGTAGTGCCAGGGGGCGGCGCCACCTGTCGCCGGCGTCCCCTCCGATTCGGAAAAGTGGCGTGGGTATCCTGCCGGGCGGGATGCCCATGCCACGTCGACACTTTGGTATCAAGAAGCCCGGTGACGCCGATAAGTCACCAGGTAGCGCTGGCTGCCGCTCATGGTTTCAAACGCGGTCGGCTCGGTGCCTCCGATGCCGTAGCAGATGCGCAGGCGATCACCCGCCAGCTGGTAAATGGCCGGAATCACGCGGCCTGCGTGGGGGCCTTGCCGCGCGGTGAGGGTGAGCGTCGAGGCGGTGTGCACGAACGTGCCGCCGTCATAAACGTCGCCGGCGAAACTGACGCTGTAGACGTCTTCACGAAGGATGAGTTCGATGCGTTGAAGCGCGATCTCGGGGGCGGCTTCGCCATCGAGTTCGGCTCGGATCGGATGCCAGGTACCGAGGAGGTGGGTCATGGATCAAAAGTCGTTCTCGTTCTCTTACTCGTTCTCGTTCTCAAATGGGGATTCAGTCCGGCTCGCGTGTCCGGATCGAGAACGAGCAGGAGTCGGAGAATGGGCGCTGAATACCATCACGGTTCTTCGGCGGCGGGAGCGGGCAGGGACTTCTTCGCTTTGGCGCCGAGTTTTTTGAGGTCTTCGACTTGGGCGAGGAGATTACCCTTGCCGGTCTTGAGTTTGTTCATCGCCGCGTCGTAGCTCTCGCGGGTTCGTCCGATCTGGAGTCCGATCGCTTCGAGGTCGTCGATCAGGCCGGCGAACTTGTCATAGAGTGCGCCGCCGCGATCGGCGATGGCTTGGACGTTTTTGGTCTGCCGGTCCTGCTTCCAGAGGCTGGCGACGGTTTTCAACGTGACCAGAAGCGTGGGCGCGGTGCAGAGAATGACCCTGCGGTCGAAAGCCCAGTCGTAAAGCTGGTGGTCGGCTTCGAGCGCGAGCGTAAAGGCGGGCTCAAGCGGCACGAACATCAGCACATAGTCGGGCGTCAGGAGCTTTCCGGTGTCTTCGTAACGCTTGGAGCTGAGTTGGTCGACATGGGTGCGAACGGCGCGGGCGTGTTCGGTTACCGCGGTCGAGCGGATGACATCGTCGGATGCGTTGACCGCCCGCTCATAGGCGATGAGCGAGACCTTCGAATCGATCACGAGATGGCGGGCGTCGGGAAGGCGGAGAATGACATCGGGCCGAAGCCGCCGACCGTCGTCGGTCGTGAGCGATTCCTGGGTGAGGTAGTCCTGGCCCTTGATGAGGCCGGCGGAATCAAGCAGACGTTCAAGGATGAGTTCGCCCCAGGCGCCGCGGGCTTGTGACTGGCCTTTCAAGGCGGTGGTGAGCGCCCGAGCCTCGTCGGTGATGCGCACGTTCAACTGGCGAAGCTGTTCGATCTGGGTTTTGAGGGCGGTGCGGTCTTCGCCATCGGTCTTGTAGACGAGGTCCACGCGCTGGCGAAAGTCGGTGAGCTGTTGACGGAGCGGATGGAGAAGCGCCTCGACCTGGGTCTTGTTGTGGTCGGTGAACTTCGCGGATTTTTCGTCGAGGATTTTTGCGGCGACCGCTTGGAATTCCGTTTGAAGCGTGGCCTTTAATTTTTCGGCGTCGGCGAGATAGCGGGCGGCGAGGGTCTCGCGTTCGGCGAGACGTTGTTCACCGGCGGCGAGTTGCGCGGCGAAGGTGGCGCGATCGGCGGCGAGGGTGCTGGAAAGCTGGGAGTTGAGCGTCGAAAGTTGCGCCACGGACGACTCGGCTTGCGTGAGCGCACCGGTGAGGCGGGTTAATTCGGTTTCGCGGGCGCGGAGGCGTTCGCCGAGTTTCGCGTGAAGGAAAAACCACGCGACGAACGCGCCTGCAAAGGCGGCGGCGAGGGCGATCAAAAAGGTTTCCACGCGGGTAGCCTGCGGGGGCTTATGAACGCGTCAACAAAGTGAATCGTCCCGGGGACGGACCTTGCGAAATGCCGCATGAATGCGATCCGTTTATGCCTGACCCGGCGAAGCCGAAACGGACAAGCAACCAAACCGTTTCAACCACTAATCATCACTCATTTGACACTGGCACTACTCCGTTAAGTCTGCGCCGCGGTCCGAGATGGAGACCCGACGACCTCGTCGGGTCGGTTGGGAGAGCCGATCAAGCCCGACGAGGTCGTCGGGCCTCCAAGCCGATCCCCGCGGATACTTAACGGAGTAGTGCTAATCCGAACTTCCCCGGTTCCGATGCCTTTATTGGAGCATCTTAAATTTAGTCGTAGCCGCGAGCGTGAGCGAGTGGACGAGTCACCACTCGCTCACGCTCGCGGCCACTTTAAACAAACGGCTATGGCTCTATTTGAAATGCTCGCCCGATTGCGGAGTGCGCAGATGAAAAAACAGATGCCGGAATCCAAGACTCCCAGA
>JANJTQ010000094.1 GCA_024711005.1 Opitutaceae bacterium | reverse complement strand
TCGTATGAAAGCGGCGACCGTGTGGTGAACTTTGCCGAGAGCAAGAGCGCCGCCGTTCACGGGCACACGCTTCTCTGGTATTACGGCAATCCTTCATGGCTGGAAACCGGCACGTGGACCGCGGCGACGCTCACGGACGTGATGTATCACCACATCGACAACGTGGTGGGCCACTGGCAGGGCAGGATCGCCGTGTGGGATGTCGTCAACGAGGCGATCGACGGAACCAAATCCAGCGCCGACTGGACGCAGAATCTTCGTTACACGCAGGACATTTGGAACCGCGTGATCGGACCGACTTATATTGAAAAGGCATTCATTCGCGCCCGCGCGGCCGATCCTACGGCCATCTTGGTCTACAACGATTACGACGTGGAGGGGATCAATGCGAAGTCGAACACGATGTATGCCATGATTGTCGACTTCCGGAACCGGGCCATTCCCGTCGATGGCGTTGGCTTGCAATGCCACTTCATGTCGCTGACTCCCGACTACACCAGTTTGGCGGCCAATCTCGATCGATTCGCCAAGCTCGGCCTGTTGATCTACGTCACGGAATTCGACACCAGCAACGCGGGCGGCTCCCTTGGCACCGTGCCCTCGCTCGCCAATGATGCGCAGGCCCGGATTTACTATAATGCGATGGACAAGTTCCTGCGCTGTCCCGCCGTCATGGGTGTGCAGACGTGGGGATTGACCGATAAATACTCCTGGCTTGGCGCGAATAAATTTCCGCTGCCGTTCGACAGTAATTACGTCGCCAAGCCGGCTTATTACGCGCTGCAAGACGCGCTCGCCAACCAGCGCCGCCAGGAACTGACGATCAATGGCCGGCTCGAAACCGGCGCCCTCAGCCCTTGGATCGCCAAAGGCGGCGGCGCGGTGGCGCTCAGCACGGCCAGCGCGCACTCCGGCACGTATGCCCTCTCGGCGACGTCTCGCACCGTCGATGTCCAAGGTCCCTCACAGAACGTCACCAGCCAGTTGATCGCCCAGGGTTCGGGGCGATATCAGCTGAGCAGTTGGGCAAAATTCGCCACGGGCATCGGCACGGTCCGGGCCGTTCTGGATCTGACCGACGGCAACGGGACGCACCGTTATACGTTGAACAAAGTTGTCGGGCCAACGTGGACCCAGATCACGGGCTCTTTCAACGTCACGTGGTTCAAGACGCTGACTCAAGCGACACTCTCTTTCGAAACACCGGGATACCTGACCAACTTCGAGATCGATGACGTCCGATTGGGCGATGGCGATATCCTGACCAACGGCACCTTCGAAAACGGAATCACGGGCTGGGTTGGCCTGGGTGGCGCGACGCTTTCAGCCACGACTGCGAGCGCCCTACACCACTACGGAGCGGGCGGACTCGCCTGCACGAATCGCACCTACTCGGCGCAGGTTCCCAAGCAGGACATCCTCCCGGCGCTCCTCGCCCAAGGCCCCGGTGCCTACAATTTCGAAGCCTACCTCAAGCTGGCGACCGGCACGGGGACGGGCAAAGTCACGCTGAAGCTCAACTACGGCGGCACTGATCACTATATCTCGGGCGCGACCGGAACGATCAATTCCACCGCCTGGACCAAGGTGTCTTCCTCGGCACCGGTCAACGTGACGTGGACCGGCTCGTTGACGTCCGCCATTCTTTACGTGGAAACACCCGGAAGCATGGTCGATTTTTACGTGGATGATGTTTGGATGAAAAAATAACAGCCGCCTGTTTATAACCGCAGACCCGTAGCCACCCACGCAGGAAAACACCGTCGTGCGACTTGTCGCATATCGAGAATCTAGAACTCGTCCCGGGGATGCCTACCTTGGTGTTTCGAGGTAGGTCTTCCTCGGTCGCGTTCCCTCCGGCTCGCGTCACTGGAGTCCGCCGTCGTCCCCGCACAACCCCTTCCCATGTCATCACGTATCCGGAATCTCCTGGTCCTGCTTGCGCTGGCCCTTCAGGCCGACGCCGCGACCCCCGGCCCTGCCACGCCCGCGCCTTTGCTCGAAGGCAATCTCCTAAAAAACGGCAACTTCGAGAGCGGCGTCGCCGGTTGGAACGGGATGGGCAACGCGCTCATCTTGGCCACCAAAGGGAACGAACCTGTTCATTCAGGCAAAGGGGGCCTCGCCTGTATCGGTCGCGAGTATTCGGCCCAGGTCCCCCGGCAGGACATTCTCGCCGCGTTGTTGGCACAGGGAGAAGGTCTCTACGATTTCGAAGCCTGGGTCAGGCTCGCCGAAGGCTCCGCCTCCTGCCGTATCGTTGTGCGGCTCACCTATGGGGGGACCGACTATTACGTGGCCGGAGCCAAGGGCCTGGTTTCCTCCAACCAATGGACGAAAGTGGCCTCCGATTCCGGCATATATGTCTCGTGGGCGGAGACGTTGACGGCGGCCGTCCTCTATGTGGAGCCCATGGGAACGCTGGGGGATTTTTACGTGGACGATGTGGTGATGCGCAAAGCCGACTCGGAAACGAAACATTGATCCCGCCCTTCCACTGCCACGGCGCGGAGCACTCCGCGCCAAGGTTGAGCATTGAAGCTCTGATATAACCGCCCGACGCCCTGCCTCATGACGAACCTCTCCCGCCTCGCTCAATTGATCCGCCTCCCGCGGGCAATCTGTCTCCTGTTCCCGCTGGGACTGGTCCCCGTGCATGCCGAGGTCTCCCTGCCGGCGATCTTCGGCGACCACATGGTCCTGCAACAGGACACTCAATTGCCGGTGTGGGGCACCGCCGCTCCAGGTGAAACCATCGACGTGACTATCGCCGACCGGCGTGGTCGGGCTGTTGCCGGGGCCGATGGCAAATGGTCGGTTCGCCTGGATCCCCTGGCGGTGACGGGCACGCCGGTTGAACTGAAGGTGTCGGGCAAGACCAACACGCTCACGTTCACCGACGTCCTCGTGGGCGACGTGTGGCTTGCCTCCGGCCAGTCCAACATGGAATTCGGCATCGGCAACACGGTGAACTCGAAGGCGACGGCCGCGCAATTCAACTACCCTTCGATTCGCATGTTTCTCGTCGCACACAATCTCGCGTTTGAGCCGGCCACCGACGTGAAGCGCGAACTGAAACGAGGCCAGTGGGTCGTCTGCACCCCCCGGAGCGTTTTTGAGGTGACCGGCTGGAACGGCTTCTCGGCGGTCGCCCTGTTTTTTGCCCGCGATATTTATGAACAACGCAAGCAGCCCATCGGGTTGATCGGCGCGTATTGGGGCGGAACGACCGTTGAAGCGTGGACCAGTCTCGATGCTCTCAAACTCGATCCCGCGCATGATCACTTCGTGAAAGAGTTTGCCCGATTGAAGGACAATTTCACGGACATGGTGCGCAAATACGACGAAGAGGACCTTCCCAGGTGGAAGCGTGACCACGATGCCTGGAAAGCTGCCAAATCCCAACCTCCGGAACCGGGAATCAAAGCCCCGAAGGAGCCAGCGAAACCGGTCAAGCCCGGCGAATACCCCCAATACCCCGCCGTCCTTTTCAACGGCATGATCAACCCGGTGATCCCATACGCGCTCAAGGGTGTGGTCTGGTATCAGGGTGAATCCAACGGGGGAAAAAACGGTGAAGGCCGGCTCTACGCGAAAACCTTTGCCACGATGATCAACGACTGGCGCCGACGCTGGGGCCAGGGGGATTTCCCTTTCCTTTTCGTGCAATGCTCCAGCTGGGAATGGGGTTATTTCTCGATCGCCGTCCGTGATTCGCAACTGGCCACATTGGCCCAGCCCAAGACGGCCATGGTGGTGACGATGGACATCGGTGATGAGAAGGACGTTCACCCCAAGGACAAACTCAATGTGGGCCGCCGACTCGCCTTGGCCGCCCGCCACGTGGCCTATGGTGAGGATCTGGTTTATTCCGGCCCAATTTACTCATCGTTCGCCCGTGATGGTGATCGGATTCGCGTTCGCTTTAATCACCTTGGTAGTGGCCTTGTCATCGGTTCGGCACCGGCTGCCAAACCCGGCGACCAGCCGATGCCTCCCGCATCCGAGCTGCACGGTTTCGAGATATCCAACAGTCCCAATGTCTACTCGCCTGCAAAGGCCCGTATCGAAGGCGATAGCGTGATCGTTTGGAGCGAGTCCGTGCCCAACCCCAAGCATGTCCGCTACGCTTGGGCGGGTTATCCCAAACCGATGGCGAACCTGTATAACAAGGAAGGTCTGCCGGCCTCTCCGTTCAATACGGCATCAAGCGTCGCAGGGGCCGGAGCGGCGGGACAATAGCGCAGACTTCAAAAGTTTTCCTGCACTCTCTTCCACTTCTCACGGAGCCTGATCAAGCGCGTCCAGAACGATGCCCGGGGAGAGCAGCTCGGGCAGGACGATGGGATCGGGTTTTCCCGGGAGGTAGACGAGGTTGAAGGGCACCGCGCTGCGGTTCCAGCGGGCGAGTTCCGCGGTGATCAAAGGGTCGTCGTTGGTCCAGTCTCCGCGGAGCGCGACGACCTCTTTTTCGCGGAAGGTCTTCAGCACCTCGGCGGAACTGAAGACGACCTTCTTGTTGGTCTGGCAGGTGAAGCACCAACGGGCGGTGAAATCCACATACACGGGTTTTCCGTCGGCAACGGCTTCGGCGACCGCTTCGGTGCTCCAGGGTTTCCATTCGACGGCGGTCGGCGAGGGTTTGCGCGGCCAACCGAAACCGACTCCAAGACCAATGAGCACCAGTCCGCCGATGACCCCGAGGCGGGCGCGGGCGGGTTTCGTGCCGGGGGCGGTGTAGCGGCCATAAAACCACACGCCGAGCGCAATGACGGTGAGCCCGAGGAGCACGGCGAGCAGGGAGGTGTCCCTGTCCTTGAGCTGCGCGGCGAGCACCCAGAGCAGGAATGCGACGGTTGCATACAGCGGGAATGCCATGACCTGCTTGAAGGTTTCCATCCAGGCACCGGGACGGGGCAGGAGTTTCACCGCCTGCGGGAAGATTGAGAGCAGCAGGTACGGCAGGGAGAGCCCGATCGCAATGGCGGTGAACACCACGAACGATTCGGTGACGGAGACGGCGAAGGCGGCGCCCAGTGCCGGAGCCAGGAAGGGCGCGCTGCACGGCGTGGCGACCACGGTGGCGAGCACGCCGGTAAAGAAGGATCCGGAGACGCCGTGCTTCGATTGCAGGCCGGCCCCGAAGCCGGTGGCGCGCAGACCGAATTCGAACACACCGCTCAGGCTGAGCGCGAACACCAGCAATACGACCGCGAGCACAAACACGAAGCCGGGCGACTGGAGTTGGAATCCCCAGCCGAGTTTTTCCCCGCCCGCCCGCAGAACCGCCAGCACGCCGGCCAGCATCCAGAACGAGAGCAATACGCCGCCGGTGAAGGCGAGTCCGTGGAGCGTGACCTTGCGGCGGTCGGCCCCGGCCTGATTGACGAAGCCGAGGATCTTGATGCCGAGCACCGGAAAGACGCAGGGCATGAGGTTCAGGATGAGCCCTCCGATGAGGGCGAGGACGAGCGTGCCCGCGAGGGATTTGACCGCGACGGCGTTTTCAGGTGTTGCGCGGGTGACACCGAAAGCGGCGGGTTCCGCGGCGGGTGCGCTTCCCTCGATCGGCGTGTCGATCAGGATGCCGGGGAGCGCGGTGCCGTCGGCGGCCCAACTGTTCTCGGTGCGGAGAACGCCGACGAGGCGGGTCGGGGGAGCGTCCACGTGCGGGGACAGGGGCAGATCGATGCCGAGGAGTTCGCCGGGTTCACCGGCGGCGCGGACGGTCTGGGGTTCGTCGAACTGGATGGCGGCGTCGCTGGAGAAGAACCAAGGGCTCTTGGGCTTGGGGAGCGTGACAGCGGCGGAACCGACAAGACGAAGTGTAATGGTATTTCCACTACGCGTTGCGCGAACCGTGAGTCCGGGAATCTCGCGCGGAAGGGATGCGACCGTCGCGGCGAGGGCGGCGCCGTGGTCGGGATCGGGCGCGGGGGCTTCGGCGCGGATCGGGAGCGTAAGTGAGAGCGATGCCTTGCCGGGGACGCACACTTCGGCGCACATGAGCCATTTGGCATCGGCGGTGAGTGTGACGGTTTCGCCGGGCTTAAGCGTGGCCGGCGGAGTGAGTGTGACGGGGAGATAAACCACGCCCTCGTAACCGTTGCCGGTGATGGTGCCGTGGGTGTCGCGAACGACCTTCGGGGTCGGCCACTGGAGGTCGGAGGCCTTCCACCCGGGCGGGAGTTTCCATTTCAGCGACGTGGGATAGCCGGTGCCCGGGTTGATCCAGTAGGAGTGCCAGTGTTCGTCATGAGTGAGGCGGAGGGCGACGGTGAACGCCCGGCCGGGTTGGACCGATTGATCGGCCGAGAGAAGTGCGGCCTCCACTTGTGCGCGCACGGCGGGTGCGAGAAACGAGAAGACGAAGGCCAGCAGGAGGAACGAAGCGCGGAAAACCATGGGGGAGTTAAGCTGAGACTGCGTAAGAGGCAAAAGTGTCCGCCTTTATTCCAGGGAATGTCGGGCGGACTCGCGGTGCGACATGTGGGCGAGCATCAGAGTGAAGAAGCACAATACGATGTTTTGCAACGGGAGTTGGAGCGGGGTGGGCAGCGCGTAGATGATGCACACGAGCGGGAGCCAGACGCCCAGATTGGCGAACAGAAGGGGCAGGACCCGGCGCAGATACCAGCGAGGTGCCCGCAGATCGTTCATGACGAAGCCGCTGTCGAAGCCGGTCTTGCTCCATAGATAAAACAGGGCGGTCGTCGGGATGGCCCAAAGCGGGCAATAGACAAACTGGTCGATGGCGCTTTTGACGGCGATGGTGCGCACGTCCGGGGATTCGCCGATGCTCCACGCCATGAAGGTGTACCACAGGCCGATCTCGAATCCTTTGTAGGCCCAGAAACCGGTGAGCGCGAAGCCCTGTTTCCAACTCACCTGCGAGCGGGTGGTCGGGGCGGCTTTCAAGTAGAGCAGCGGGATCAGTCCGCCGAAGAGACCGGTGGAGACGATGCCGAAGAGTACACCGGTGTCATTGCGCAGGTCGGCCAGCCGGGTGAACCACAGGCGGGTGGGCTCGTGGAAATAGTAGCCGAGCACCACGGCGAGTCCGAACGCCTGCAGCACGAGTCCGGGCGCGAGGTTGGCCCGCGCGCTGCGCAGACCTGCTATCCAAGGTGCTTCTTCGGGCGTCGAGGTGACGGACATAAAACCCGGCAGCCTGCCCTGGCGGCGGTTGCCGGGCGAGCGGGAAGTGGGAAGATGATTTGGAGTGCGGCGAGTTCTCGCCGCTTTGGACGACGGAACTTGTTACATCGCCCAAGGAGGAAGGGGCGGAGGCGGGCCGGCAGGGAGGCCCCGCGAAAGCCGCGCGAGCGAGCCCCACACCACACACACACAGCCGGGAGGTGCCAG
>JANJTQ010000042.1 GCA_024711005.1 Opitutaceae bacterium | reverse complement strand
GAACCGCTGACGATCGCGATTTACAACGTCGAAAACTACACGCTCTCGGACCGGATGGTGGAGGACGTTTACCGGAAGGAGTATCCCAAGCCGGAGACGGAAAAAACCGCCTTGCGCGCGGTGATCCGGCAAATGGACGTCGATGTGATCGCGCTGCAGGAAATCGGCGGAGAGCTGTTCTTAAACGAGCTACAACGTGATTTGAGACGAGCCGGGCTGGAATATTCGCATCGGGTGGTGCTGCAGGCGGAGGATGCGGACCGGACGATCGCGGTGTTGTCGAAACGGCCCTTTGCGGCCGTGCGGAAACACGATGATCTTGCGTTCAAATACTTTGATGGCGTTGAGAAAGTGAAACGCGGCCTGCTTGAAGTGCGTTTTGCGAACCCGGGCGGGGAGGTGACGCTGTTCGTGGTGCATCTGAAAAGTCGATATACGGAGCGGCCGGATGATCCGGACGCTGCATTGCAGCGGGCGGGCGAAGCGACGGCAGTCCGGGACCGAATTCTGAAGGTGTTTCCGGAGCCGGCGACGGCCCGGTTTCTCATCGCGGGAGATTTCAACGACGGGCGCACGAGTCGGCCCGTGCGTGCGATGTTGGCCCGGGGCAAGACGCCAATCGCCGATTGGCTCCCGATGGCGGACGACCGCGGTCATGTGTGGACTCATTTTTTCCGGCGCGAAGGCTCCTATTCTCAATTGGATCACATACTCGTATCGCCCGGTTTGCGTCCGCAGGTGCGCGGTGCGGCCGTGCGCATCCATGATTCGACCGAGGTGGCGCAGGCGAGCGACCATCGTCCGGTGATCGTGGTGATCGAATAGAACTGCGAGGGCGGGGCGGATATCGCGGCTCCCTTGACCTTCGGCGCGGGACGGACTGACGATGCGCGCCTTATGGCGAAACCCGAAATCAAGATCGAGCAACTGAAAGCCGGCTCCGGCCGCACCCCGAAAAAGGGCGAGGCCGTGACCGTCCACTACACGGGCTGGCTGACCGACGGCAGCAAGTTCGACAGTTCGGTGGACCGTGACGAGCCGTTCACCTTTGTGCTCGGAGCCGGTCAAGTGATCGCGGGTTGGGATCTGGGCGTGGCCACGATGAAAATCGGCGACAAGGTAAAGCTCACGCTTCCGCCCGAGCTCGCGTACGGGGCCGCCGGATACCCCGGTGCCATTCCGCCGCGCGCCACTCTGGTGTTCGACGTCGAATTGCTGTCGATCGGCTGAGCTGGCTCGATCGTGCCGCCGTCCGATCCGCCCGGTGGAACCGAAGGCGGCTTCCCGTTACAGAGACAACTCACGACCGACAGCGTGGAGCACCCTCTTGTTTTTTCCCTTATGAAAATCATCATCACCGGCGCCACCCGAGGCTTGGGGCGGGCGCTTACGGAGGAATTCATCCGGCTCGGGCACACGATCATCGGCTGCGGACGCGGCTCGGAAGGGGTGTTCGATCTGCGCATGAAGCACGGCGCGCCGCACAATTTTGACGTGGTCGATGTGTCCAATCCCACGAAGGTCGGCATGTGGGGCGCGCGGGTCCTTGGTTTCGGCGAGGTGCCTGATTTGGTGATCAATAATGCGGGCATCATGAATACGCCCGCGCCGCTCTGGAAAGTCCCGGCGGAGGAGTTTGCTTCGCTTGTCGGTGTCAACATCACCGGCGTGGCCAACGTGATTCGCGAATTCGTGCCGGCGATGGTCGCCGTCAAGAAGGGTGTGATCGTTAATCTCAGCTCGGGATGGGGGCGAAGTGTTTCGCCCGAGGTTGCGCCGTATTGCGCGAGCAAGTGGGCGATCGAAGGCCTGACGAAGGCGCTCGCGGAGGAGTTGCCCGCCGGGATGGCGGCGGTGCCCCTCAATCCCGGAGTGATCGACACCGACATGCTGCGCCAGTGCTGGGCTGATGATGCGGGCAACTACCCGAAAGCCGAGGCCTGGGCCAAGGTTGCTGCGCCCTTTATTCTGCAATTGGGCGCGAAGGACAATGGCCGGAGTCTCACTGTGCCGGGTTTTGACGGGTAGGCCTGATCCACCGCGGTGGTTGGCCGCTTATGCCGTCCGTTTTTTTTACGGTCTTCCGCGCAAGTAGAGCTCCTCGACCTTTTTGCGGGCCCAGGGAGTTTTGCGCAAGAAGGTGAGACTCGACTTCACGCTGGGGTCGTGGGTGAAGCAGCGAATTTCGATCATCCGCCCGAGTTCGGACCAACCGTGACGTGCGACGAGTTCGGTGACGATTGTCTCAAGGGTGACGCCGTGAAGCGGGTTGTTGGGCTGCGACATGACGGAAGGCAACGCGGAGCACTTTCTCCGGGCAAGGGTGTTCTGAACAACCATGCGAATCCCTAAAATGTGGAGCGGCGGAGCGCCCGACTCTGGCGTCCGATCAACCGGCCCGTTCCATGATCTGCTTGAGCGCGAGCAGATCGCGTCGGACCATTTCGCGGTCGCGGGCGAAGTCCTCCTCACTCAGGTCCGGTTGTCGGAACAACGTGAGAATCACTTCGCTGCCTCCTCCGGGCGCGGCGAGGACGCGGAACGGGACGGTTACCTCGGCGCCTGACGGAAGGTAGACGGTGTGGTCGAGAATGCGAAACGGGTTCGGCGGCGTCATCCGCAGTTTGAGCAGCCCCGCTTTGGTTTCGACGATCCAATCCTCGCCTGCGCGGCGGACGGATTCGCCCAAACCGGAGGCCCATTGCGGGAAGTTTTCAACGTTCGAGGCAAACGCGTAAACGGCGTCGGGGTCGCGTGCGATGGAGATGTCGAGGGTGATGGCTTGGGCGGACATTTTATGAATCGGGAAGGACGGCTTACTTGCGGGTGAAGTCGACCACCTTGATCTCCTCGCCCGGTTTCTGTTCGGTGAGGATTTCAAACCGGTGCGAACTGCGGCGGAAGCTGCCACCGCCCACGCTCTCGTAGATTTCGAGATAAACCTTGCCGGTGGTGCGGAAGCGATTGAGCCAGCCGGGGACCGGTTCGGTCTCGTCGATCGCGACGTCGGAGTCGGTCACGGCGATGGCGTTGGAGCCGCTGCGGAATTCATATTTATAGTAGCGAAGAACGTGAGTCCGGGCGACGTCCCGGTGGGCCCTTCGTTCGTCGACAGGCTGGGCAACCGGTGCGCCGGGAGCGGGGACCTGCGGAGCGGGAGACGGTTGCACGATGGGCGCGGTGGATGAGGTGGTTGCGACCTGAGGATCGGGAGCCGTCGAAGCATCCGGTGCGGGCACGGGTGTGGTTTGCACGAGATCGGCGGCACGGGCACTCGCGGCCTTGATCTGTTCGGGGAAGGGCGGCGGCAGGAGCGAGATGGGGATGAGCACCAAGTTGCCATTGGAGACGACGAGAACCTTGGAGGCCTCCGGGTCGTAGGAACGAACGACTGCATTTGTCAGCGTGCGGCCATCAAGCAGTCTGACGCGACCGATGGGGACCGTTACCGGCTCGGCGCATGCGGGGGCGATGCAGGCGACGATGAGGAGGATGAACAGCGGGGTTTTCATGGAAGGGCAGAGGAT
Source organism: Opitutaceae bacterium (assembly GCA_024711005.1). GTDB lineage: Bacteria > Verrucomicrobiota > Verrucomicrobiia > Opitutales > Opitutaceae > Rariglobus. The sequence goes on along the minus strand of JANJTQ010000042.1, from coordinate 5,136 downwards.
AGAGAATTGGACCATCCACGCTCCGTTTGGTGCCGGGCGGCATTTCTGTCGGGGCCTGATCGCGATGTGTTCGTTGGGATTTCGGTTTTCGATCTCAAAACGCATTGCGCGGGACCGTAACGGGGGTTTTCGTCGCGCGGTGTCCTCTCCCAAGCTTTTGATTTTCGACTGTGACAGCACGCTCAGTTCCATCGAAGGAATTGACGAACTTGCACGCGTTCGCGGGCCCGAGATTTTTAAAAGGGTCGAGGAGATGACCAACGAGGCGATGGACGGAAAGATTCCCGTTGAGGCGGTCTTTGGCCGCCGGCTGGAGATCATCCTTCCCGAAGCGCGGCATGTCGCGGAAGTCGGACAACGCTATATCGACACGATCGAGCCGGATGCGAAGGCGGTGATCGATACCGCGCGCGCGGCGGGCTGGACTCCGCTCATCATCAGTGGTGGGTTTCGTCAGGCGATTCGTCCGCTGGCGGATTTTCTCGGCATCGACCGGGTGGAGGCCGTCGATCTGTTTTTTGACGCGGAAGGACGCTATCATGGGTTCGACGAAAGTTATCCGACGACCCGTTCGGGAGGAAAGCCGGAGGTCGTCAACCGTTTGCGTCGCGAGCTGACGCCGGCTCGCGTTGTGATGATTGGCGATGGGGTGAGTGACCTGGAAACGAAACCGGTCGTTGACCTGTTCGTGGGCTTCGGGCGCTACATGGCGCGCGAGAAAGTTCGTCGGGAAGCCGCGGCATTCATCACCCGGCTGGTGGATTTGCCGGCGATTCTGCCGTAAGTCGGCCAAAGCGCTTGCGGTGGACGGGGCCTCTGCTTTTGGTCCTGCGCCATGAAGCACCGCATTTTTTGGATACTGGCAACCCTCGGCTTTGGAGCGGTTTCCTTCGCGACTGCGGCGGAGACGACCGCAGTGGTTGAGGAATTTCCGCGGGCCCTGTCGACCTATACGGATATCGAAGGCGCCAGTGTGTGGGACGTGCTTACGGCCCGGGTGCAAGCGGAACCGTTCAACGCGGTGGCCACGCTTATTTTCCTACTCGCGATCATCCACACGTTCGTGGCAGGCAAGTTTCGTCATTGGGCCCACGTGGTCGAGAAGGCGCATCACGACCGCGTGAACGCACGGACCGAGGACGAGGAGAATACGGATACGAACGAGGATGGACGACCCGACGAAGTCAGTTTCGCGGGGCAGATCTTGCATTTTTTCGGTGAAGTGGAGGCGATCTTCGGCATCTGGGTGCTGGTGCTGGTGGCGGCGGTGACCGCGTTCAAGGGCTGGCCCACGGTGCTGGACTACATCGGACACCGGGTGAATTTCACGGAACCGATGTTTGTCGTGGTGATCATGGCCATCGCCTCGACGCGTCCCGTGTTGCACGTGGCCGAACAATGCCTGCGCGCGGTGGCCTCGTTGGGTCGCGGCTCGGTCGCAGCGTGGTGGTTATCGATTCTGATTCTCGCGCCCATCCTCGGTTCTTTCATGACCGAGCCGGCGGCGATGACGATCGCTGCATTATTGCTGGCCCGGCAGTTCTACGCGCTCAAGCCGTCCCCCCGTTTTGCTTATGCAACGATCGGTTTGTTGTTCGTGAATATCTCGGTGGGCGGCACGCTCACGCATTTTGCCGCGCCTCCGGTGCTGATGGTGGCGGGGCCTTGGAACTGGGATATGTCTCACATGTTTTTCCATTTCGGCTGGAAGGCCGTGACGGGCATCGTCGTTTCCACGCTCGGTTATTATCTGGTGTTCCGGAAAGAATTCGTGGCGCTTCAAGCCACCCGCGCACGGGAGGAAAGCGGAGCGAGGAAAAAGCAGGTCCAACCGATCCCGGCCTGGGTAACCGTGGTGCAGCTCGGCTTCATGGCGGTCGCGGTTTATTTTGCGCATTATCCGGCGCTGTTCGTCGGCGGCTTTTTGTTCTTCCTGGCGTTCAGCCAGGCAACCGCCCACCACCAGAGTCGGTTGGATCTGAAACCGCCGTTACTGGTCGGCTTCTTCCTGGCCGGGCTCGTAATCCACGGAGGATTACAGGGGTGGTGGATCGAGCCGGTGCTGAAGAGCCTGGGTGAAGTTCCCTTGTTTTTGAGCGCGACCGTGCTGACGGCATTCAATGACAACGCGGCGATCACTTATCTGGCGACGTTGGTGCCTGGCTTTACCGAGACATTAAAATACATGGTGGTGGCGGGCGCGGTGACGGGAGGCGGCCTGACGGTCATCGCCAATGCGCCGAATCCGGCCGGTCAATCGATTTTACAGCGATTCTTCTCCGAGGGCGTTTCACCGTTGGGGCTGCTGGCCGGTGCATTCGGTCCGACCGTGGTGATGGCGATCTGTTTTCTGGTATTGTAGTTAGGCGAGGCACGGGGTTTGCATCACCCCTTTCGTCTATGATCCCAGCCCTGTTCCTGGCCTCCGCTTCATCGGCGGAGATTCCCGCCCTGTTGATCGCACCGTTTGCTCTGCTGCTTTTGCTCATCGCAACGATGCCACTCACGCCTGACCGCGTGAAGCACTGGTGGGAGCACAATTATCCGAAGGTTTCGATCGTCCTGGCCGCACTCGTAGGTGGGTTTTACCTTTTGAAGGTTCCCGGAGGCGGGCACGTGTTGACTCACACGGCGTTCGAATACGCATCGTTCATCGCACTCATCGGCTCGTTGTTCGTGGTGGCGGGTGGTATTCACATCAAGGCCAAGGGCGAGGCGACGCCACTCAACAACGTGGTGCTCCTGCTCATCGGTGCCATTCTGGCCAACTTCATCGGCACGACCGGCGCCTCGATGGTGCTTATCCGCCCCTTCATTCGGATGAACAAGATCCGCATCAGTGCGTTTCACGTGGTGTTTTTCATCTTCATTGTCTCGAACTGCGGCGGTTCGCTCACGCCAATCGGTGATCCGCCCTTGTTCCTGGGTTACCTCCGCGGCGTGCCGTTTTTCTGGTTAACCGAACATGTCCTGCTCCTGTGGCTGGTGGTTATCGGCGCGCTGCTTGCAGCCTTTTACCTCTTTGACGCGAGGAGCTTCAAACACGCACCCAAGGCGATCCAGGCGGAGATCAGGGAGCCGGACACTTTCCGCTTTGACGGAGGAATCAACGTGATCTTCCTCGTCGCGATCATCGGCGCGGTGTTCCTGCCGGCCCGGTTTTTCATGCGTGAAATCGTGATGCTCGGCGCGGCGGTGGCCTCTTATTTTCTTACACCGAAGGTGGTACATACGGAGAACCACTTTTCGTTTGGGCCGATCAAGGAGGTGGCTTTTCTCTTCATCGGAATCTTCATCACGATGATGCCTGCGCTGGGTTATCTGGAGCAACACGGCAAGGAGCTGGGACTCACGAAGCCGCTCCAGTACTATTTCGCCACGGGCTCTCTTTCGGCGGTGCTGGATAACGCTCCGACTTACGTCAATTTTCTGAAACTCGCGGAAGTCACCGCCGCGGCCGAACACCCGGATGATTTTGTCGCGGCAGGCGACAACGGGATCGCCGCCGTGCGCGTGTTGCTCGCGACCAAGGGCTCCCTTGTCATTGCAGTCAGCCTGGGTGCGGTCTTTTTCGGCGCGATGACCTACATCGGCAACGGGCCAAACTTCATGGTGAAGTCCATCGCGGACGGCATGGGCGTAAGGATGCCCAGTTTTTTTGGTTACATCGTGAGGTTCAGCCTGCCCATCCTGCTGCCAATTCTCGCGGTGGTGGGCTGGCTTTTCCTGTAGGCACGAGGGGAACGCCGGCCTCAATCCTTCAGCAGTGACTTGAGGTCGGCGAGGGTGAGTTTTGCGTTGCTTGCATCGCTGGCCTCGAAGACGTCGGCGAGCAACGCGCGTTTGGTTTCCTGCATGTGGAGAACCTTCTCCTCGACCGTGCCGGTGCAGATGAGCTTGTAGCTGGTGACGACGCGTTTTTGACCGATGCGATGGGCGCGGTCCGTTGCCTGAGCCTCGACCGCGGGATTCCACCAAGGATCGAAATGAACGACGGTGTCGGCTCCGGTGAGATTGAGACCGGTGCCGCCGGCCTTGAGCGAGATCAGGAATACCGGGATGTCCGGGCTGCCGTTATAGCGATCAACCTCGGACTGACGCTGTTTCTGCGGTGTGGAGCCGTCGAGGTAACAGTAGGGGATTCCCTGTTCGTCGAGTTCGGCACGCAAGAGGCCGAGCAGCGAAGTGAACTGTGAAAATACCAGCAGGCGATGGCCGTCGTCAACCGCCTCGGCGAGGAGTTCGCGGAAGGTTTCGAGCTTTGCCGAATGATCGGCGGAAGAAGCCGGCGCAACCAGTCGCGGATCGCAGCAGATCTGACGCAGGCGAAGGAGCTGCGTGAGCGTGGCCATGCGTATCGAGTTTTCGGATGCACCCTCGGCGGCGAGGGCGTCGAGTTCCTGCTCCGATTTTTGCTGCCACTCCGCGTAAAGGCGCGACTGGGCGGCGGTCGGCTCGCAGTAGAGGACTTGTTCGATTTTGTCGGGCAGTTCGGTGGCGACGACCTTCTTGGTGCGGCGAAGGATGTAGGGCGCGGACTTGGCGCGCAGGCGTTCGTCGAACCAGCCGCGCTCGTCGCCGCGGGTGCCGGCGGGGATTTTTTCGAGGTAGCCCGGCATGAGCAAATCAAAGAGCGCGCGCAGGTCGTCGAGAGAGTTTTCCACGGGAGTGCCGGTGAGCAGGAACCGGCTGCGGGTATCGAGCGAACGAAGCGCCTGTGCGTTTTGAGTGCGACGGTTTTTGATGTGCTGGGCTTCGTCGGCGATCAGCACGGCGAAGGTGAAATCGGCGAATCGGTCGCGGTCCCGTGCGAGGGTCCCATACGAGGTGATGACCACATCGTGCGCGGAGGCGTGGGCGGCGTCCGTGAGCCGCTGATTTCCGTGGTGAATGAACACGCGCAGGTGCGGAGCGAAGCGGGCGGTTTCCCGACGCCAGTTTTCCACGAGCGATGCGGGGCAGACGACAAGTGACGGCAGGCGGGAGTCGCTCAGCGTGGTCAGCAGGGCGATCGCCTGGAGTGTTTTGCCGAGACCCATTTCGTCGGCGAGAATGCCGCCGAGGCCGAGGCGATGAAGATGCCAGAGCCAGGCGACGCCGATCTGCTGGTACGGGCGAAGCAATGCGGCAAGATCG
>JANJTQ010000035.1 GCA_024711005.1 Opitutaceae bacterium | reverse complement strand
CAGCGCTCTTTCCGCCCCCTCCGTCACCGACACCCCCGCAGTCACCCGGGCCGACACGCCACGCGTGCGGCGCTTGCTGGCCGCGCTTACGCCCATCGAGCGGCGCGACTTTCTCCCTGCCGAGATGGAGGCCACGCTCCGCGCCTGCGCCGACCACACCGTCATCGTGGACCCGTCCGGGTTCGCCGCCGAGCAGTGGCGCGACTTCCTCTTCGAGCATGACCCCGAGGTGCTTGTGGCCTGCTGGAAAACCCCTCCGCTTCCCGCGCGCCTGCCGCCGTCGCTCCGTTATGTCTGCTACCTCGCCGGCACCGTGAAAAAACTCGTCACGCGCGAGCACATCGAAAACGGCCTGCTCGTCACCAACTGGGGTGGCGCCATCTCGCGGGTCGTCGCCGAGTGGGCGGTGTTTCATATCCTCTCCTGCCTGCGTCGTGCCACTTACTGGACGCTGGCGATGCACACCGAAGGCGCCTGGAAAAGCCCCTGCACCGAGACCGCTTCGCTCTTCGGTCGTCGCGTCGGCATCCACGGTTTTGGCATGGTTGCGCGCGAACTCGTGCCGCTGCTCAAGCCGTTTGGCGTGCAGATCTCCGTCTTCGCTCCCGACGTGGACGCCGCTGCCGAGAACCGTTGGGACGTGCGCGCCGCGCCCTCGCTCGACGCGCTTTTCCGTGACAACGATATCATCGTCGAACTCGCGCCGCTCATCCCCGCGACGGTCAACGCGGTGACGGAGCGCCACCTTCGCCTCATCCGTCCGGGCGGCGTGTTCGTCAACATCGGTCGCGGCGGCGTCGTCGAACAGGAAGGGCTCCTGCGTGTCGCCCGCGAGGGCAAGGTCCACTTCGGCATCGACGTCTTCGTCGAGGAACCGCTGCCCGCCGAATCCCCGTTGCGCGGTCTGCGCAACGTCTGCCTCACCCCGCACCTCGCCGGCCCGACGACCGACCGCCGGCGCGACGCCACGGTTTTCGCCCTGCGCAACCTTGCCGCCTACCTCGCGGGAACCCCCCTCGAGGCCATCATCACCCCGGCGGTTTATGACGCCTCGACCTGAGCGTCGTGGATGCCGTTTTGTATCCGATGAAACCCTACGATCACTGGCGCGACCAGGCCCGCCGCCTGCTCGAACCGCTCGCCGTCCTCATGCGGCCGGGCCGGGCCGACCTGCCGCTCGCCGGCCGGGCCAGCGATCATGATGCCCAAGCCGACCGGCTCGAATCGTTCGCGCGTCCGCTCTTCCTCGCCGCGCTTTATCTCCAATCCGAACCCGAGCCCGGAGCGGGTGCGTTTCGAGAAAAGATAGCGGCGTGGTTCCGCGCCGGTCTGATCCTCGGCGCCGACCCCGCCTCGTCCGAGTCCTGGGGGCCCGACGCCAGTTATCACCAACATCACGTCGAGATGGGCCTGATGGCGCTCGCGCTCCAACTCGCGCCCGCGCAACTCTGGACCCCGCTCGACGCCGACGAGCGGGCGTGCGTCGCCGCCTGGTTTGCGACCGCGCGCGGGGGCGGGATCGTCAACAACAACCACCTCTTCATGTCGGTGCACATCCTCGAGTTCCTCGGGGCCGCCGGACATGCCCATCGCACCGATCGCGCGGTGATCACCGCGCATCTCGACCAGCTTGAAACCATGCACCGCGGCGGAGGCTGGTTTGAAGACGGAATCAATCAGGCCTTCGATCACTACAACGCGTACGCCTTTCACTTCTATGGACTGCTTTGGGCGCACCTTCATGGTGATCGCGAACCCGTCCGCGCGACCCGCTGGCGTGCTTGGGCGCGGCTGTTTCTTGCCGACTATCAGCACTTCTTTGCGGCCAGCGGAGAACATCCGGCCTTCGGTCGCTCCATCACCTATCGATTCAACGCCATCGCGCCCTTCGGCCTCGCCGCTCTGGCGGATTGCGCCGACTTGCCGCCGGGGCGCATGCGCCGTCTCTGCACGCGCAATCTCGACTTCTTCCTCTCGAAGCCGATCGCCACCATGCAGGGCTGCCTTGCCGCCGGGTTCACCGATGTCTGGCCCGACATCGTCGAGCCGTACTCCTGCGCCGCATCACCTTACTGGTGCGCGAAAGGCTTCACGCCGTTGCTGCTTCCGTCCGATCACCCGTTTTGGACCGTTGAGGAGGCACCTTTGCCGTCCGAGGCGCCCGGTGGCTTCGTGCGCGTGATGCGCGTCCCCGGGCTGATCGCCCGCGGACTCCCCGACGGCGAAGTCGAGCTGCTCAACGCGGGCTCGATGGTATCCAGCACTCAATTACGCTACGGGCCCTGGAAGTGGAGCAAACTCTCCTACCGTACCGGCGCGGGTTTTTGCTACGCATTCCCCGAGGGTTCGTGCTGGTCGCCGGACGGCGCGTTGCTCCAGACGTTGGACGACGGACGCGTCTTCGGACGTCATTCGACGGTGGCGGTCGAACTCGCCGACGATCATCTCGGTTTCGCCTGCAACCTCGGATTCAAGACCGGCCAGGTGAACACCGCCGTGGAGACATTCGTCTTCTGGCGCCAAGGCTGGTTGTTCCAGTTGCATCGTTACGAAGCACGCCAGCCGGTCGTGCTCCGGCTCGGCGGTTTCGCTCTGCCGCTTGCCGACGGAAACGTCCGCCTGGATGAAGCGGAGGATTATATCGCCGCCTGGTCTTCGGATGGACGCGCGACCGCGTTGCAGGTCCTCGGGGGAACTCCGGCCGAAGCGCGGTGGGACAATCGTCTCTCCGCGGTTGAGCCGCGCCGCCATGTGCTCGCGCCGTTTCACGCCACGCCTGTTTTTCAAACCGCCCGCCACGCCGGCCCCGGTTGGATCGCCGCGCTGAGCTGGACCGGTCGGGACCGCGCCGCGGCGCGTCCTTGGCGGCTGCTTTCCGGAGACGAAGGCCATTGGCGGCTCGATCACCCCGAACTTGGAGCTTGGGAAATTGATCATTGGTCGCTGCCCATGCACGCGCCGCAACCCGTGGAACTCGCTCCCGTCCTTTAGTCACTCCTCAACTACCCATGCGTTACCTCACTATTCTAATGTTATCCGTCGTCACCGCGTTTGCGCAGTACGACCCCAAGTCAATGGAGACACCGGTTACGTTGCCGGGCGCCGAGACGTTTGTTCTCCGCCAGGCCGAGCCCCAGCCGGTGCGACTGCACGTCTTCAAGCCGAAGGATTGGAAGGCGTCCGATCATCGTCCCGCCTTTATCTGGTTTTTCGGCGGCGGCTTTGTGAGCGGCACGCCGTTGCAATCCGCCGGCTGGGCCAAACGCGCGGCGAAGCTCGGCATGGTCGGCGTTGCCCCCGACTACCGCACCGCGAGGCGCTGGCCCGGAACCAACGCGACCGCGACCGTGGCGGATGCCCGCGCCGCGCTGCGTTGGGTTCAGGACCATGCCGCCGAGTTGGGCGTGGATCCCGAGCGCGTCGTGGTCGGCGGCGGCTCCGCCGGCGGACACCTCGCGCTCTGGACCGGCATCACCGGAACACCGCCTGGGCTCGACGTTGCCGAAGCGCCGAAATTCAAACCTGTCGCGCTTCTGCTCAATTGCCCCGCCGCCGACACCTCGAAGACCAGCGGCATGCGTGGCGACCGCTTCAAAGGCTTCGATCCCGACGCGTTTTCCCCATTGCAGAACCTCGACGTCAAAATGCCTCCGGTTCTGCTCATCCACGGCGACGCCGATGTCACCGTGCCCTACGCGCATGCCGTCGCTTTGGACAAGGCCCTCACCGCGTCCGGCAACGTCTGCGAATTCGTCACCGTGCCGGGCGGCACGCATAAATTCTCCAGCGATCCCGAATGGCGGGTGAAGGTACCCGAACTCCAAAAAGCTTTCTTGGAAAAACACGGCGTTCTCCCCGTCGCCCCGTAACCTTTGCCTTTGTTCCTCATGTCATCTTTCCGCCCCTTTCTCGCCGCCGCGTTGCTGGTCGGTGCGCCCGCGTCGCTTCCGTTGTTCGCGGCTGCTCCGTCCGTCGCGTCCGTTCCCGGCGACGCCACGATCTTTGCCCACGTTCCCGCCACCGCACCGCGCACGCTTGTGCCGGCTGGTCGTGTCGAGGCGTTCCGTGCTTACATCACCACGGGTGACGGAGCGGTCGCGTTTGCGCGTCTAAAGGCGGATTTCGATGGCGAGTGGATCAACTTCCCATTTCCTCCCGAGCCGCAGACCTATGGCGATCCCGAGCCGAAAAAACGCGACACCGCCAAGGCCGATCGCTGGCGCGCCGCTCAGGATGTGTGCGGACAAGTCTCCGGTGTCGCCGAAGCCGGCGCGCTGCTGTGGCTCGGCACCGGCGATACCCGCTATCTCGCCAAAGCGAAAGAGTTTCTCCTCCGCTCGACGGAATGGAGTCTCGATGGCGAGTCTTGGGAAAAAGGCCCGGGTCCCGGTGCCACGGATATTTACTACAACGACGAGGCGCACTTTCGCCTGTGGCGAAAATTGCCGCAGGTGTACGACCTCATTCGCGGCGAGTTGACCGACGCGGAGCGCGCCCGGGTGCTCGCGCATTTTCGTGCGCGCGGCGAACGTTCCGCCGCCTGGATTCGGCAAGGCCGCGTCGAACAGGCGGTGAAGAATTCACTCGCCGGGAAACCCGCCTCGCATCCGATCCGCTTCATGGCGATGACGGGTCTCGCCGGCCTCGCGTTGTGGGATGATCTTTCCGAACAGGCGCGTGATTGGTGGCAACTCTCCTATACGTTTTATCGTGATCGTTTTCCCTCATGGGGCGGCGATGACGGCGGCTGGGGCGAGGGTATCGCCTACTGGCGCGGGGTGATCGAGCACGCCTCGTTTCAAGACGGACTTCTGACGATCGGCGACCCGCTCGCCTACAACACGCCGTTCTGGCGCAACACGCCGTATTTCCAGATCTACAACGTCCAGCCTTATCGCCACACGGGCTTTGGCGATCTTTCCAACGCCGGCAAATTCGACATCGAGCCGCGCACCGCCGAATTCCTCATGCACCTCGCGCGAGTCACCGGTGACGGCCACCTCGTCAGCTACGTCGGTCTCATGCGCAACGACAACGAGAAGCCTGCCGAGGCCGGACTCAAGGATCTCAATCGCAACTACCCGACGTCCGCCGAGTTCATTCTGCGCAACTTCGCCGCCGCACGTCTGCCCGTGCCCGCGCCGAAGCCGCTGACCGACCTGCCGCCGTCGCGGTGGTTCAAGGATGTCGGCTGGGTGTCGATGCACAGCACCCTCGGCCGGCCGGACGACGATATTCAGGTGATGTTCAAGTCGAGCCCCTACGGCTCCTTCAGCCACAGCCACGCCGACCAAAACGCCTTCATTTTGAATGCCTATGGCGAGAACCTTGCCATCAACTCCGGCTATCGCGAGTTCCACCGTTCGCCACATCACAAAGGCTGGACCTGGCAGACCAAGTCCAAGAACGCCCTCTTGATCGACGGCAAAGGACAGGCGACGCAGTCCATGAAAGCCACCGGACGTATCAGCGTTTATGATACGGGTCCGCGTTACACCCGAACGACCGGGGATGCCACCGCGGCCTACCAGACCGAACAGCCGGAAGGCCGGGTGAAATCCGTGTTGCGCGACCTCGTCTTCATCGACCGACGGTATCTTGTGATTCGCGATCGGGTGAGTCTGGCCGCGCCCGGAAATCTCACCTGGCTCCTGCATGCCGAGCGACCCATCGAGTGGCGCGCGGAGGAAACGACCGCGTTGATCCGCGGCGAAAAAGCCACGCTCACCACCTGCCTTGTCACGCCCGAACGCGTGTCATGGAAAGGAACAGTTCAGACGAAGTTCGATGTGCCGGTGGACCCGAAATACGCGAAGGGCGGTATGGCCGGATTCGGGAAAACCGGCGCGTGGGGCGAGCAGAGCCACCTCCTTGCCGAGACGGAGGAGGCGAGTGCGGAGCACGTGGTGTACGCGGTGCTCTGGCCCGAGCGCGACGGTTTGCCTGTCAGGCCGTTGGCCGCGCGAGTTGTATCCGGCCGGCTCCAAGTCGCCCGCCCCGATGGCAAAGTGGACACGCTGACACTGGGTGATTCGACGCTGACGCTGGAGTGAGGTCGGCCACGTTTTCCGATTCCGAATGCAGGTAGCAGTCGAGGTAACGAGGCTGGTTGG
>JANJTQ010000009.1 GCA_024711005.1 Opitutaceae bacterium | reverse complement strand
GCGAGCAAGCTCGCTCCCACGAAATCACCGGCAAACAGCAGCCTGCAATTCATATATCCCGGAGCTTGCTCCGGGGATGGTTACGGCTGGATTCGCACGGAGTGTTCGGTTCCGGATCCCCGTGGTTCGAACCCGGTTTTTGTCAGCCGCCGGGCGATGTCGAAAAACTGTGCGCCGGAGGTTGGCTTGAGGAGGTATTTGGTGGCCCCGAGTTGCTCTGCGCGCCGCCGGTCTTCCAGCCGGCCCGAGGACGAAAAGATCACCACCGGGAGGAAGCTGAATTGCGGCTGGGCGCGCAGCCATTCCAACACCTCGAACCCCGAACGAATCGGCAGGTTGAGATCGAGCACTACCACCGACGGGAGCGGATGATGTTCGCGATTCGCATACGGCCCGTGTCCCGCGAGGTAGGCGATCGCCCGGTCCCCGTCTTCAACCGCGTGAAAACGGTCTTCGATTCCCAGTTGTTTGAACGCCTTTCGCATAAAGAAGACGTCGTCTTCCTCATCCTCGACATAGAGCACGCGCGGCAGGTTGGTACTCATGACGAGGAGTCGACGGACTGAAGGTCGATCCAGAAGCGGCTGCCCTTGCCGGGCTCCGATTCGACGCCCACGGCGCCGCCCATGCGTTCGACCACTTTTTTGACGAGCGCCAGGCCGATGCCGGTTCCCTCGTAGTCTTTGCTCAATCGCTGGAACATGATGAAGACGCGCGTCTGCAATTCCTTCGGAATGCCGATGCCGTTATCCTCGCACCAGAGCCTCACTTTGTCGCCGAGCTGTTCACCCTTGACGCGGATCACCGGCACCTGTCCGGGAGCCACGAATTTCACCGCATTGCCGAGGAGATTGGAAAGACACTGGGTGAGTCCGGCTTCGTTGCCGAGAACCCAAGGCAGCGGCTCGACAATCTCGATGTGCGCATTGGGGGCTTGGAAAATGGGATACGAATCGATCATGCCTCGCAGCAGACGATCCACATCGGTGGGCTCCATTGGCATTTTATGACGCACGACCTTGCTGTAGCTGAGGGCGTCGGTGATGAGTCGATCCATGCGGCCGGCCGCGGTGGTGATGCGGCTGAGGTATTCGCGACTCTGTTCGTTAAGCACGGTTTTGCACTCGTCGCTGAGCAGGCCGGCGAAGCCATGCATCGCCCGCAGCGGGGCACGGAGGTCGTGGGTGATCGTGTAGGAGAAGTGCTCCAGTTCGTTGACCAGTTCCTGCAACTCGGCGGTGCGCTCGGTCACGAGGTGATCGAGGCTGGTGTTGACGCGTTGGAGTTCCAATTGAAGCCGGCGCGAATCCATCAGAAGCGAGCATTGGGCCGACATCCATTCGACGATTTGAAACTGTTCCTTGCTCCATTCGTGCGCGTGAACGGAATATACCTTGACGACACCGGCCGGTTTTCCGGCGAGCCGTAGCGGCGTCGCCATCACCGAGCGAAACATTCGGTCCGTTGTCTGCGCGCCCTTCAGGTCCGGGCGAAGCCGCAGGTCGGGCACATATGCGGTGCGGTCATGCTGCATCACCACGGCGGCGAACGACCGATCGTAGGCCCACCGATCGGTTGGCAGGCCGATCGGTCCAGCTTGCGCCACCACCACGAGATCGTCGCCGTCCTTCTTCAAGACGACGGCGGCTTCGGCGGCGTCGCCCAGGAGCGACATCAGCAAGTGGCAGACGCGTGCGGGCAGATCGTGCGTATCGTTGGAGTGAAGGGACTCGAGCAGCGCCTGCAGAACCGCCTGGCGTTTGTTGGATTCCTCGTTGGCCGCGTGCAATTCCTCCGTCTGCGTCTGTAGTTCCTCGGCCTGTTGCTGGATTTCCTCGTTTTGCTGGGCGAGCTCCTCGGACTGGCTCTGCAACTCCTCATTCTGCCGGGAAATCTCCTCCTCGTGGGCAAGGAGTTCCTGATTGGATGCCTCGAGTTCCGCTTTCTGGGTCCGAAGCTTGGTCATCAAAACAATCACCAGGTGCACGGCCAAGCCCGTGACCAGCATATTGATCATTTGCATGTTCCATATTTGGAACTGCTGTCCGAGGGCCCATTGGGGAGGGGTGATGAAGATGTTGAAGGCCGCTATCGCCGCGAACGTGACGACCAGGCTCCAAAGCAAACGCCTCTGGGGGTACCAAAGGCAGATCAGCAAAGGCAGTCCGTATCCGATGGTTCCGATGCTGTCGGCCGTCGGGCCAAGTCTGACCCACGCCATCAAGGCGGTGCACACGACATAGATCGCAATCGTGCATGCGGGCACCGGCTTGCGCTGCAAATTGGAGATGAAGTCGGTGAGCATTCTTTTACGCTAGGATTGATGCTTGCGGTAAATGGAGGGGACCACGCGGGTGAGCGGCAACGAGGCGGGCGGCTTTTCGGCTTTGCCGGTGACCAGATATCCCCCGGGCGCGAGTTGATCGCAGATGCGGGCCCATGCGCCGGCGCCATGTCCGTCGTTGAGATAAATGGCCACATTGCGAAACAAGATCAGGTCGCAGACGCCTCCGGCGTCCAGGCCGAGCAGATCTTGCATTTGCCATTGTATCCGTTTTTTCAATGCGGGAACCGCCTCCCATTTGCCCTCCGTCCGCCGGAAGAAGCGTTCGCGTCGCTCCGGGGACACGCCGGTCAGGTCGTCCGACTTGAAATGGCCTTTGCGGGCGCTTCTGATCGCATCGACCCGGCAGTCGACCCCGAGCAGCGTGGATTGATCCAGCACGCCGGCCTCGGCGAGCAGGATTGCGATTGAGTACATCTCCTGGCCTCCCGACACTCCTGCGCCGCAGACTTTCAGCTCCGCGCGTGTTTTCAGCAGTTCCGGCAGCACGGTTTCGGCCAGGTAATCGAAGACAGGCCGGTCGCGGAAAAACTCGCTGACCCCCACCAACACCGTGTTCAAGACATGGGGCAGCAACTCAGGCTTCCTTTCCAGTAGTTTCCGGGCCGAATGCACCGAGGACACTCGCAACTGACGCAGACAGGCGGGAACCCTGCGCTGTATCGCCGACGTTCGGTAGGCGGCGGGTTGCAAGCCGGCCCGCCCCAGCATCCACTCCATCAGCGGTTCCATCGGCTCCACCGCCTCGGGCCTGATTTTTCCGGCGCTGCCATCGGTCCCAGGCAGGCGCTTCATCGCCACGGACGGATAACGAAAGTTCGGAACGACCAAGGTGCGCTGCGTCTGCTCAACGCCTGTGAAAGAAATGTGGGCGAGGTTGTCCAATGAAGGAGGGGGCGAACCAGAACCGGAAACTTAGATTCAATCCCCGATCACCCTCCTTGGGCAAAAGCATTTCCCCTTTTGCCATAAGATTTCGGAGAATCTCCGTAACTTGCACCGGAGAATCCCCCATGGCTCTTCTGAAAGACAAAAGTACTGCGTTACTTACGGATTATCCAATGAGTAGCATCAGGCCTAGGCGGAGGCCTATTGCCACGGGATTTCTCCATGGAATCCAACAAAACTTCGGTGCGGGCCTGCGTGCGCGGGTCAGGACTTGCCGCCGCGCAACAGACCAAAACCTCCGACGACCATCGCGACAACACCGCCGACGATGAGCCACATTGTCTTGTCGGTGGGCGTACCGGTGACGCTTTCTTTAACGTTCGACGCGACGGAGTCACCGGCGTTGATGCCGTAGATAAGCAGAATCACGCCGACGACGAGGATGGCGATGGAGAGGGCTTTGTTCATCGGAGGGAGGGGTGGATAAAGGCAAGGGTGGCCCAATTTACCGCCCGGTTCCTTCCTCGGCCGAAGTTTTCGGCGGCGATCCCGTTACAACTGCGACCGGAAAAGTCCGCAGAACCAGTCGGAGAGTTTGATGTGGAGCGGCCGGCCTTCAAATTCGGCTTGGGTGACGGCCCGCGAGTGCGTCAGGTCTTTCTCGAAAATCTCCCGGCTGCGGCGGGCCAGTCCGGCATCGAGGATGTTGATGTTGACCTCGTCATTGATCCCGAAGGATCGATTGTCGAAATTGGTTGAGCCGATCGTGGTGAAGAGATCGTCGATCATCATCATTTTCGAGTGAAACATGGCTCGTTGGTAGACGTGAAACTCAACGCCGGCGGCCAGCAGCTTTCCCCAACGGGAGCGGGATGCGGCGCGGCCGAAGCGAGAATCGTTGATGGCCGGCACGATGATTTGCACGTGCACGCCGCGGTGCCGGGCATCGACGAGCATTTCCACCATCAGGTCGTCCGGCACGAAGTAGGCATTGGCGATCCGGATGGATTCCCGGGCGGCCGCGATGGCGGCCAAATACGAGATGCGCGCGTTTTCGGGCGCTTCGTTCGGACCGCTTTTGTAGCAATGAACCAAGGCTCCGCCGAGTCCGCCGCCACCGGTCGGGAAATAATCGGGACCGAACAAAAGTTGCGAGGTGGTCTGAATCCAGTTGGTCGCAAAGACGGCCTGCATTTGTCGGACCACCGGGCCTTCGACGCGCACCTGCGTCTCTCTCCAGACCTCGGTGGACTGCGCGTCGCCATCCCAGCGGTCATCGATGCACATGCCGCCGGTGAAACCGACGCGCCCGTCGGTCACCATGAGTTTCCGGTGGGTCCGATGATTAATATTGGGTTTGATTTCGTACCAATGCTCGCGGCCGTAAATGAGCAGTTCGACGCCGGCGTCGAGCAGACGCTGCCGGTCTTCGCGGGTGAGTTTTTTAACGCCGACGCCGTCGGCCAGAACGAGGACGGCGACTCCGGCGCGGGCCCGTTCGGACAGCGCTTCGATAAACTGGTCGCTGATTTTTCCCGAAGACCAGATGTAGGTTTCGAGGGTGATGGTTCGGTTCGCCTCGCGGATGGCCTTCAACATGGCCGGAAAAAACTCATTCCCGTTCACCAGCAGTTCCACCCGGTTTCCTTTGGAAAAATCCGCACTGAGCAGGGATCCCAACGACTCGGCAAACGCGGGATCGCCGACCGGCATGGTGATCTCGACGCGCTCCGTCACCAGGCGAGCCGACGTGAACCAGAAAAAGATCCCCAGGATTAAGATTACCGCCAGCGTCGACAGCAGCCACACCCGACGAACGGATGGTTTCGAGTCCTTCGCCGACACCGGACGGTGTCGTTTGAAGCGAAGCCGTTTCAATAGGTGGGGCAGGCGAAACATGAGGGCGGTCGACGATGCGAAAAGGGCGTGCGAAAACGCGCCAAGTCAGGGGTAAACCCGGTCCTTGACCGAGGGTGACACGGACGGTTCCCTGTGCCGGTCCGAGCGTTACCAAAGGATTTTTGCCGGGTCATTTCACGGTGGAGCCACGCATTTTTTGTCCATGGCACCGTGATGATCATGCGCGCATTTCGATCTCATTCGGCGAAACGTCGGTGGCTGATCGGCGGTCTTGCCGCCTTTGCCGTCGGTGTGGTGATTCTGTGGCTGGTGGCGGCGGATTTTGACTGGAGGGCGATTCCTCGCGCGCTGAACCGGCTCAACACCGGCGCACTCCTTGCGCTTACGACGTTTTTGCCGCTGGCGGGCTTTCCCATCAGCATGGTCTATCTCCTGGTTGGGGCGCGGTTCGGCCCGGTGTTCGGGCTGGGTGTGGTCAGCGGCATCACGGCGCTTCACTTGCTCGGCACGCATTGGATCGCCCGCAGTTTTCTGCGGAAGCCCATCGTTCGAGCCGTTGAGCGTCGCCGTCACCATGTACCCGAGGTGCCGCCTGGCGAAAACTTCGCCGTGGCGCTGATGGTGATGCTGGCTCCGGCGATTCCTTATTTTATCCGCAACTACGTCCTGGCGCTGTCGGGCATTCCCTTGCGCGTCTATTTCGCGGTGGCGCTTCCCATCCATGTGTTGCGCTCCTATGTCGCGTTGTTCCTAGGAGATTTTGGCGGCGCGCCGTCTCATCGCGGGCTGGTTTTTTTGGGCATTTTTTACGGTACCAAACTCGCGATCTTTGCCGGCGTCCTGTGGTGGCTGCGAAGGCGGCACAAGCGCATGGCGGCTTTGCGAGCCCAGGCGGACGCGGCCGATTGAGAGCCTGCTCTTGTCCCCGGCCGGATCGTTGCCTAAGGAATTGCGGCTTCGGGCCTTCATTCATTCGGGGCGGGGAATCCCCCATGGCTGCGGGGGTGGATTCGCCCCTATGTGGAACGAAGTCAGCCGGATTCTGTGCATTCCCGCATTCGTTTAAAATGCACGCCGCAACCATGAAATCCGTGCAAAAAATACTTGTCCCCGAGGCGGAATCCGGAGGATCGGAACGAGGCGCGTTGACGCTCTTGATGATTGGCGACGAGGCGCGCAGCCGCCGCCTTCTCGCCTTCGGACTCGTGGGGGAGAACGACGCGGTCACGTGCACCGGCTCATTGGCGGCGCTGGATGCCTTGCCGTCCACCGCGGGATTCGGCGTGGCGCTCCTTGATTGGGAGATGAAGGCCGCTTCCGGACAACTGTTGCTGCGACGTCTCCGGCAGATCGATCCGGAGATTCCCATCGTTGCCACCGTGTCGGATGAACTCACTGCGCGCACCGCCCGGCAGCAGGGAGTCAATCATTGCATCACGAAACCGTTTTCGACGCATGAGTTGAAAGCCTTGTTGAAGACCTGCGCCCGCGTGCCCCTGCCTCCGCAGCCGGAGGAAAAAACGCCTTCGCCGAACGGCTCGTCCGGGGATGTGAAGAGAGGAGGGGCGACCGTCGCCTTCGGTTCGCAAAGCCAGCGCATGCGTCAGGTTCTTCAGGTGGCGCTGCGGGTGGCGCCGACCTCGGCCAATATTCTCATCCTTGGCGAAAATGGCACCGGGAAAACCGCGCTCGCCTGCGGAATCCACGACCGCAGCCTGCGCAAACGCATGCCGTTCGTGACCGTGAACTGTCCTTGTCTTCAGGCCCAGTTGCTGGAGAGCGAGTTGTTCGGCCATGTGCGTGGCTCGTTCACCGGCGCGGTGAACGACACGTTCGGAAAAGTTGCCGCCGCGGAGGGGGGAACGCTGTTTCTCGACGAGATCGGGGAACTGCCTTTGGAGATTCAACCGAAGCTTCTTCGCCTCTTGCAGGACCGCCAGTATGAGCGCGTGGGCGACACGAAGACCCGTCATGCCAACATTCGCGTGCTGGCCGCGACCAATCGCGATCTTCACCAAGAGGTGAAGGCCGGTCGTTTTCGCGAAGATCTGTTTTATCGGCTCAATGTCATCACGCTCGACATGCCTCCGTTGCGACGCCGCCCCGAGGATATTCTGCCGTTTGCCGAGGAGTTTCTGCGCGACGTCACGCGCGATGCGGATCTGCGCGGGAATCGCTCCTTCACTCCGGCGGCGCGTCAGGCGCTGCTGGCGCATTCCTGGCCGGGTAATCTGCGCGAACTGCGAAATGTGGTGGAGCGCGCGGCGATTCTTTCCGACCGCGAGAATATCGATGCGGATGATTTTCCGCCATTCAATGCGACCCTGCCGGCCGGTATCCCGCAGGTCGGGGATCTCATCAGTCTGGCGGAATTGGAGGAGGCGCACATCCGCGAAGTGGTGGCTCGCACGCAGACACTCGGCTATGCCGCCCACGTCCTTGGCATCAACCAAGCCACGCTTTATCGGAAACGGAAACGTCTGCCCGGACCGGCGGAATCCCTGTCGTTGCCGCAGGCGATTTGATCTGATCATCCGGCGCATCGGATCACGACGGCGGGCGCTTCGATTCGATGGGCCGGGGACAACCTGTCGAGACGATTACTGGTTCGTCTTGGCGGCGGGCTCCGGGGCCGGGGATGGGCTGGTTCGATCGGCACGTTGCCGCTGTTCGCGCACGGCCGGCAGGAGTTTTTCGGCGAAAGCGACGATCGACGGATCACGCGATGTTTTAGCGGCCTTTTCGTAGCGATTGGCGAGGTCATCGAGGACCTTCTTCACTCGATCGATATAGTCGGCGTCGATCGTTTTGGGGTCCTTTTCATTCCATTTCTTCAGATCGCCGGCTTTGCTGCGCGGTTCGGGCAGGATGATGTGCTTATCCCTGGCGAGGGCGCGCAACTCGCCGGTGGCCGCGTCGAGGTCCGCGGCCAGCTGCCGTGCGAGTGCACCGACCTCACGGGTGATCGCGCGTTCGGCCACGAGACGGGCGATCACGGTTTCATTGTGATAAATCTTGAGCGTGTTGATGACGAAGTGTCGGTCGCGCCGATTGACGGAAGAACTTTCGTTGACGGGCGGGTCGGATGGAAACAGGGCGGGCTTGTCGGGAAGCACCGGCGCGACCAATTGGGCGAATCCGAGGGGAGCGGCCCAGGCGAAGAAAAAAAGAGGGAGGATGAAGACGCGGATTTTCATGACGCCTGAAAAAAACAAAACCCCTCGCCCGTCGCAGGGGTGACGACGGCGAGGGGCCTGCGAGAAGACGAAGGAATCCGGCCTCGACTCGAAGTCGCGCCGTTTCGCGTGGGGTGTCTTCAAAATAAATTTTCTTGGTGGGCTGCGTTGTGCGTGTGGGGACTCCGAACCGCGCCTGCAAGCAGGCCGCCTACCTCGGAGAACAGAGTCCACCTCGGAGAACAGAGTCCGGATGTGTTATCTCGAAGGCATTCCTAACGCTTGGAGCGGGAGGGCAGAGCCGGCTTGTCGGAAGCGGCGGTTTTAAGAGCCGGAGAACTCTTGGCCGACGATTTGGGAGGCGAAGATTTCGTGGACGACGCGGCTTTGGAGGAAGCGGCGGGTTTGCGGACAGACGACGATTCCCCGGCGCGGGTGCGAGGTTTGTCATAGCTGGTGGACTCGTCGAGCTGTTGGGCCGACACGGAGGCGTTGGCTTCGCCTTCGACTTGTGCGTCGACGCCCAAGAGTTGGCGCTCGGCTTCAAGCCAGATTTCGTTGTCGCGCCCCTCCGGGCGACCATAGCGCTCCCAGAGTTCGCGAGCACGTTGGGAGATGCTTTCTTGCGTGGCGTAAGTGGCGGGTTCAGTGGCGGTTTTTTTCATGGAATCGTCCGATTACCTTATCGTTTCAGTGAGTGTCCCGGCATCGGGTTGCACCTGTATCGCATCTAAGGGGATTTTCGGATGCCGCCCGAGGCGATCCAAGGTCGAGCGGCATTGCGTGATGAGGGCGGTCAAACCGATGGTCCGCGTCGGCCCATGAAAAGCGAGATGATGAACAGCACCAGAAAGATGATGAACAGGACCTTTGCGATGGAGGCGGCGATACCCGAGATGCCGCCGAAGCCGAGGGCGGCGGCAATCAAGGCGACGACCAAAAATATGATGGTGTAACGTAGCATGGTAAGGGTGGTTTGATGATGACGTGCCGAGGCGTGCATCGCCTCGTTGCGCCGTCTTTCATCGCAGGCGGTATGCCATTATTTCATCGTTCCTCAAGCGACGGGCAGGAAGCCGCTTAGGACTTCGGTCGGGGGCCGGGCGAACCTTCAAATTGCACGAAGCCGTCTTGGGCCGTGGTCATTTTGCAACCATCGTGACGGCAAGCAGCCCCCGGTTAATCCTAGTCCGTGGCCCCCGCACTGGGGATTATTTGGTGTCGGCGTCTTTTGTGGACGGAGGTGTTTCTTGGGTGGGCGTGGGTTCGTCGTCGAGGCCTTCGGGCAGGCCGCGTCCGAAGCCATGACCCACGAGATTTACGATGGTGGCCCATACGCCCACCTTGGGATCGCCGAATTTTCCGGAGAACGGGATGCGGGTGGCCACTTGCTCACGATCTTCGTTCTCCAGCACGGAGGAGACGCCGCTGACGATGCTCTCCCAGATGCGACTCAACGGGCCCTTGGATTTGTCGGAGAGGTTCTTGAACTCGACCTGATCGGCGAAGGGTTTTACGTAGCCCTCGAAGAGTCCGTCGGCCGCGTTGACCTCCAGGTAAACCTGAAACCGACCGGCCGACACATCGACGTTGGCGTAGGCCTCAAGGAATGCGTTCAGCGCGGTCAGATCCACGTCCTGCAAATCGAGCTTGATTTGGAATCGGGGTTGGTCGGCAAGCGGATCGCCCTGCCCAAAGAGATTGAGGCGGCCATTGCCGATGGTGTTGCCTTGGGCGTTGAGCACGGCGGGGAAGGGGCCGCTCTCTGGAGTAGATGTGTTGCGCAATCCGGTCGCGGCCACGTGAAGATCGTGAAGTGAGATGTCGACGCGTGGCGTGGCGGCCGGGTCGACGAAGCGAATCTCGCCCCGGCTGACTTCCAGATGGGTGATCTCGATCGGGAAGATATCCTCGATCACATCCTGCCAGCGCCGGCCCTCTTCGGACGGATCAACGGGCGCGCCGGTTCGGGTGATCTGCATGCGCGGTGCGACGAGAAAAATATCGCTGACGAGACGGCCTTTCATCAGCTCGCCCCAGGCGATCGAAAAGTGAACCGTTTCCGCGGAGAAGAACGGTTCGTCGCCGGAGTCCTCATGCTTCAGCACCGAGACCTCGTTCAGACGGTAGGCGCCGCGGAAGAGTTGGAGGTCCACATCTTTGACTTCGCCGGAATAACCTTCGACCTTGGCGAGGCGGTCATTGATGGCGTCGCGGATCCCAAGGGGGAGGACGATGCGCACCGCGAGGAGGACCAGCAGGAGGATCCCCCAGAAACGGGGACGCAACAGGAACCAAGACCGGAGGCGATGGAGGTGCGGCAGGATCGTCATGTCCGTAAAGTAAAACGCCCCGCAGAATTCTCTGCGGGGCGCGGGTGAGGATCGTGGTTCAGAAGTTATAGCCGACGCCCAAGCTCCAGATGATGGCGCCGTCGTCGAAGTTGTCGGTGACGCCGTCGGAGTCATCGAACGTCCACGCATAGTTCACGAGCGCGAAGAGGAAAGTCTTCGGCTGAACGTAGAACTTGAGACCGGCTTCAAGGCCCGCGGCCCAGGTGTCGCTGGTGGTGTCACCATAAAGACCACCGGCGTTGATGCCGACGAACGGGCGGAGCCGGTCGACACCGAAGTGGTAGTCCAGTGCGACAAAGGTGGAGCCATCGTATTCGGCTCCGCCGCCCGAACCGTTGGAATAGCTCATGGCCTGACGCACGGAGAGTTCGAGGTTATCGGACAAGAAATAACCGAGCGACAGGTTGACGCCGCCGAGCGAGTTATCGAAGTCCTTGTTGCTTGTTCCATTGCCGCTGAGGGTCAGTTCCCAGTCGCCGGCATCGGGACCGAAGCTGCTGTAACGAGGAGAGGTATCCGTCTGGTACTGGGCGCTGGCGGTGAATGCCGACGCGAGGAACAGAGAGGAAACCGCGAGGATCAGTTTTGTTTTGTTCATTGGGTTTGTGGTTGGTCCCCGGGTCAGGGGACTGAATCACGCTTCCGCCGCGGAGTCGGCTCCGCAATACGCAAACCGGTGACGACATCCCGAAAGCTCCATCGGGTGGAACTCCGTAGCGCCTATCGGGGTGGGTGCGCCAACATGAACGTTTTCGATGTAATTCGAGGTCGTCGAACCGGGGGAATGGGGGAACTAAAAGTAGCCGCCCCGGACTTCGTGTCGGAAAGGAAGACGGACATTCCTGCCTGTTGTCGTTGTTTGGCGCTTTCAGAGGAGGGTACCCCGGGGCTTTGGATTCTTGGGGGAAGTTCCCTGAACGCGCTGGCGGGTCGACCCGGGTAAATTTTCGCAGAGGCAAGCCGGAGGGCCGCCGGTTTCAGGTGGCTGTGGGGAACGGTCGCGGGGCGTCTCCGGTCATGCCGCACGCTTGGAATCTCCAAGCGCAACAACCCTCGCTTTTCCGCATGAACACTCAACACCGCCTCCTCCTCCTTGCCGCTTCACTTCTCCTGTCCTTGGGATCATATGCGGAGGACAGTCCGACTTCGGGTATGGTTGGCGATGAAGACGCGACCGAGCGAGTCACGGCCGCGATGCAGATCGAATCGATCCCGTTCACCAAGCTGATCGGACAAGAGGTTCACGGTGCCGACGACGCACCGTTCGCGGAGATCAAGGACCTGCTCATCGACTTGGATAACGGTCGGGTCGTCCACGTGATTCTTTCAGGCGAGAAGATCGCCGGGGGCGAGGGCGAGATTCCTCCGCACGCGTTTGGTTATACGTGGCAGGATCGGACCATCAAATGGCGCGGTGATGCCTCCAAGCTCGGCACGGCTCCCAAATTCAGCCCGCCTGGCACCAATCGTCAGCAGCAGAGGGACCGCGCCGCGGAAATCTATCGGCATTATGGCCAGGAGCCTTATTTCATCGTCTCCGAGGAAGAGGCCGGCCCTCCGCCGACACCCGGCGGCGTGCACGCGCACGGCAAGAAGGATTCCTCTGTCGAGCCGGTGCGTCTCGGACGTGTCATCCTCGCCACCGATCTCCTCAAGCTGACCGTGAGGGACTCGATGGATGCGAAGGTGGGCGGGGTTGAAGACCTGATCGTGGATTTGCCCGGTGGCCGGGTGGTGGTCCTGATCATCGGATCGGGCGGCTTTCTGGGCATCGGCGACAGCAAGAGTGCGGTCCCGCCTTCGGCCATCGGATTCCTCGGCGATGAAAAAGAGGAACTGTTGCTCACCGCCTCAAAGGACACGCTGAAGAACGCACCGCGTTATCGGGAGGAGGATGCGGAGCGTTTTAACGATCGCGCGTACACCGATGAGATCTATCGCTCCTATAATACCGCGCCCTACGCCAAGGGCACGGCCGCGGATAACACCCGTCTGAACAAACGGGATCGCGGGCGGGCGAGTCTCACTCCGATCAACCAGGGCAATTCGCGTGAGGATATCGCCATCACCGCCAGCATCCGCAAAGCGATCCGTGCCCGCGAGGGTTTTTCAATGAGCGCCCGAAATGTGAAAATCATCACGCGTGACGGCCGTGTCACCTTGCGCGGTCCGGTCAGGACCGACGACGAGAAGACCGCCATCGCGGAGATTGCGGCGCGCACGGCCGGCTCTCCGGAGCGCGTGACCAACCAACTTGAGGTCATCACCTCGTCCGCCCCTCAATCCGAACAATAAATCAAACCAGGAAATCACATGTCTAAAAAATCCGTATTCTGCATCGCCACCTCCCGCGCCCAAGCCGAACGCATCGTTACCAGTCTGCGTGCATCCAATTTCTCCAACAGCGATATCTCGGTGTTGTTTCCCGACAAGGATACGACCCGCGACTTCGCGCACGAGAAGAACACCAAGGCTCCGGAAGGCGCCATCGCCGGCGCGAGTGCCGGCGGCCTCGCCGGTGGCGCGCTCGGGTGGATCGCCGGGATCGGCGCCCTTGCGATTCCCGGCGCCGGTCCGTTCATCGCCGCCGGTCCGATCGTTGCCGCGTTGAGCGGTGTTGCGGTCGGCGCGGCGGTCGGCGGCATTACCGGAGCGCTTGTCGGACTCGGTATTCCCGAGTTCGAGGCGAAGCGCTACGAGGGCAAGATCAAGGCGGGCAACATTCTCATCTCCGCCCATACCGAAAACTCCGACGAGGTGTCCGCCGCCAAAAAGATTTTCAAGGATGGAGGAGCCGAGGACATCAGCTCCACGGGCGAATCTTCCGTTCCGAGAAGTGAACGGGCTGCTTGAAGAAAAAAATCACCAACCAAAGGAAACCAATGAAAATTACAGCCATCGCAATCGCCTCGGCGGTCTGTCTCGCCGGCACCTTGGCGGCGCAGCAATCGAGCAAAATCCAGGGCCCCACGGACCAGAGCCAGGATCAGAGCCGCATGGAAACCGGCGGTTCCGGCATGCAGCCCGTGGACGTCCGGCAACCGGGGGTCACCACCAACACCACCGCCGAGACCGCCCGGGTCGAGGAGGTCATTTCCCAATGGCGGGAGAAGCCGCGTGAGGTGGCGAGGAAAACGATTCAGAAATATGGACAGCCGCACGAGGTGAGCGTGAACCGGCTCATCTGGCATCGCTCGGGACCGTGGAAGTTCACCGAGTTGGTCAACGAGGAGATCGATCACAATTTCCCGATGCAGCACAAGGACATGCTCCGGCAGGGAATCGCCTTGGACGTGCCGGTGGAGAAGTTCACCGAACTCGCGACCTACGACGGCAGCGTCGTTGTCGAGCGCACCAAGGGCGAGTTGTCAGCCCGCTGCGATCAGGAGGAAATGAACTTCCTCGCGATTAACCTGGCGCACGACATCATCGAGGGAAAAATCACTCCCGACGAAGCGCGCAAACAACACGCGCAGGCAGTGGGCCAGTTCCTGAAGGGGGAGCGCCCGGCCTACATGACCGGATTGCACTTCATGCGGCCGGTGAGCGACGAAGCCGGAGATCCAGACAAGGCCATGTTGATGGAAGGCGTGAAGGGCTGGGCCAAGTAACGCCGCTACGGGCAACGCATCACTCACCGCCCGGTGTTGAAAACGCCGCGCTGTTCAGAAAAGAGACCCGGCGCGAAAGCCGGGTCTTTTTGTTTTGGATAGTTTGGGGCTGAAATCCCTGGAGCAAGCGATGGGGCATTTGAAACGCGCTGCTGTTTGCCGGTGATTTTGTGGGAGCGAGCTTGCTCGCGAGGATCGGAATCGCGAGCAAGCTCGCTCCCACGGTCAAACCGTCCGCCGCCACGTTCGACTCAGAGCGACAGATCGCGTCCCACCGGGCGGTCGAGCTTGGAGAAATCCCGTCCTCCATCGCTCAAATCGGTCACGCGGGTGAACTCGGCTCCGAAGAAAATAATCTGCGCCATGTAGTAGCACCAGAGCAGCAGGACGATCACCGAGCCGGCGGCACCGTAGGACGAGGCGACACTCGCGTTTGCCAGATAGAGGCCGAGCGCGGTCTTGCCCACGGTGAAAAGCACGGAGGTGAACACGGCACCCAGCCACACATGCCGCCAGCGCACACGCGTATCGGGCAGCATCCGAAAGATCACCGCAAGCAGCACCGCGATCATTCCGGTGGAAAGCAAGAGGTCGATCATCCGCAGAATCATCGCAGGCAGATTCAGGCGTCCAAGCGTGTGTTCGCTCACCCAACTGAGGAGCGCGCTCACCACGAGCGAAGCGAGCAGCAGGAAGCCGGTCGCCATCACCATGGCCATCGAGAAGAGTCGTTTGAGGAGGGTTCGCCAGATGTTCATCTTTTTCGGCGGAGGCACATGCCAGATGACGTTCAACGCGTCCTGCATATGGTAGAACACGCCAAAGGCGCCGACGATCAGGGTGGCGGCGCTGATCAGGGTGGCACCCCGGCCGCCGGTCTCTTGGTCAGGGCGTTTCACCGCCTGGACCGCCTCGCCAGCTTGTTTGCCCGCGAGGTTTTCAATCTCTCCCAGCACGCGTTCGCGAGCCGCGTCCTCGCTATCGAAGAAAACCCCCGCGAGGGCGATGGTGAGCACCAGCATCGGCGCGACCGCGATGGTGGTGTAAAAGGCGAGGGCGGCTCCGAGTCGTGTGACGCTGTCGGCGAAAAACGCCCGGATCGTGCGCCATAGCAGACGCGGAATCTGTCGGATGCAAACGGTCGGTTGATCGTTACTCGACGTCATGGAACTTACTCCTCGCCGCTGCGCGGATCGTGACGACGGATCTCGATCAGGAGCCAGAGTCCGCCACCGGCGGCACCCAAGAAGCAGAGGATCGCCAGTCCGGGATAGCCGAAGAGTTGGAAGCGTGTCTCAACACGCATCAGCAGGGCCGCACCCACAATCAAGGCTGCGAGCACGAGTCCCGTGGTGATGCGGTTGGCGATTTTTTGCATGCCATCCAGAACCGTTTTGGCGTCCACCGCCTTCACCTTCACTTCGACCTCGGCGTTGGTGACGGCATCGAGGACGCGGTTCAGGCGGCGGGGAAGTTGCGTGGTGAAATCCTTCAACTCCAGAAGCGAGCTGAAGAGATTTCCCTGGGTGAGCTCCTTTTTCATCCGCCGCTTCATCAGATCGGTGACATTGCGACGGACGGATGCGTTGGGGTCGAACGACGGATCGAGAATGCGACCGATCTCGTCGAGTTGCAGGAGCGTTTTTCCGAGGAGCGTAAGTTCGCTGGGAACGAAGAGCCCGTTGTCGCGCGCGTGGGCGCTTACGTCGAGCAACGACTGGCCGGTCTTCATCCGTTCGAGACCCTGGTCGCGGCGCAGGGCGATGAGCTGGCTGATCTTGCGCCGGAACTCGGGGGCGTCGAACGACGGCATCTTTTCACTCATGCCGATCACGATTTCCGCGGCCTCTTCGCCTTGGCCCTCGCTCAGGGCGATCAGGATTTTGAGCAGGTTTTCCTGCATGCCGGGCGCGGTGTGGCCGACCATGCCCAGATCGAGCAGGGCGATGCGGTTGTCGTCGGTCAGGAAAACGTTTCCCGGGTGGGGATCGGCGTGAAAAATACCGTCAACGAGCACCTGCTTGAGATAGGCCTTGAAGAGTTCCTCGACGAGGACTGCGCCATCGAAATCCATGCGGGCGAGCGGGCTGATCGCGGTGAGTTTGCGGCCGTGCACGCAGTCCATGGTGAGCACGCTGCGCGTGCTGTAATCCGCCACCGGCCGGGGCACCGTGATCAGCGGAAACTCCTCCAGGTTCCGGCCGATGGTGATGAGGTTTTGAGCCTCGTTTTCATAGTTGAGCTCCTGCTGGATCGTGAGACGGAACTCTTCGAGCACGGTGACAAAACGGTAGCGACGGCCGGCGGCGGTGTGTTGGTCGAGGAACTCGGCGATGCGACCAAGCACCTCGAAATCGTCGGCGATTTGGGCGCGAATGCCGGGTCGTTGAACCTTCACGACGACCTCGCGTCCATCGCGCAGGACGGCCGCGTGCACCTGGCCGAGCGAGGCCGCGGCGCTGGGGACGGGATTGAATTCGGAGAAGGCCTTGGAGATGCGCACGCCCAGTTCGTTGACGACGATTTGCTCGACTTCTTCGTAGGGAAAAGGGGCGACCTTGTCCTGCAGTCGCTCCAGTCCTTTCAGGTAAGGCTCCGGGAGCAGGTCGGGCCGTCCGGCCAGCACCTGTCCGATTTTGACGTACGTGGGCCCCATCGCTTCAAGGTCGTTCGCCAACTGATCCGGAGTGACGTCGCCCAAGGTGCGACCCTCTTTCTCGGGATCGTACGGTTCATCGAGCCCCATGTTTTTCACCAGATCGGACCGGCCATATTTCCACAGGAGGAAGGCGATCTCTTTGTAACGTTTCAGGTGCTTGATGGAGAGCTTCATGGTCGGATGTCCGAGGGCGGTTGACGGATGTGAATGACCGACCATGTTTCACGAGACCGGTTCGGGAGAGAATCCCGGCACCTGTCGGAACCCCGGTCCCGTGCGTTGACTGTGGCGGCTCAGCCCGTCGCACTCGGTTGATCGAACTCACGATTTTCCTCTATGTTCACCGCCGCCAAAGACGCCCTGGCCAGTCAGGCCGCCCGCAGATATGTCAACGGACTGATCAAACGCTACGGCGAGGTGAGCGAGTTGAAGATCAACTCAAAGGCGAAATCGGTTGATCTCGTGTGTTTGTTAATTGGTGAGAACGAACCGGTAACGGTGCGCATCGATCACTACCGCGTCGAGAATCACCAAGGGAAGCACTTCGTCGAACTCGGCGGATGCTCCTGCTCCCGGCCGTGGCTGCAGAATTTGCTCGAAGACCACGCCTGCGGCCGCCGGTTGGGTTTGCCGGGCTGGGCGGCGGCCGCGTTGTAGGCGATGTCTTTGAAGTAAAGATCCTCGGGGCAAGCCCGGAGGCATTTGATCGAGCCCGTTAGGGGAGCGGCTTTACGCCGCGATTGTTTGCTCCGGGGATGTTCCGCAGGGACTGAGAGCGTTTGCGTAGGGCGGTGCTGTCCCCGGCATCACTTCCGGCCTTGAGGCGTGCCTTTGTGCGTTTCCGGATCTTCCGCGAGTGCGGTGTGTTTGAACTGCGGGTTCTCGGCCGCGAGGTCGTCGTGCGGCTCGTAACCGAGGAGCGCGCGTGCATCGGAGAGATCGAGTCGCTTGAACCGGTTGTTGCTCAGGCCGTGAAAAATCGCGAAGCGCAGCGTCTCGTCGTCCACGCACCGCACGAGCAATTGGTTCAAATCCCGTCGTGACACGAAGGCATCCAACAACCCGGCGTTGTGCGGATCGGCGGCCTTCTGAAGGGATTGAAACGCACCGATGCGCAGGGCGATCACCGACATGCCTTCCTGTTCCGCAAAGTAACGACCAAGGGCTTCACCGAAGCACTTCGAGACGCCGTAGAGATCACCAGGGTTGACCGGTTCGCTGGTCTTCACCTGCACGTCGGGCGGATAACCGGACACCGCGTGAATGGACGAGGCGTAGACGACGCGCTTCACGCCTGCGACGCGCGCCGCGGACATGAGGTTGTAGGTACCGATGATATTTGCCTGAAGCAGGCTGTCCCAATCGGCGTTGGGATTCGGATTGGCCGCGAGATGGACCACGGTGTCCATGCCCTGGCAAATCTCGATCAACCGCACGCGGTCATCGAGGGCGGCTTCGACGACCTCGCCCCAGGCCGCCAGTTTTTGCGCGTCGGGATCTCCCGGACGGACCATGAGTCGGCGTACATGATGAGCCGGCGCATGTTCGGCATAGTAGGATCCGATGCGCCCTCCGGCTCCGGTGACGAGCACCCGGTGGGGATTCGTGGGTTTCAGCTGGGTGAACGTTTCGTTCGGGGTGAAAGAGAGGGGCATATTGAGGATAAAATCATAATGCGGCGGCGTACGCCATCAGGTCCGCCTCTCCCGCCCGCACAGGAAAAATCACCGCGCGTTTGGTGTTTCACTGGTCAGGCCGATTTCGGCTTGGGGGCCGGCTGATGCGAAGGTGATTCGGAAGCGCGAGCCCGTGCCGGCCGGAGCCGGGCCGACGGCATGGCGCAAGGCGTTCGCGACGGAATATGGGCAGCAGTCTCTTACCATGGGTTTGTCTCGCGATAACGCGTTGAACTCAGGCATGCGGGGCGCAAGCTTGGACGCCGGATTGGTGCGCATAAATAAAACGATCGCCGATCTACAGAGGAAACCGCGTAAGGGGACTTGGAAGATTGCGCTTGCGCGGGAGATTCGCAATGAGTCCGGGGCGTCAATCGCATGGCTGGCCGCGCATCTCCACTTGGGTGGTCCTGCCACTCTCCGTGGCTACTTACATCAATTCAAACGTGCCAAAAACTAACAAAACACGGCCAGTCCCCTTTGGATCGGCTGCCAGTTTTTGTGCGTCGGGATCTCCCGGACGGACCATGAGTCGGCGCTCGTGATGGGCCGGCGCATGTTCGGCATAGTAGGATCCGATGCGTCCTCCCGCTCCGGTGACGAGCACCCGGTGGGGGCTCGTGGGTTTCAGCTGGGTGAACGTTTCGTTCGGGGTGAAAGAAAGGGGCATATCGAGGATAAAATCATAATGCGGCGGCGTGCGCCATCAGGCCCGCTTCTCCCGTCTGCACAGGAAAATCACCGCGCATTTGCAGGGTTCGATTGTTTGATCCGGGGCCTGACCCGAATGGCTCGGGCGCGCGGAGGGAAACGGGATGCGTGACAGGCCGGAGGCTCGGTGCAGGACTGGCGCGCATCCTGCCGCTTGGATCACAGTCTTGACTCCGTCGAATTATCCGCCCGCCCTTAGCGAACCGAGCGCCCCCCAGCCTTCATTTGCCCATGACATGCCATCGCTTACTTTTCTCCTGAAAACCGCGTTGCTCGCGTTTTGTTTTCTGTGGATTCCATGCATGGCGTCAGTTGCGGTCAAGGTGGGCATTATCGCCGATACCCGCACACGCCAGATCGAGGAGTTGCTGTTGGTAAAGCTGTCGCAGAACGCATCGGTGACGTTGCTCGAACGCAGCAAACTTTCGTTGATCAACGAAGAACTCTCGCTTCAAGGCGTGATCGGCGCGGCAGGGTGGGAGGCATGTGATTTTCTGATCCTGCTCAATACGTTTGCCGAGACGAAGGAAGCAACTCCGACCCTGGTCGTTCGCGTCATTTCCACGCGCACGCTTCAAGTGATCGGATTGTGGCGGTATCCGTTCGTGCGCGATGATCCCGAGCGATTGGGCGAAATGATCGGGGCGCGATTGGGACCGCTGCTGACGGGCGGCGACAACACCACGCCGCGCCGCATCGTTGCACTTGGCCTCTTGCGCGCCGACAGCCCTCGTCTGGCACCGTTGACGGAATCGGCCACCTACAAGCTGGCGGTCCTGCTTCAGGGGTATTCCGGCATCGCCTTGGTCGAGCGTTGGGACGTGCGCAGTCCCGCCTTTGAGCAGTGGTTGAGCAAGACGATGGTGTCGGATGTGAAGGAACCGGATTTTACCCTCGAGGGTTCGCTGACTGACCTTGGCTCGGGTATTGGGCTCAAGTTGACGTTGAACGGTGCGGAGTTCTCCGTTGCGCCGGATTCCGGGGGAACGTCGATCGACGCCGTGATCGCTCCGGCAGCGAAGGAAATTTCCAACCGCCTCAATTCAGGCAAAAGCCGGGCGAGCAATCTTGAGCCAGCGCAATTCGAGCGGAACGCGCGCTGGTTCTGGAAGTGGTCGGCGTTTGAACAGGCGGCTGCGATGGCGGATACCGCATTGTATCTCGGCTCGAAAAATACCGAGACGGCCTACCTTCGCGCTCTCGCCAATCTGCAGGTGCCGAGGATGCCCTACGTCAGTGGTAATCTTCGTTACTCGAGGCCGCCGAACGAGGAAGTCTTTACCCGCGCCTCCTATGGCCTGGAGTGTTTTCTGGGTATCCCTGTTCCGTCCAAATCGGCTTCCTACGCGGAGCAGATTGCCTATCTGCGTTACTCGGAACAGGCGGTGGCATGGGTCGCGGAGACGCTTCAGGCACTTTACTTCAGCGACAAGGCGCTGCCCGGAACCCTGTTGGAGCGGGAACGGTTTCGCGAGATGGCGAACATCATGACGGAGCGCGTGTGGAAGTTTTATCCCACGGTGAAATTTTCCAACAGTCCCTATGTGAAGCTGGTGGAGCGCGTGGATTTTTCTGGCAGCAATCAGCACCTGCCGGTCACCTTGATCGGTTATGGCGCCTTTCTGATTTCCGACCCCGATCGACTGGCCACTCTCTATGCCGAGTGGTTCGAGGAGATGGCGCGGCAGGAGTCCAAGGATTACTACTCTCCGCTTTTAACCCATATCGACGGCCAGCGGAATTCACTGCATCATCCGTGGTTTGTAAACTGGGCTGCGCATACGGAATCGTCCTCGGCTTTCGCGTCGCGTTTCGACGTGCTGGTGGGTCACAAAAATCCGCAGGTGCGCGTCTTTGCGTCGCTCATGCCGTATCGCGTCGAGCCGCAAAGCCAGTCGGCTGACTGGCGACGCTCTGTGATCTGGTCGCGCTGGCTGATTGATCGAATCTCCGCCGAAGAGGATTTTTTTGTGGTTCACCCCACGCCCTATTCGCACTCCATGCTGGGGACCATCGGCATGATCTTGCGTGAACGCAGGCCTTACTTGGTGGGACGCTTCCCTGAGGCGGATTTGCGCGAGTGCCTGAACCGTCTCCTCGCCCGCTTACCAAAAGGCAGCCGGGTCGAGCATGAGTGGCGAACGGAGAACCTGTTGCTTTCGATTCTAAAAGAATCCGAGGACGTGACGCGGCCGATTCCCCGTCCGATGCCCGTGCCCACCGACGAGGAAGTCCTCAAGGCTTTTGAATATTTTGTGGTGGCGGCACCTCCGCTGAAAGAGATGACGCGTGCCGAAAATACGCGTGCCCAGGAAGGATTGAATCAAGCCTGGAAGGCACGGCAGAAGCAGGAGGCGTCCGAGGCGCCGGTCCCTGCGCTCCTGATTGATGTCAATCGGCACCTGGTCCTGCGTTCGCCTGCAGGCAAGGCCTCCACCAGTGAGCGCGTTGTGATGGCGCAACAACTGAATCTGGGCGGCGATTATGGCCGCGCCGTTTCGGCGGCCAGTGACGAAAAGGGGCATGTCTGGCTGATGTTCACGGAGGTTAAACCCAATTCCTTCACCTGGCTGGAGCTCGACGCCAGCATGAGCACAGTGCTTCGCGTGGTGCGACTGCTGGATCTGCCCGATAACGGTTACAGTCGCGGCTACGATGTGTTTGGCGTGCGGGGGAACAGTCTCTTTTTCGTGACCTACAATGCATTTTACGTAGTCGATCTGACGGCGCGGACCTGGCGCTCGATGGATACTCCGCGCATGGGCGAAGCCCGTGTGTGGTTCGGCCGCGAGCGTGTCTGGCTCTCGGGCAAGCCCGGGTTGATCTATGAATACCAAGCCGACAAACAAAGCCTGAAGCTCGTCTCAAGCGCGATGCGCGAACCCGCAACGAATAGCCTGGACGGACGAAAAGAGTTCACCGTGACCGCCATGTTTGAAAAAGATGAAACTTGGTATGCATGGATCGACGGCGGCCTGTTGTATCGACGATCCGACGAGAAGGCTGATTGGAGTGAGCTCTACACGACGCGAACGCATTGGCGGGCGGGCAAGCCGTATCCGGTGGACTCCATGTTGCAGGCGTTGGGGGCCGGGCGTTCTTTTTCAAACTCATATGAGACCTTTTTGGACGTGTTGCTGATGGACCAATCGCTGAGCGGAACCATGACCGCCCGTTTTGCGAGCATGCCGCTCTCCGCGGT
Organism: Opitutaceae bacterium; assembly: GCA_024711005.1. GTDB lineage: Bacteria > Verrucomicrobiota > Verrucomicrobiia > Opitutales > Opitutaceae > Rariglobus. Next base: position 42,000 of record JANJTQ010000009.1, on the reverse strand, counting down.
TTTGCCAAATGGCCAGACCGGCCACATGAGCGCCGCCAGTTTTCTAGGGGACAAACTCTGGCTGTTACTGGGTGGTAAAGATAACCGCATTGCTCTTGGGTCCATTGAAAAAGGAACCAGCCGAAAAACCTTTGATGTGCTTTCGCTGACCGACCGCTCGCAGCTTTTTGCCTTCGAGCGCGGCTTCGTTATTCCCGCGGAAACCGGTGGTTTCTTTTACCTCGTTCCCCGGGAACTCGTGGACAAATCGTATAGTCCGCCCGCGTTGACCCCGCCGCTTCCGCCGGAAGCGACGCCGCCTCCCATTGCCACCACCGCACCGGTGGCGTTGCGCGTGAAGGAAAATCCTTTCCGGGATTTCACGGATCCATCCGGCAGGTCGATGAAGGCCGAAGTCCTCGGTTTTGTTGAACAAAAGGTTACCTTGCGACGCAGTGACGGCAATGTGTTCACCGTTCCGCTCACGGTTTTTTCCACCGCCGACATGGCCTACCTGATCCAACTCAAAGCGGAGCGTGAGCAGGTGCCCAAGGAGCAATCCAGCGATCCCCGCTGAACCTCGCACCTTACTTTTTTACTTCAGAGCGCACGAGGTCGGCCACCATGGGATCAAGGTGAAAGTTTCCGTAGACGATCGCCCGGCCCGGCTCTTGTTCGATCAGGAAGAGCGTCATCTTGCCCACAACCAAACCACATCCATCCAACGTTGCGATGAACACGCCCGCGTGAGGTTTGTCATCGGGATACTGCTGGCATTCGTAAAGCACCCGGAAGTGATCCGGACCGCCTTTGTCATGGGGGGTGACGGTGAAGCGGATTTCATGCGTTCCGCGGAAACGTCCCGTCCAAAGGCCACAAAACTCCGCGCTCTTCGGATTGGCTTTCACCCAGCGTTGCGGTGTCGGAGTCGTTTCCGCTTTCGGAGCCGAATCCAGGGCGAATATTGGAGTCAGCAGCGCCGCCATTAAGACGGTGGTCCGGATTGCGTCAGTGGCGGAGAAGAGTCGCATCGGGACTTGAGGACAACCTGCGCACGAATCGAGTCAACGATGGCGATTCAAAGGTGGTGGGGGCGATCGAAAGGGGTGGGCGATCGAAAGGGGACTGGCCGTGTTTTGTTAGTTTTTAGCACGTTTGAGTTGATGTAAGTAGCCAGGGAGGAGTCTTGCCATGCATGACTCCTGCCCCGACCGTCTTCCTGCGCAACTCCGAATTAACATCTAGCGACATGATCCGAATGGCGCTTAGTTATAAGGGTATTGTTCGTCTATTTTTGTCGCCGGGATTGGATACGCGCATTTGGCGGCGAGACCGGGTGAGTAACTGGTAGATCTTGGGTCTTTGTTTCACGGCTCTGGGCAGAACGCCAGCGATGGTCCGTCTTAATTCACGGACACCCGCTAACCGCGACTGTCCCGTTTATCCGGTATGGACGTCGCTCTTATTTATGTCGCGGTCGGGCAACACCCCATGGTTCGAGTGGTCGGTTGACCGGTTGCGCCGCTGGATGGCTACGGATTAGGAACAGGCACGATCATCGCGCGTCCTTGTTTTCACCGTTTAGGCCGAGGTGGGTTTAGGATCGGCTGATGCGAGGGTGATTCGGAAACGCGAACCGGTGCCGGCCGGAGCCGGGCCGACGCTGATTTCGCCGTTCAGGCGTTCGATCGCACGGTGAACGATCGGCAGACCGATGCCCGTTCCGGCATACTGTGCGTGAAAGCGTTCAAACAGTCCGAAGATGCGGCCTTGCGCCTCGGGGGGAATGCCCAGTCCGTTGTCCGTGAAGTAAATTGTCACGAATCCAATGTGGGTCTTGCTGGAGATCTCGATGCGGGGGCGGACGTCCGGCGCAACGAACTTGATCCCGTTGCCGATCAGATTCTGAAAGATGATCTGCAGCAGCGTCGCGTCGCCGAGCACGATGGGCAGCGGACCGGTGGTCACCACCTTGGCCTTTCGGTCGTCGATTTCCGCGCTCATCAGTGCGAGGGTCGAACGCAAGACCTCGTCGAGCGGAACGGCGGTCAGCTTCAGCTTTTGCTTTCCGATGGTGGCATATCTCAACAGGTCCGAGATAAGCGTATCCATGTTGGAAACGGAGCTCTGGATCCGGTCCAAGTATTCCAGCGCCTCGGGGGATAACTCCGCGGCGCAATCCTCGCGCAGAATCTGGCTGAAGCCGGAGATCCCTCGCAGGGGACTGCGAAGATCGTGGGCGACGGAATAATTGAAGCGCTCCAGTTCCTGGTTGAGTCGTTCAATCTCCACGCGTCGCTCTTCGCTTTGGCGTGCGGATTTGATCAACGTGAAGATCTTCGGCAGGAGTGGAAACAGGGCGATCGCGGTGGCAACGGAGGCGGCGGCGGTCACCACCTTGACGTAGCCGGAGAGCCAGTAGACGGGTTCCCAAATCACCCAGACTTCCATGAAATGAGTGAAGCCGCACGAGACGATGAACAGCCCGAACGCAAGGAATACCCAATTGAACGGAATGCCCTTGCTGGCCTTGTAAACGAGGTAGGCGAGCGTCGCCGAAATCGATACATAGGCCAGGCCGATCAGGAGATCGGCCACAACGTGCAACCAGACGAGTTTGGGATCCCGCAAGTAGCAAAACTCGTGGGGCATGCCGATGCGCGAGAACACCGAGATGCCCAGCGCTTCGAACGCAAGCACGCCGCCGATGACGGCGCCGAGAATACCGATGCTCCAGCGGAAAAGCGGTCGCGTGAACCAGCTCGGTGATGAGGTGACGGGGGGCTGGGTGGGCATCACGCGAGACGAGTCGAGGTGGAGGTGGTGTTGAATACGGCCCACCAGTCGTGCAAGGCCCTGACCATGGACTCGAGCCGGTCGGGCGCGGTGGGTTTCACGACGTAGGAACTGGCGCCGAGCGAATAGGCGCGATCGACATCCTGCTGGCGGGCGGAGGAGGAGAATACGACCACCGGAAGGCGATTTCCATCCGGGCTTTTCTGTCGCCATTGCAAGAAGGCGAAGCCGTCGGTTCGAGGCATCCTCAAGTCGAGTAACACGATCTCGGGCGTCGGGTGAAGGGTCCGATCGGCATAGGCTCCATGCCCTCGGACATAGTCGATCAGTTCGTCTCCGTTGGTGACGCGCACCATTCGAAATCCGGAGCCTGAACGACGAAGCGCGCGTTCGATCAACAAGGCGTCAACCGGGTCGTCTTCGGCGACCAACAAAACGTTCTTCGGCATGTCTGGAACTAATGTGCAGAGGTGAGTTGAAGCAAGTGATGGGTTCACCTCCCGAGTGAACGCCTCTCCGCCGGGAATCCCGGTTACCCGCTTCAACCCGAGGGATGGCTGTATATCCGGGGTGCCCCTCATGATTTCTTCCGTCGGCAACATGGGGGCCGGCCATTTTTCCGCACGACTGCGGAACCGGGCACGGACCCCGACGACCAATACCTGCATATGAATACGCACCTCGGTTTTTACCGTTTTTTCGCGGCATGCGCCGCCGTTTTTCCGGTCTCCCTCCTCGTTGCTCAGGACACCCCTTCAACGCCGCCTCAACCTCCGCCCGCCGGTTATCACGAGCCCGGGGTGACGACGCACGGGGATATCGTAAAACGGAGCGATCGGGTGTTCTTGGAGAAGGCGACCGAGTCCGGGACGAAGGAGATCGTCGTTTCGGAAACCGTGCTGCCCAACGTGACCAAACCGGCCGTGCGTGATTTTGCCCGCAGGGTGATCAAGGACCACGCGGCTTTGCGAAAGGAGTTGAAGGCGTTGGCCGATCGCAAAGGCGTCTCCTTGCCGGCCGAGGACAAGCAGGTGGACCTCGTTGAAAAGTGGAGCGAACAGTCGGAGACGCTCGACGAAGACTACATCGACGAGATGGTTTCCGATCACAAGGACGTCTTGGAGCTCTTCGAAAAGGGCGCGAAGTCGAGCGATCCTGAAATCGCCGGATTCGCCCGCGATGCGCTGCCGAAGCTCAAGGAGCATCTGGAGGAGGCCAAGCGTCACAAGGAAGCCCGTTGAGCCACGGGTGATCACCGTGCTGCTTAAGGGGGCGCGGGCGGCACGTCTTTGCCAAGTGAAACACCCGATGGCGCAACGCCGCGACGACGGTTAATTTGAAGTCCATGTCATCGTCGTCCGCAGTCCGGCGCAGGCGTTCCCAACACAGGACACCACCGCGGAACGAAACGCCGGTTGCCTCCGCGATCGTGGCGGAGGCGCAGGTCGCCGCCGATGAAGCGGGGCTGTGTTATGTGACCGATGAAACGCCCGGGATCACCCGGCGACGAGCGGGACGCGGTTTTGTTTACATGAACGCGCAGGGGCGTCGTTTCAACGGCGACGCCACGTTGAAGCGCATTCGAAGTCTCGCGATTCCGCCGGCGTGGACGGATGTATGGATTTCTCCCGATGTGCACGGACATCTTCAAGCCACCGGACGCGATCAACGCGGGCGGAAGCAGTACCGTTACCATCCCAAGTGGAGGGAAACTCGCGATGGCGCGAAGTTCAGCCGGACGATCGCCTTTGGCCGGGCGTTACCACGTATTCGTCGACGCGTTGCCCGCGATCTGCACATGACCGGTCTGGGGAGGGAGAAAGTTCTCGCAGCGATGGTGCGCCTGCTGGAAACCACGCTCGTTCGCATCGGCAATGAAGAGTATCTGAAGCAGAACCGTTCCGTCGGCCTGAGCACGATGCGTGACCGGCACGTCGCGGTGAAAGGGGAGGTCTTGCACTTCAATTTTCGTGGCAAGGGCGGGAAGCGACATGAGATCGATCTCGAGGATCCGCGGCTTGCGCGGATCGTTCGTCGCACCCAAGAGCTCCCGGGGCAGGAGCTGTTTCAGTACGTCGATGACAACGGGAGGCGTCAGAAAATTTCCTCGACCGATGTGAACGCCTATTTGCGCGAAATCGCCGGAGCGGAGTTTTCCGCCAAGGATTTTCGCACGTGGGCCGGCACGGTGCTGGCCGCGCTTGCCTTGCGGGAGTTCGAGCGTTTCAGGAGCCGTGCACAGGCGCGACGGAATCTCGTCGCGGCAATCGGGATCGTTGCCCGCCGGCTCGGCAACACCCCCGCGATCTGCCGGAAGTGTTATATTCATCCCGCAATCATGGACAGCTACCTCGACGGAAAAACCGTCCGCGTGCTGAGGGCCCGGGCGGCGACCGAACTGCACACGGCCCGGGCGGACTTGAGTGCGGAAGAGAAAGCCGTGCTCGCTTTTCTGGAAACATGTTTGGCTGCAAGCCCGAACTGATCGATCCGCCACATAGCGGTAAAACTCCCACTCGGCGGGCGGGGGCGGACCCGCATGACGCCGATGCCGTTCCTGACTAGGCTCTTCCTTATGAGTAAAACCCCTGCGGCCCCGGCGTTCTCCCAATGACTGCGTTCAAACTCTGGAAAGGATACAGTTACCCTCTCGGGGCCACGTGGACGGGATCGGGGGTTAATTTTACTCTGTTTTCCGAGAACGCGACCGGAGTCGAACTCTGCCTGTTCGACGAGTCCGACGGGTCTGAAACCGCCCGTATCCGCCTGACCGAGCGCACCGGTTATGTCTGGCATGGATTCCTGCCCGAGGCGCGGCCCGGCCAGCTTTACGGATACCGGGTCGAGGGACCTTACGAGCCGAAGAGCGGGCATCGTTTCAATCCCAACAAACTCTTGCTCGATCCGTATGCGAAGGCGGTTTGCGGGAGCCCCCGGTGGTTGGACGAAATGTTCGGTTATCGAATCGGCCACGAAGATCAGGACCTCTCGTTCGATGATCGTGACAACGCCGCCATCACGGCCAAGGCGGTGGTCGTGGACACCGTGTTCCACTGGAGCGACCACAACCGGCCTAATCGCCCGTTTCACGAGAGCGTCATCTACGAGTTGCACGTGAAAGGATTCTCCCGGCGGTGGGAGGCGCTTCCGGCCAGGATCCGCGGCACGTATGCCGGACTCTCCAGTCCCGAGGCGATCGCGTATTTCAAGGAACTCGGGGTGACCGCGCTTGAATTGATGCCGGTGCACGAGCATGCCGAATCGAAGCACCTCCTCGACCAGGGACTCGGCGACTACTGGGGCTACAACACGCTCGGTTTTTTCGCGCCCGAAGGCGACTACTGCAGCGTCGGTCACGGAGGCGCCCAAGTCTATGAATTCAAGACGATGGTCAACAGCCTGCACGCGGCGGGAGTCGAGGTGATTCTGGATGTCGTCTACAACCACACCGCGGAGGGCAATCACTTCGGGCCGACGCTTGAGTTTCGCGGCATCGACAACGCCAGTTATTACCGCCTCGTTGGTGAAGATCCACGTTACTACATGGATTACACCGGTACGGGAAACACGCTCAATATGATGCATCCGCGCGTGCTCCAGCTGGTGATGGACAGTCTGCGCTATTGGGTGACCGAGATGCATGTCGACGGCTTCCGTTTCGATCTCGCGCCGGCGCTCGCGCGCGAACTGCACGACGTGAGCAAGCTCTCCGCATTCTTCGATGCGATTCAACAGGATCCGATCATCTCGCAGGTGAAGCTCATCGCGGAACCCTGGGACTTGGGCGACGGCGGTTATCAGGTGGGCAATTTCCCGGTGCTTTGGGCGGAATGGAACGGTCGTTATCGCGACACCCTGCGGCGTTACTGGAAAGGGGAGGATGGCCGGATGAGCCGCTTCGCCTATCGCTTCTGCGGCAGTGCCGACATCTACGAGAACACCAGCAGAACACCCTCGGCCAGCATCAACTTTATCACCGCGCATGATGGCTTCACCTTGCGCGATCTCGTCTCGTTTAACGACAAACACAACGAGGCGAACGGCGAGCGGGGCAAGGACGGCACCGACAACAACAACTCCTGCAATTGGGGGCATGAAGGCCTCGATGCACCGGAGGAAATCCAGGTGCTGCGCCGCCGAATGATGCGCAATTTTATGTCGTCGCTGTTGCTTTCGCAGGGCGTGCCGATGATTCGCGCCGGCGACGAATACGGGGCGACGCAAGGAGGAAACAACAACGCCTACTGTCAGGACAACGAGATCAGCTGGCTCGATTGGTCGCGTGACGAGCATGCGCAGCGGCTCACGACCTTCACCAGCCGGCTCATCGATTTTCGACTCAAGCATCCAATCTTTCATCAGCCTGACTTTTTCCGCGGACACGACCTGCGCGGCGACGGGGTGAAGGATATCAATTGGCTGAGCGCCGACGGTTCCGCGATGAGCGACGAAGCGTGGCAGGCCGGCTTCGCCAAGGTGTTCGGAGTGATGCTGTGCGGCGACTCGCTCGACTTGCGCGACTATTATGGCGAACCCGTTCGCGACGACACGTTCCTCGTTTATTTCAATGCCGACTCGCAAGACGCGACGGTGGCGCTGCCCGGCAAAGGCAAGGGACATGTTCGCTGGCGGCGCCTCGTCGATACGGCGGACGAAGCGGGGTTTATCGACGACGACTTCGTTTTTGAGGCCGGCGACGAACAGCCGCTGCCGGCGCATTCGACCGCTCTTTACGTCCAGGTGGAGGGCACCGATGACGAAGCCCGCACCTTGAAAAATCCGGCCGACGAGTCGACTGTACCGCGGAAGGACCGTCCCGCGGGAAAGCCTTCGCCGACGAGCAAAGCGAAGGGCCCGCTGGCTGTGCCTCCGACGCTCCTCAGACCCATCGCGTCGGCCTGACGGAGATTCAACTTCAATGGACATGCTTCGTTCCGAGTCATGAGTGATCCGTTACTTTCTCTGGTTCATGCGGCCGAGGCCGGCACGTTTCCTCCGGTGGGAGCCGGTCTTTCCGAAGACGGAGTGACTTACCGCGTCTGGGCTCCCGACCACCGATCGTTGCGCGTGCGAATCGACAGGGACGGGGACTCGCGTTGGATGGACCTCGATGCCGATGGCGAAGGCTCTTTTTTCGGCACGGACGCCCGGGGACGCGCCGGTGACCTCTACTGGTTCGAGGTGGACGGGAAACTCCTCCCGGACCCTGCGTCGCGCTATCAACCGCACGGTGTGACCGGACCGTCGCAAGTGATCGATCCGCTCGCGTATTCATGGCAAACCGACGAGTGGCGCCGTCCCTCGTTTCGCGGGCGGGTGATCTACGAATTGCATGTCGGTGCCTTCACTCCGGAGGGGACCTTTGCGGCCGCTGTTTCGCGGCTGGATAATCTGGCTGCCCTGGGGGTGAACACGATCGAGCTGATGCCGCTCGCCGATTTTCCCGGCGAACGCAATTGGGGGTATGACGGCGTCTCGTTGTTCGCCCCCGCCCGGTGTTATGGCACGCCCGACGAACTGCGGGCGTTGGTGGATGCCGCGCACGCCCGCAACCTCGCGGTGATCATCGATGTGGTGTACAACCATATCGGCCCCTGCGGCAACGTGCTGCCCGAGTATGCCCACGGCTATTTCCATCGGGAGCGAGGCAACCTCTGGGGACAGGCATTCAACTATGACGAGACCGCGGTGCGGCGATTCTTTGTCCAGAACGTCTGCATGTGGCTCGATGAGTATCGCTTTGACGGACTCCGCGTGGATGCGGTGCATGCGATCCGCGACGATTCACCCCGGCACCTCGTCGCCGAGATCGCGGCCGCGGCCCATGCGCGAAACGCGTGGGTGATCGCCGAGGACGACCGCAACGACGTCAACGTGATCACGCCGGCGCGCAAGGCCGGGTGGGGACTCGATGCGCTTTGGTCGGATGATCTTCATCACACGATTCGCGTCGCACTGACGGGGCAGAAGGAAGCGCATTTCAAAAGTTATTCGGGCGCGGTGGGCGAATGGGTGAGGACCTTGACGCAGGGCTGGCTCTACGACGGGCAGTTTTTCACGCATTGGAAACGTCCGCGCGGAACGCCCGCCGGCCATGTGCCGCCGGAGCGGTTTGTTGTTTGCATCTCGAACCACGACCAGGTTGGCAACCGCCCGCTTGGCGACCGTCTGCACGATGTGGTGACGCCCGCCGCTTATCGCGCGGTTTCAATGATGCTGTGTTTTTCGCCCTACACGCCGCTGTTGTTTATGGGGCAGGAATGGGCCGCCGGAACGCCCTTTCCCTATTTCACCGACGTGCCGGGAAACGCGGGCGAGGGCATGGCGGAAAGCCGGTTGAAGGAGTTCGCCCACTATGGCGCTCGTTATCCGAAGGACGTGCTGGCACGCATGCCGGACCCGCAGCAACGGGAAACGTTTATCTCCGCGAAATTGAACTGGGAGGAGCGCTGCGAGACCCCGCATCGCCAGGTCCTCGATCTCTATCGCGACTGCCTGCAACTTCGCGCGCAGGAGGAGATTTTCCAATCGCCCTCACGGGATCGCTGGTCCGTGCGACAGATTGGCGGGCATCTCGTCGGCGTGCGTTGGAGCGATCCCAAAGGCGATTGGTTGCTGCTCGCGGGCGTGGCCGAGGGGGACGAGGGCATTGCGCATGGTGAACCCTTTACCCGCCCCTCGAACGGATATCGGTGGCGGCTGGTGATCGCGAGCAACGAACCCTGTTTCGGCGGATCGCCGAAGCAGCTCGTCTGGCGTGGCGGCGACCAAGGTTTACTGGTCGGTCTTCCTGGCGCGGTGTTGTTGCGCGAGGTTGATAACGGTGCCGTGGCCGAGGCCGTTGCGTGCGAATCCAGAGAGCCGGCTCCGTCCGGGGAAGTGGATTTTCCGCTGCCCTGTCCCGCATGACCGTCCGCTTACGTTTTGTGACATGTTTGAAATCCACTGCGCAAAAGACGCGTCAAACAATAACCCCAAGACTGCATGGCAGTCTGCCAATCAGGAGAAAACGAAATGATCAATCGGGTCCGCACGACAGGAACGAACCAGCCCGGGAAGAAAAAGGATGTGATGTTACCGGTGATATTCATCAACCGGGAAGGAGACCCGGAAACCGGTGGCGTGCCGAGATTCGTCGTTTCGCCCGGCGGCGACACGCCCTCGTTTGCGGACCAGGACCCACGGGACCCGGGACAGGAAACGACCGACTTGCCTGAAGCGGCGGCATCGAACCGGTTGAGCCGGGCCCTGTTTGAAACCGGGCAGTTGATTGTGACGCCGAAGGATGGGCTGACGCGGATCTGTTTTGCTGGAATCGGCGACCCCGAACACCTGTTCGTGGAGTCGGTGCCGAGGGACGTGACGGTTCCGACACTTGAACATGAACACGACTTTCCCGGATGTCTCTGTTCGTTGCCGCAAGCCCAGGTGATTCTGAAGCGGATCTATCGCGGGGCGAGCAGTGCCACGCTGGCGAGTTTTTTGGACAACCTCGCCGCTGGCCGCCACCGCAGGCGGCAGATGACCGAGGATCGTCGGAGGGCCGCGTAGGCCGAGTGGCTCGGAGGGGCCGACCGCGTTGGCGATCGGCGTCGGAAGAGACACGGGCATTTTGACCGGTGGCCGTTTGGGCTGCGGGCCCGATGCCGGTTTGCGGGGCGTTGTGGTAAACATTCCCGGCACCACCACCGCCGATGAAAACCATTGATATTATGCTCAACCAGCACCCTCGTGCGCTGCCGACTTCCCGTGAATCCTATGCCGAGGCCGTCGCGATGCTGGCCACTTGCGAGCAGGTTTGCACCTCGTGCGCCGATGCCTGTCTCGGAGAAACCGAGCATAGGGAGCGTTTGATTCGCTGTATCCGGACGAATCTGGATTGTGCCGATATCTGCGGGACCACGGCCCGGCTTCTCACGCGGCAGACCGAGACCGACAGTTCGCTTGTGCAGGCACAGGTGCATGCCTGCGTACTCGCCTGCCAAGTCTGCGCCGACGAATGTTTTTCGCATGCGTCGATGCACGGCCATTGCGCCACGTGTGCCGATACCTGCCGCTATTGTCAGGAATGCTGCAATCGACTGCTTGGCGAAATGACGTCATCCCGGGTGAGAGAAGACGTGTTTTCGTCGTAGCAACGGAGCTGAAACCAATCAGCCTCGTTACCTCCCAAGAAACATGGCCCTTCCCGGCCCACGCCAACCCAGTTTCTTGCGGTTACAACTGGGCCGCGCAGCGCCTCTGTCCCTGTGCTCGGCTGCCATGTCCGATTCCATCGCTACGGACTAGTCACGACGTGCGTGCAGCACGGCAACGGGCAGCACGGCAAACGCGTCCCGTAGCGCAACGTCCTTCCGCGCTTCGATGGGCGCGCCGGTGAGAACGTCCGTCCAGTGCGTTCCCCACGATGGGTCCAATTGTGCGTGCGTGTCGGCCCATGCGGCCTCGAGGGGAGGCCAGGGGAGACTCGATGTAAGCCGCGGCACAAGCACGACGAGGCAGTCGTCGCCTTCATCCCGCGCGAACCCCACGAGATGACGGGCGAGGACTCCCGAAATTTCCAATGGTGTGTAGCCGCCATCGCTGAAGAGCCGCGGATGCTCTCCTCGAAAACGCAACAAGCGTCGGGTCAGTGCGAATTTGATTTCGCCGGTTTCCCAGCGGGCAAACAGTTCGCCGACGGATGTGTCCGCGGTGGTTGCGTCCCACTTCTGTGATGCGGAGCGGTCGACATCGCGCCGATTGTCGGGGTCGACGAGGCTGAAGTCCCAAGCTTCGTTCCCTTGGTAAATATCCGGCACGCCTGGCACGGTGAGTTTGAGCACGAGTTGGGCGAGAGAGTTGATCAGTCCGAGGCGCGCGAGGCGTGCGGCGGCGGATTGAAAACTCGGGAAAAACCCTCCGTCGGGTGCCAGCAACCCATTCACGAAACGATCGCAGGCTTCGAGCCAGGCGTCGTTTGGATGGATGATGCTCGTGTGAACCTTGGCCTCGTTCACCGCCTTGCGCAGATAACCGACGATGCGTTCACGAAAGCCGTCGTCGGGGGTGGCCGGAGGCAGTGGCCATGCGCCGAGAAGCGTTTGGTACAGGCGGTATTCTTCGTCCGCATCCGGCGCGAGATGTCCGTCGAGGGCGGTTTTGTGCACGGCGTTCAACGCGCTCCATTCGTCGAGCCAGGCGCGCCATTCATCGGGGATCTCGGAGAGCGCGTAGAGCCGGGCGCGCACGTCTTCGCTGACCTTGGTGTCGTGGGTCGAGGTTGTGAGCAACGTGTGCGGAGTCCGGGCAAGCCGCAGGCTGTTCGCTTCGTGGAAGCCCTTCACGTTGGCACCGAACGTGCCCGGTGCCCCGCCGACTTCGTTGAGCGCGATCAGACGATTGAAAGCGTAATAGGCGGTGTCTTCGACGGCCTTCGCGGTGACGGCCCCGGTGTATTGCTGGAAGGTGAGCGCCCAGTCATTGATGGCGTTTCGGTGCGCCGGGACCGCGGCGGGTTCCGGGTAATCGCCGAGCAAGACGTCGCGCACGAAGCGGATGACCGCGGGCTCGAGTCGTGGATTGCGCGCCAATGCCGACGATGCCGCGTGTTCGATCTCAGCCCGGTCGGTTGATGAAGCCGGACCTTGGCGACGATAGGTGCGGTAAACCCTGAACCCCGCGAGCAATTCGCGGATGACAGCCGACAATTCGGTCGGCGTCAGGTCGCGCCAGCGTCGGTCGATGGCGATGTGTTCGGCGAGCGTCGTCGCCAAGGTGTGCACGGTATTGGCAAACATTTCGTCCAGGACCAGACGCTTCTTCTGGTAAACCACGGACTCGAAGTCCGGAGGACGGCGGCCAGTGAAGTCCGCGTAGATTTCGTCGAATGCCTCTTCGTTTCGGGAGTCGGAGAAGAGGCCGGCAAGCTGACCGATGAAGTCATAACCGGTGGTGCCTTGGGTAGCCCAGGAGGGCGGGAGGGTTTCTCCTTCGGCGAGGATTTTTTCCACAACCACGTAGAAGGAGTCGGGTGTCCTTGCGGGGTCGCCCTCGGACGCGTTGCTGGCGAGCGACTGAAGGCGTTCCAGATAACCCTGCGGATCGCGCAAGCCATCGACATGGTCGATGCGCAGTCCTGTCACGATCCGCTCGCGAATCAGTTCACGCAGACGGCCATGGGTTTCCTCGAAGACCTTCGGGTCCTCCATGCGCATGCCCACCAAGGTATCGATCGCAAAGAAACGCCGGTAATTGGTGCCGTGGGCACCAGCCTGCCAGCGGGCGAGCCGGTAGTGCTGGCTCTCGATTATACGATCGAGCTCATCAAAGCTGCCGGGGTCGCCGGGAGTCCCGTTGAGGCGGTCCAAACAGCGATCGAGGACGGCGTGCATCTCCGGCTTTTGGGCGAGCAGATCGGCGAGGTGTTGCTTGAAAGGGTTGGGGGCGTTTGAAGGCGGTTCCGTGACAGACGTATAGGTTGGAACGATCCGGCGGAGGATATCCGCGTAGGTCTCCGGACGTACGGGGAAGCGCGCTTGTTCGTGAGCCAGGGTCAGTTCTCCGTTTTCGTAGACCAGGCGCAGTCTGCCGGATTCGAGGAGCACCCCGTAATGTTCGGGAAGCAAGGGCGCAAAGACGCGCGAGCCGCCGGGCTCGTGGTTGGCCTTCCAGTGAATGTCGAAGAACCGGGCATAGGAGGAGTTCAGTCCATGTTCGAGAACGTCGAGCCACCAACGGTTGAACGGGCCGTCGATTCCCATGTGGTTGGGCACGAAATCGAGCAAGAGTCCCATGCGATGTTCACGCAGACGATCGGCGAGCCGGCGCAATGCGTTTTCCCCGCCCAGCTCCGGGTTGATGAGGTGATAATCGCAGACGTCATACCCGTGCCGACTGCCCGGTGTTGCCCGAAAAACCGGGGAACAATAGCAATCGGAGACACCGAGTGCGTGGAGATAGGGTACGAGCGCCGTCAGGGCATCGAAGGTAAAGCCGGCATGCAGTTGGATCCGATAGGTGCAACGAGGGGCTCGCATGATTTCAGAAAGCGGTGTGCGCCTTATATCCGCGGAAATAGGGACGGGGGACGCGGCGTGAGGGGACTCGACGCGCCAAGCCTATCATGGAAGGGCGCGGGGAATCATAGGGCGGTGTTCCGGCTGCATGCCCCGTGGATTTTCTCCCGACGGCACGGGAACCTCGTGGTGCGAACGCTGGAAAAAGGCGCAAAGAAAAGCCCCAAGGACTTTTTCAAGTCCTTGGGGCCAAAATGGCTGCCCGGGTAGGGGTCGAACCTACGACCAAGTGATTAACAGTCACCTGCTCTGCCACTGAGCTACCAGGCAATATATCTCCAAGAAGGAGGGGTGAAAAACAATTCACCGGCATCGGTTGTCAATGCTCCTTTTGCCGTTCACGGGAGATTTTCAAAGTTTTGTTTGCCATCCCCGGGGGAATCCCGTGTCTTCGGCCTCTTTTCTAATACGCCTGCCTCTAATTCCGGAGGAACAGGGGGAACGAATCCATGAGCAAAGAACAACTGATCCTTAACGTCACGGCCCGTCCTCAAACCGGTCGTTCCGCCTCGCGCCGCGTGCGCAAGGCCAACCAAATCCCTGCGATCCTTTACGGCAAGCACACCAACCCGGAAGCGATCGCCATCGACGCCCCCGAGTTCGTTCGCCTCCTTAAATCCGTCGCCGGCCGTGCCCTCCTCATCGAGCTCAGCCGCAAGGACTCCTCCGGCAAGGCCCTGTCCTTCCTCCAGGAAGTCCAGCGCGATCCTATCACCGATAAATTTCTCCACGTCGACTTCCAGGAAGTGAAGGCCGATGAGAAGCTCGAAATCCAGGTGCCGATTCAGGTCACCGGTGAGTCGTTCGGTGTGAAAAACCAGAGCGGCGTGTTGGAAATCGCCACGCACACCTTGCGCGTGCGCTGCCTTCCCAAGGATCTGCCCCCCGTCATCGTGGTCGATGTGACCGAGTTGAAGGTCGGCGAGGCGTTCAAGGTCGGCACCCTCCAGCCCATCTCCGGCGTCGAGTTCCTTGATGCCAAGGGCCAGCCGGTCGTTTCCTGCGTCGAGCCCGTGGGCGAAATCGCCTCGTCTGCTCCCGCCGCTGGTGCCGCCGCGGCTCCCGCCGCCGGTGCCGCTGCTCCCGCTGCCGCTGCCGGTGCCGCTGCTCCCGCCGCCGGTGCTGCCAAGCCCGCCGCTGCTCCCGCCAAGAAGTAAGCTTTGCCGCCCCGGCCCGCCGCTTGACCGCGATGGGCCCGGCGTTTGTTCTTTGAGTCATGTCCATCTCGCTTGTTGCCGGACTCGGCAACCCGGGTCGCGAATACGACAACACCCGCCACAACGTGGGTTTTGTCGTCGTCGAGGCGCTCGCCCGCCAGCTCGGTCTTGCTTGGGAAAAGCAACGATCGTTCGAGGCGGAGACCGCCCGTTGGGATCCGGTGCCCGGCCGCACCGTCTTCTTCGCGAAGCCGCTCACGTATATGAACGAGAGCGGGCGCGCGATTCAGGCAATGACGGGGTTCTACAAGATCCCCGGCACTGCGGTCATCGCCGTTTATGACGACCTCACGATCAACCTCGGTCTCGTGAAAGTCACCGTAAGCGGCAGCGCCGGTGGTCACAACGGTGTGGCCAGCCTGCTTGAGCGACTCGGCAACGGGTTTACTCGTTACCGCATCGGCATCGGGCCCAAAGAACCGGCCCAGATGGACATCAAAGACTTCGTCCTCGGCAAATTTACTCCCCCACAACAACTCATCATCGATCAGACTTTAGAACGCTACGTGTCCGGACTCCGCCTCGTGCTAGACCACGGAGCCGACCGGGCCATGAATCAACTCAACCGCAGAGACTCACAATGAGCACCACCACCAAACGCAACTACCGCGCGACCTTTATCCTCGATAACCGCGGCAAGGAAGACTCCGTCGATCAGATCATCGACGGCGTGAAGAAGGATATCGTCGCCGTCGATGGCGAGGTCTCCTCTGTCGAAACCCTCGGACGCCGCGATTTCGCGCGCGTCACCGATCGCAACCTCCCCGGCGCAACCTATGTCCAGGTTGCTTTCAGCGCCCCCGCCTCCGGCCCGGCCGCCCTCAAAGAGCGCCTGCGTCTCAACAGCACCGTCTACCGCACCTTCCTCCAGACCGTCTGAGTCCGGGCGAACGCAACGCTCCCATGGCTTCCCTCAACAAAGTAATGCTCATTGGCAACCTGACGCGTGATCCCGAACTCCGGGTTACGCCGAAAGGCACGGCCATCTGCCAGTTTGGCCTCGCGGTCAACCGCACGTTCAAGGACGAGTCGGGTGCCACTCGCGATGAGACGACCTTTGTGGATATCGAAGCTTGGGGTAAGCAGGGCGAGACCGTCGCCAAATACTGCGCCAAGGGCCGTCCGCTGTTCGTCGAAGGCCGTCTCAAGCTCGACACTTGGGATGACAAGACGACCGGCCAGAAGCGCAGCAAGATGAAGATTGTCCTCGAGAACTTCCAGTTCCTCGGTGGCCGCGAAGGCGAAGGTGGTCCTGGTGGTGCTCCCCGTGGCGCCGCTTCAGGTGGTGACGAAGGCATCGATCAAACGATCGAACGCCACACGCCGCCTCCCCGCGGCAACACCAAGCCCACGCCGCCCCCCCAAGACAACATCGACGAAGACGTTCCGTTCTAAGCGCTCCGCGTTCGCACCCTCTCAAAATAAAATTCAAACACACACACCATCATGGCTCACAACGAAGTTTTGCTCCTCAAGCCCGTTGACGGTCTGGGCGCCGAAGGCGACCAGGTCAAAGTCCGCGCCGGCTACGCCCGTAACTACCTCCTCCCGCAGAAGTTCGCGGTCGCTCTCACCCAGGCCAATCGCAAGCGCGTCGATGCGCTGAAGAAGCGCCGCACCGAGCGCGAGTCGTCCGAACTCGCCGGCGCCCAGGCGCTCGCCGACAAGATCTCCAAGGTCTCCATCGCGTTCGCCGTCAAGACCGGCGAAGGCGGCAAGATGTTTGGCGCGATCACCTCCGCCGACATTCATCAGAAGCTCGTCGAGGCCGGCATCGAAATCGACAAGCGCAAGATCCACCTCCACACGCCGGTGAAGACCCTCGGCAAGCACGAGGTGAAGATCAAGCTGCACGCCGAGGTCTCGGTTGACGTGTCCTTCGACGTCGTCTCCGAGAATCCGATCGTCGAGGTCGCCGCCGCCGAGGCTCCGAAGAGCAAGGAAGAGTATCCCGAGCACGCCGCCCTCGAAAAGCAGGCCGCCCGTCGCGCCGAGAAGGCGAAGCGCAGCGAGCGCAAGAAGTAAGGCGTTCGCCTTCCGCCCGATCACATCCCAATCCAAGCCGCAGTCTCACGACTGCGGCTTTTTTATTCACGGGGGGTCTTGAGTCATGACTCGAAACGAGCCTGCGGGCTCGCAATATCCGCGGGACGCCCAAGCCCGTTTGTCACTTATTAAGTGACAAAGGGGATCGGCCTCGCGCCCGGAGTTCGCTCCGGAGACGGGACCTCTATTTACCCGCTCCCCGTTCGGGGAGGCCGTCGCTTCCGACGTCGGTTCGGAATGCCCACTGTATCGCGCTAGACCGAGTGATGCCGGGGAATTTTGCCCGCCTTTTTGCCTGTGAATAACCATAATAAAAAATCCCACGGAGGCATTGCTTCTCCCGCCGCAGGCCCTTGCCTCATGGTTCCGTTTCATGGCTGAGAACTTCACGAAATCCCCCCGTCGCCCTCGTCGCGACATCTCCGAACCCCGCGATGCGGCCTCGGTGATCGGCCGCGTTCCTCCGCACAGCATCGAAGCCGAGGAGTATTTGCTGTCATGCTGTTTCCTTGATGGAGCCGACATCGTGGCCCGCTGCCTTGAGGGTAAGCTGAGCCCCGCCGCATTTTATTCGCCGGCGAACCGCATCATTTTTGAAAAGCTGGTCGGGCTCTACAATTCGGGCGTGGCGATCGATCTTCAGATCCTCGCCGAGGAACTCAAAACGAGCCGGCAGCTCGACGAGATCGGCGGCTACGCCTTCCTCACGCAGATCAGCAGTCGTATCCCGACGACCGCCCAGTCCAATTACTTCATCGAGAAGGTTCGCGAGCTGCACCTGCTGCGCGAACTTATCAAGGTCGCCACCACCGCGGTCGAAAGTTGCTATGACTACGATGGCGGACTCGAGGAGTTCGTCGACAAGGTCGAACAGGATATTTTTAAGGTCACCCAAGACCGCGTCTCGGACGGTGCCCGCCAGATGAAGGGGCCGACCAGCGAGGCGATGGCCGTCATCACGAAAATGATGATGAAGAAGGGGGAACTCACCGGCGTATCCTCCGGCTTCAAGGACCTCGACGCGTTTACCTACGGATTTCAGCGGCAGGAAATGATCATCCTCGCGGCTCGTCCTTCCATGGGCAAAACCTCGCTGGCGCTGAATTTTGCCGAGGCCGCCGCGATGCCGAGGCGAGGGGAGGGTGTTCCGATCTTGATCTTCTCGCTCGAAATGGGCGCGGCCCAGCTCGCACTTCGTATGTTGTGCGCGCGGGCCAAGGTGAACATGAAGCTGTTGCGCGATGGTCTTCTCTCCAAGAATGGCGAGGAGCAGCAACGTCTGCTGGAAGCCGCCGACGAATTCTCCAAGTCTCCCATCTTCATCGACGATTCCAGTCATCTCACGATCATGGAACTTCGCGCGAAAGCCCGCCGCCTTCAGGCGCGGAGCAAGCTGGGTTTGATCGTGGTCGACTACCTTCAGCTCCTCGCTCCGACCGATTCTAAAACACCCCGTGAACAACAGGTCTCGGAAATCTCGCGCGGCCTGAAGTCCCTCGCCAAGGAACTCGATGTCCCGGTGATCGTGTTGTCACAGCTCAACCGTTCGGCCGAAAAAGAAAACCGCACGCCGAAGCTCTCCGATCTGCGTGAATCCGGTTCGATCGAGCAGGACGCCGACGTCGTTCTGATGCTCGCCCGACCGAAGGATGCGGATGAAAAATTTCAAGTGGCCGCAGACTCCGCGGAGTTAATCGTTGCCAAACAACGAAACGGACCGGTAGGAGAATTGAAACTTACGTTCCTGAGGGATATTACACGCTTTGAAAACTACACCCAGTAACCCCTTTTTCGGGGTCGTTCGTCTTTTCTTGATCATTGCCTTGCTCGTCACGACGGGCGGGGCGATCCGGGCTCAATCCGCCGCTTCCAGCTATAAGGTGGGCTCGCTGGACCTGAAGTTCGTTGGTGCCGCCAACGTCAACGAGCAGGTCGTCCGCGCCAACATGCAGATGCGTGAGGGACTTGAACTCGATGACACGATGATCGATCAGGACATCCGGTCCCTCTACAAGACCGGCCTGTTTGAGTTCATCGAGGTGAAGCGCGATGTGCGCGAAGCCGATCGCACCGTCAACCTGGTGTTTGAGCTCACGCCCAAGTTCCGCGTGCTCCGCGTCAACTACGACGGGAACGTCAAGGTCAAGAGCCGCCGTCTCGACAAGGAGATCAAGACCCGGGCCAACGCCGCCTTGGACGAACGTCAGGTCAAGGAGGACGTAACCAAGATCCGCGAATATTACCAAAAGTCGGGTTACAACCAGGCTCAGGTCAGCTACATCATCGACCGCAATCGTTCGACCGGTTTTGGCAACGTCACCTTTAAGATCAACGAGGGGGCCAAGGTGAAGATCGCCCGCGTCAATTTTGTCGGCAACGAGCACGTCAAGACCGGCAAGCTTCGCAAAGCGATCGACACCAAAAAATGGACCATCTTCTCCTGGCTCACCGGCTCCGGACGTTTTAAGGACGACCAATTTCAGGACGATTTGGACAAGCTCCGCGATTATTACCGCGAGCTTGGCTACCTCGATGTCGAGGTTCCTGCCGACCAAGTCGCCTATGATTACCCCAGCTCCCGTAAGCTGGTCCTCACCATTCGCATCAACGAGGGCCGGCAATACCGGGTCGGCGACATCACCATCACCGGCAACACCATCATCCCGACCGACCAACTCCTTGCGGTGCTCAAGCAGACGACCGGTTCGCTCTTCGCTCCCTCAAAGATCGACCGGGATGTGACCGCGCTCGAAGACGCCTACGGTAAAGACGGCTACATCGAGACGCGCGTTCAGCTGGTCCGTAAGCCCAATCTCGACACCGGCGCCATCGACGTCGAATACCGCGTCCGGGAAGGCGACAAGTTTCATGTCGAATCCATTCGCGTCGAGGGCAACACCAAGACCAAGAGCATCGTGATCATCCGCGAACTGGCCCTCGGGCCCGGCGACGTTTTCGACTCCGTGCGGATGAAGACCTCCAAGCAGCGTCTCGATAACACGCGTTTCTTCGAAGAGGTAAACGTCACGCCCGAGACCACCACGATCCCCGGTCGCAAAAATCTCAAAATCTCGGTCAAGGAAGGACGCACGGGCAATCTCACCTTCGGTGCCGGCTTCAGTTCGCTCGAACGCGCCGTGGTGTTCGCCGAACTCACCCAGTCAAACTTCGACCTCTTTAACCGCCGCTCGATGTTCCAAGGCGATGGTCAGAAGTTCCGTCTTCGCCTTCAGGTCGGTTCGCGATCCAGTGAGGCGATTCTCTCGTTTGAAGAGCCTTGGCTGTTTGAACAGCAACTCGCGCTCGGTTTCTCGATCTTCCGTTCCCAGTCCGATTACAACAGCTCGTTCTACGACGAAGTCCGCACCGGCGCCGAGATTTACCTCCGCAAGCGTCTATTCGAGTTGGTTGAGGGACGCCTCTCCTACGGCTACGAGATCGTTGATATTCAGGACGTCGACGCCGCCTATCTCGGTGTTTATCCCGAGGAAAGCACCGCGCTCTCCAAGATTGGACTCCAGCTCCTTCGCGACACGCGCGACAAACTCGTCAACACGACGCGTGGTAATCGTCTGGAGTTGATCACCGAAATCACCACCAGCGCGCTCGGCGGCGAGGAGGATTATTACAAGCTGGAGGCACGGGGCTCCCAATTTTTCCCGCTCTTCGACACGCAGAATCAGGTGCTCGCCGTCATCGGCCGCGCCGGTGTGATCGATGCCTTCGGCGATACCAACGAAGTGCCGTTCTACGATCGATTCTACTTGGGCGGACCGTACACCCTGCGCGGCTTTGAATATCGCGATGTCGGTCCGAAAGAGAAGGTCGGATCGGACGACGTTCCGGTTGGTGGCAACACTTACGGATTCCTCAGCTTCGAGTACTCGGTCGATATCGTTGAACCGCTCCGCTTCGCCTTCTTCTATGACGTCGGCTTCGTGAATGACGGCTCCTACGAATTCAGCCCGAACGATTACAACGACAATTTCGGTTTCGGTCTGCGCCTGCTGATCGCCGGTGCTCCTCTGAGCCTTGACTACGGCATTCCGATCACGTCCGACCCGGAGAACGACAACGGCGGGCAGTTTAACTTCTCGTTTGGAACCCGTTTCTAATTTAGCACTCTCACCCTCAATCACCCTAACCAACTTATGAAGACATCCTTTAAATCCTTCCTTGCTGTGGCATTTGCCGGCCTGTTTGCCGTCGCCGCACAAGCCCAGCCCGCCCCCAAGATTTTTGTCGTGGACATGGCCAAGCTCTACGACGCCCATTACAAAACCGAGGAGCAGAACAGCAAACTCAAGGCTGACCAGCAGAAGGCCGAGGACGAACTCCAGAAGCTCAACACCGAGGGCAATACCCTCGTGAAGGACTTCAACGAGCTCAAGGAGCAGGTGAACAACCCTGCGCTTTCGGCCGATGCCAAGGCCAAGGCCCAGCAGGACCTCGAAGCCAAGGGACAAGAGATCCAGCGCAAGCAGAATGAAGTGAATGCCTTCCGCGCCAACACGCAGCGGTCCCTTCAGCAGCGCATCAACAACTTCAAGCAGTTCCTCCTCGAGGAAATCAGCAAGATCGCCGTCGATATCGCCAAGAAGAAGGGTGCGACTCTCCTCATCGACAAGTCCGGCCCGACCCTCATCGGCCTGCCTAGCTTGCTCTATTTCGATCCCGCCTACGACATCACCGCGGACGTGACCAAGGAGATCGACAAGGACCGTCCGGCCGGCTCCGCTGCTCCGGCCGCCGCCACACCCGCCGCCTCCGGTGATACTCCTGCGGTCTCCTTCCCGGGCGCCAAGAAGTAACCCGCCGCGAATTTCGTTTCCATCAACCCCGCTCCCTTTCGAGCGGGGTTTTTTTGTGTCGGGTAAGTGGGAAGTGAGCAGGTTCGAAAAAGTGGCATGGGCATCCTGCCGACGATCCGATCCCTCAATCCCACGGGCAGGACACCCTTGCCACTTTCAAGCCTGGGCCTGCAAGCGGGTCTGTCTCCTGCATTTCAATGCCTTGGAGCTTGCTCCAGGCATCTTTTACTTTTTTGCGCCGCCGCCTGCTCGGTCATTGCCATGGATCGCGGCCACTCCCACCGTTTTTCCGTATGCAGCTCGCTTTCAGCGCCGCCGACATCGCGGCTATCGTCCAACCCGTATCCGTCAAAGGCTCAACCGATGCCACCGTGCGCGGCATCGCGTCCCTGAATGCCGCTCAAGCCGGCGATCTCTCCTTTCTCGGCAACCCCAAATATAAGACCGAGGTCGCCGCGAGTGCCGCCTCCATCATCCTGCTTCCGTCGGACTACGAGGGAGATCCTGCGCCGGGACAGCAGTTCCTCTTCGTTGAAAAGCCCTCCCTCGCGCTTGCCCGTCTGTGCGGTCGAATCGAACAACTCCTCTGGCCCAAACCCGCTCCCGGCATTCATGCGACCGCAGTGATCGCGCCCGGCGTTCACGTTCCGGGCACCGCGACCGTTGGGCCGTTTTGCGTGATCGAGGAGGGTGCCGTAATCGGCGAACGCACTCACTTGCAGGCCCACGTCTTCATCGGTCGCAACGCCCGCATCGGCGCCGAGTGTTGGCTGATGCCGCGTGCGGTCGTCGCCACGGAGTGCGTCCTCAAGGACCGTGTCCGCCTTCAGCCCGGCGTCGTCGTCGGGTCCGATGGTTTCGGTTACGAGTTCCTCCAAGGCCGTCATGAAAAGGTCCCGCAGGTCGGCAACGTGGTCATCGAAAACGATGTCGAAATCGGTGCGAACACCACGCTCGATCGCGCCCGTTTCAGTCGCACGGTGGTGGGCGAGGGGACCAAAATCGACAATCTCGTGATGGTTGGACACAACGTCGTCATCGGGCGGCACTGCCTCATTTGCGCGCAGGTCGGTATTTCGGGCAGCACCACGCTCGAGGATTACGTGGTGCTCGGCGGCCAGGCCGGTGTGGCCGGTCACATTACCATTGGCAAAGGAGTCAAAGCCGATGGCCAGACGGGCATCAATTCCGATGTCGCGCCAGGCAGTTTCATCAAGGGATCGCCCTTTCTGCCCTACAACATGGAGCAGCGCATCAACGTCCTCCGTAAAAAGCTCCCCGACTTATTCAAGCGGGTAGATGCCCTTGAGACCGTGATGGAAGGTCTAAAAAAGTCTTCCGCCCCGTAACATTCCTGACACGATCCGCCCCTTCCACATGAGCTCGCATCGCCTGAAAGTCTTCTCCGGTAACTCCAATCGCCCTCTCGCCGAGGAGATTTGCCATCACATCGGGATGCCGTTGGGCGAAGCCACGGTGACGAGTTTTCCGGACGGCGAGTCGTTCGTGAAGATCAACGAAAACGTGCGCGGTCATGATGTTTTCATCATTCAGCCGACCTGTACGCCGACCAACCAATCGTTGATGGAGCTGCTCATTATGATTGATGCGGCCAAGCGCGCCTCGGCTCATCGCATCACGGCCGTCATGCCGTTCTATGGTTACGCCCGTCAGGATCGCAAGGACCAGCCCCGCGTGCCCATCACCGCCAAGCTCGTGGCCAACTTGCTCGTTGCGGCCGGCGCCACCCGTATCCTGACGATGGATCTGCACTCGCAACAGATTCAGGGCTTCTTCGACATCCCGGTTGACCACCTTTTCGCCTCACCCGTTTTCTTTAAATACCTCGAGCAGTTCCGCGGCGACAACATGGTTGTCGTCTCGCCCGACGTCGGTGGCATGAAGATGGCCGCCGCGTATGCCGGCATCCTGGGCGCACAGCTTGGCATGGTTTGGAAGAAGCGCACCAACGCCACCACGGTCGAGACCGTCAACGTGGTGGGCGACGTCGCCGGCAAGGACGTGCTCCTCGTGGATGATATCACCGAGACGGCCGGCACCCTGGCCAACGCCGCCAAGATCATGCGTGACAGCGGCGCCTTGAGCGTGCGCGCGGCCGTGAGCCACGCCTTGCTCAGCCCGATCGCCTACGAGCGTCTGGCGCTCGGCCACATCGATGAGCTGATCACGACCAATTCCGTCCCGGTTGACACGCGAGGCCTGCCCATTCGGGTGCTGAGCATCGCCAGCCTCATGGCCGACGCCATCGTGCGCATCAACAATAACGAGAGCGTCACGAGTCTGTTTAAGATCAAAGGCTTCTGATCGGGCGGGGAGGCGCTTTCAAGGGCTTGCGGTGGAACAATCCACCGCTTCAAGTGGTCCTGAACGCGCCTATGAAAACCAAGTTTTTAACCCGTGTGCTGGCCGCCGCCATGGTGGCTTCGCTGTTCTCGATCGGTTGCGCCCAGGAGAAGCCCTCCGCGCCCAAGCCCGAACTCAAACTCGATAGTTCGCCGGTGGGCGAAAACACCGGCAAGGTCATCACCAGTTACGCCGACGTGATCGACCCGGTGCAAAAAGCCGTGGTCTCGGTTTATTCCACCAAGATCGTTCGCGAGCGCGTTCGGATCGACCCGTTCTTTCGCCAGTTTTTCGGCGACCAGATCCCCGAGCGCGAGTCGCGGCAGGAGGGGCTTGGATCCGGGGTGGTGGTATCGACAAATGGATACATACTGACCAATAACCACGTCGTCGCCGGAGCGGACGAACTCAAGGTCCTGCTGGCCGATGGACGGGAGTTTGTCGCGAAGGTCATTGGCGCCGACGAAAAGACCGACGTTGCCGTCATCAAAATCGACGAGACGAACCTGCCGGTTGCCACGATGGCGGACAGCGACAAGCTGCGGGTCGGCGACGTGGTGTTCGCGGTCGGCAATCCGCTTGGCGTGGGCCAGACCGTGACGATGGGCATTGTTTCCGCGACCGGTCGCAACAGTCTCGGACTGCTTGAAGAGGTGGGCGGCTACGAGAATTTCATTCAGACCGACGCCGCCATCAACATGGGCAACTCCGGCGGCGCGCTCATCGATGCGAAAGGCCGGCTGATTGGCATCAACACCGCGATCATCTCCCCGTCGCGCGGCAACAGCGGCATCGGTTTTTCGATTCCCATCAATCAGGCGGCCGGGGTGATGAACAGCCTGATTGCCACCGGCAAGGTTCAGCGCGGATACCTCGGCGTCGCCGGTCAGAACCTCGATCCGAAGCTCGCCGAGAGTCTGGGGGTGCCTGCCTCCACGAAGGGCGTGGCCATCAGCGACGTGGTCAAAGATTCTCCCGCCGAGAAGGCCGGTCTTAAGCGCAATGACATCATTACGAAGGTAAATAAGGGCGTGGTGGACTCTCCGTTCGCGCTTCGTTTGGTCGTCGCCCAGATCGTCCCGGGAACCGAAGCCACTGTGACGGTGCTTCGTGACGGCAAGGAAAAGACATTCAAGGTGAAGATGGGCAGCCTCGACGAACATTCCGGCGCCGCCGACGAGATCCTCCCCGGTGTCACCGTGAAGACCCTCGATGACGAACTTCGCAGCCAGTTCCGACTCGACCGACGGATCGAGAGCGGCGTCGTGATCACGGAGGTTGCCGATGGTTCGGCCTACTCGGATATTCTCGTGCCCGGGCTGGTGATCGTGGAGATCAACCGGCGCCCCGTGGCCGATGTGGCCGGAGCCAAGTCGATGATCAAGCCGGGGCTCAACGTCCTGCTCGTCCAGTATCGGGGTGTGCTGCGTTACGTGACGATCAATGTGAAGTGACCGGCGATGCCGTCACCAAGATCGAAATGTAGCGCGCGGTGAGCGCTTCACTGCCGCTTTCGACGGGCCGACATAGTCGGCCCGTCTTTGCGATTGATTGCTGAACTGTGCCTAAAAACAGCGGTTGAAACCGCATACCCGGCTGTTCACGCCTTCAGCTGGAGGCGGCGGGTGAGGCGTTGGTTTTCGGCGATCGAAACCAGGCCGAGCTGGACTTTTCTCCAGCCTTGTTCGCGCAGGGACTTCCATCCTTGGCGTCGCGCGAGGTCGCGCAGGGCCACGGTTTTCATGTTCGACGAAAGACTGTCCACCACTTCGTCCGTGATCAGGAAAATCTCGTAGATGGCCACGCGTCCGCGTTCGCCCGTGCCGCGGCATTCGGGACAGCCGGCCCCGTGCGACGCCCGCACCTCCCCGGGCGCGATGCCGAGCGCCGCCGCCATCTCGGCGCGAACGTCGTCGGGAATCGTCTCGTCGGGCGTGGCGCAGCGGCGGCACACGCGGCGGGCGAGGCGTTGCGCGATGCTGCATACGAGCGAGGCGCCGATGACCCACGGCTCCACCCCCATGTCGATCAGACGGGTGAGGGCGCTCAGGCTGTCGTTGGTGTGCAGGGTCGAGAAAACAAGATGGCCGGTCTGCGCGGAACGCATCGCCACATCGGCGGTTTCCTTGTCGCGGATTTCGCCGATGAGAATGACGTCGGGATCGTGACGGAGCACGGAGCGAAGTCCGGCGCCGAAGTCGAGGCCGAGGTCCTCGCGGGTTTGAATCTGTGACACGCCGTCGAGCTTGTATTCGACGGGATCTTCAATGGTGACGATCTTGCGCTGACCGTCGCGGGCGTGCGAAAGCAGCGCATAGAGCGTGGTCGTTTTGCCGCTGCCGGTCGGGCCGGTGAGGAGCGCGAGGCCTTGGGGCAGGCGGGCGAGTTCTTCGAGCAAGGCCTGCTGTTCGGGCTCCATTCCGAGAAGCGCGAGATCGTTGAGAAGCCGGTCGCGACCGAGGACGCGCAGGCAGATGGATTCGCCATGGCCGGTTGGAATGATGGAGACGCGCAGGTCGTATTGCTCGTCGCCTCGCTTCATGGCGATGCGTCCGTCGTGGGGCACGCGGCGCTCGGTGATGTTGAGCTCGGCCATGACCTTGAGCCGCGAAACGAGCGCGGCGTAGTGGGCGCGCAGCCCCTCGGGCAGGGGAACGTCTGTGAGCAAACCATCGATGCGGTAACGCAATTTGACGGTGTCGCCGAAAGGCTCGATGTGGATGTCGGTCGCCTCCAGGCGCAGCGCCTCCGAGATCAATTGATCGACAAAGTGGGTGATCGTGGCGTCGGCGCTTTCGGCCGCATCGGTGCCCTGCACGTCGAAGACAATCTCGCCGGAGGAGCGACCCGGACCTTCCTGCTCGCGCAGGCGCTGGATCGTGCCGGCGCCGAGGCCGTGGTGGCGTTTGATGTAGTCGTGGATCGCGCGCGGGCCGCAGAGCAACGGGCGGATGCGCAGGCCGAGGAGCAGGCGGAGCTTGCCCAGGTCGCCGATGGACGGCGGTTCGGCGAAGGCGGCGGTGAGTTGTCCCTCCTCGATGGAAATGGGCGCGAGTCGATGTGAGAGCACGATGCGCATGGGGATCTGCGCGGTGACGTCGCGCGGGGCGGTGAAGTCGTCGAGTGTGATGAACTCAAGGCCGAGGGTTTCGGCGACGGCGCGGTATGCGGCTTGTTCCGAGGCGAACCCGAGATCGACAATCGAGCGGTGGAGGGGAATGCGCTGGAGTTCGCTGCGTCGGCGGGCGAGTTCCAACTGGCGTTCGTCCACGCTCGCGTGACGGCGAAGTGTGGCGACTTCATGATCGGACGGGTTCATTTATTTCTTATCGGCTGCGGGCGGCGGTACCTGGGCGGGCAGGGTGGCGGGGCGGTTAAAACGAAGGGAAACGCGTTGTTTGCCTTGAACGAGCACGGCTTCGGCGGAGTCAAAGGTGTCGAGTGCCCAGCCGTCCTTCACCGGGTCGCCCGCGGCAAGCGCGGCGGTGTTTCCATCGACGGAGAGGTAGGCAATGTCCGCGCCGGCGGGGAAACGGGCGAGTCCGCGATACACGACCGACACGGTGCGAACGGGGACCGGAGCGACTTTGACCGGCGCGGGTTTGGGCGCGGGCGGCGGTTTGAAGAAATCGGTTTCGAACAGGCTGCGGTCGTTCTTTGCGGGCGCGGACGGTTTCTGGAAAAACGAAAGGGTTGCCTTGTCCGCGGTGCTGAGCCGGGGTGCGTCGGTGGCGGCCGGGGGCTGTCCGATAACGGTGGCGGGCGTATCCGGAGAGCCGCCGAATATGAACAGAGCCGTGAGCACGGTCAGCAGCGCGAGGACGCACGAGCAAAGCAGGATGTGACGGCGGGCGGGGGTCATGGCTGCGGAGCGTTTTGCGGGGGCAGCAGACCCGCGACCACGACGGTGGCGGAGGCGAGATCGGTGCTCGCGGTGCCTTCTTTGCGCAGGATGAAGTGTTCCAGCAGGAGCGGGTTGGCCGGGTCGGCGAGAATCAGATGTTCGAGGAAGGCCTGCACGCGGGCGCCGGGGCCGGTGACACGGACCGAGACGAGGATTTCCTCGGCGAGCACCGGCGCGCCGGTGTCGAGGCGCAACTCCCGCACGGCGGGCACCGGAAGCATTTCGAGGGTGGCGACGCGTGCGTCGATGGCCCGGTCGACCACGAGGCGGGCGAGGGCGAGCTGGGCCCAGCGGCGGCGCGGTTGAGCGGGACTTTCCGTGGTGTCGGCGAGCACGTCGAAGGCGAGGGCGTCGATCTTTACGCCGGCCTGGGTGGCGGCGGCTTGCGCGGCGCGGGCGGCGGCGGTGCGCTCCTGCTCGAATTCGATGAGCTGGAACGGTCGCGTGGCGTGCGACGCGACGAGCGGGTCGCGGGCGAGGGTGAGTCCGCGACCGGAGAGGGCGCGCAGCTCGTCGGTTTCGCGGGCGAGGTCGCGGGTGCGTTCGTCGAGGCTCACCGGGTCGGTGGCGATTCCTCGGCGGGTGAGTTCGTCGTGGAGCCGGCCGATCCGGGCATCGAGACTGGCCTCGCGAGAGGCCAGCGAGCGATGCGCGATCCAGGCGAACGCGAGGATCATCGCCGCGGGGACGATGACGGCGTAAAACACGCGAGGATGGGACAGCGGGATCATTGCGCGAAGAGTCCTCCGGAGGTGGTACCCGGGGTGGCGGGAGGCGGCAGGAAGTGCTCGAAGGTCGGGGTTTCGAGGGAAAGGGCGAAGCCGTCGCCGCT
The DNA here is from genome assembly GCA_024711005.1 of Opitutaceae bacterium. Lineage (GTDB taxonomy): Bacteria > Verrucomicrobiota > Verrucomicrobiia > Opitutales > Opitutaceae > Rariglobus. Next base: position 12,994 of record JANJTQ010000009.1, on the reverse strand, counting down.
GGAAAACACCGAGCGATCGGCGAGCGATTGGCGGGCGCGCGCGGGCAGAATATCCACGCCGGAAAACAGCGGGGAGGCGCGGAGTTCGGTCACGAGCGTGCTGATCTTGCCGAGTTGGTCGCCGCCGCCGGGAGCCAGGCTGAGTTCGACCACCAGGCCCGTTGGGCGCGCGAGGCAATTGCGCAAAAGCTGGGTTTCGGGAGTGGCGGCGGGGGTGCCGCGCGGCAGCGAGTTGGCGTGGTAGGTTTCGGAGTCGGCGACGAGGGCAAACCAGAAGCCCGGATGTTTGCGCTGTTCGCGCAGGAGGCGCGTGGCGGCGACGAAATCACGGGTGCGTTTTTGAAAATAGAGCAGCGGGACGGCTTCGCGGTAGGCTTGATCGCGGGCGGCGAGGGTGTCGGTGAGTTGCGGGCCGGCGTCGCGGGCTCGCTGGAGGAGTTCGAGGCGGGTTTCCTTGGCCTCGATCGAAACACTGCGTTGCCAAAGCGTGTTTGCGGCGAAGAGCAGGCCGGTGGCGGCGATGGCGAGGCCCGCGACGTGCAGCCAGCCGATGCGGCGTGCGGCACTGCGCGCCGTGCGCGAGGTTGCGGGCAGGAGGTCGACGGAGGTGGGGGCGAGATCGAGTCCGATGGCGGTGGCGCCGCAGGCGATGGCGCAGCCGGAGGCGTTCACCGGTTCGCCTTCGGAGGATGGCACGTCCGGCCAGTCTTGCACGGGGACCAAGTCGGCGGTGCTCGCAAAGAGGGCGCGGATGCCGGCGTTCGCGAGCAGTGCGCCGCTAAAACGCCGGGGATGCGCGAGCAACGGCTCGGGGGACCGGCCGGTTTCGCGGGCATGTTCCTTGAGGACGTTCTCGAACGCGTTGCGCCAACGGGCGAGCGCCGTGACCAGGCGGGGAGTGGCCGGCCCCGAGGCGGCGGCGCCTTCACGCACCAGGATGCGTTCGGCTTCCGGGAGGGAGCAGTCGAGGTCGACGGCAAGGGCGGCGATCAGCGAGGCGGTGCCCAGATCGAAGTTGGCGGCGAACACGCCCTGACCTTCCTCGATGACGACGAGGGTGCTGGCGTCGGAGCCGATCTCGACCAGGACCGCGGAGGTTGGATCGCCGGCTCGGGAGGTGGCGTTGTAGGCCGCGACGAGGGCGGCGTCGGCGCTGACAACATGGGCGGTGCGCTCGGGATCGAGTCCGCAGCGCATGAGCTGGATGGTGACATCGGCATCGCGCGCGATGGTCACCCATTGCGGATGGGGATGGCCGGGGAACGGGCGAAGCGGGCGTGCGTCGTAAACGCTGAGGATCTGGTCGAATTGGCGTCCGCCGACGGCCTGGGCGAGCCATTCGGCGGCCAGCGGGTCGCCGGGTTTGAGTTCGAGCACCTGTGAATGGGTGCGGCCCGGCTGGAGCGTGACGGTGACGGGAACGGTCGGCAACGTGGCCAGCACTCCGCGCAGGTGGGTCGCCAGTTCGCCGGGGGTGAGCAGACCGTTGGCCTGAAGGTCGATCACGAGCAGGCGTTCGATGCGCAGGGATCGTCCCTCGCGGCGGGCGAGCATGATGCGCGCGAAGCGGCTGCCGGCCTGCACGGCGATGTGTTGCCGCGAGCTGAACATCCGCGTCAACGCCGCGTACGGACGCATGGGAAGGAAGGCGCGTGACTGATCGTCGGCCGGCATCACGGAGCGGTCGGTACGGAGGCGGCGGGCGTGTCGGGCGCGTAGCGGATGAACGCTCCGGTGTCCGAGAGCAACGTGGCCGTCACAAAGATCAGCAGGTACCGGGGCTTGCTGATCTCGGTTTTTTTGCGGAAGGCCGCGCCGACGAACGGGAGTTTGCCGAGGATCGGAACGGACTCGGTGAAGGTGGACTGCTCGTTTTCGATGACGCCGCCCATGACAACCGTCTCGCCGGATTGAACGACGACGCGGGTGGAGATTTCCTGGTCGCGGGACTGTGGGAGCTTGATGTCGAACGTGCTGGCCACCCGGCCGCTGGAATCGAGATCGCTGATGGTGGCGAAGGTGACGAGTTCCACGTCCTGGGAAACCGCGGGTTTGAGGGCGAGCATGATGTTACGACCGTCGCCGCCGATGCTGGCGAGCACGTCGAGCGAGACGCCGGCGGTGAGCTTGGTGGGTTTGCCCTTGGGAACGAGCGAGGAGGTGGAGCGGTTTTCGAGGATGGTTTGGGAGACGGTGTATTCCTCGTAGTAATACTGGGTCTTGCCGTCGCGGATGGTGGCGGGGCGGTTGTTGACGACGGTCAGGCGGGGCGCGCTGAGGGTCTGGCTCTCGCCGCTTTGCTCGATGGCGGCGAGGGTGGCGGTGAGGGAGCTGCTGTTGAAGACGTTGGTCCAGGTTTTTTGGAGGCCTAGCCCGACGTTGGTGCCGATGCCGGTGTAATCCGTGGCGGAGCGGCTGGCGGTGGTCGGACGGCCCGTTTCCCAATCGAGGCCGAGTTGCTGGAATGCGGCCTCTGTGATCGTGATGAAGCGGGCTTCGATGAGCACCTGCTGCACGGGCCGGTCGAATTCGGCGATGATGCTGTCGAGGACCTTCAACTGATCGCGCGTGCCGGTAGCGACGATGATGTTGCGCTCGTAGTCGATCATGTGGGTCGAACCCTTGAAGAACATCTTGATCGCCTGCTCGATGGTCGGGGCCGAGGGTGCGCCGTCGCGCACGAACTGTTCGATCTTCTGCGTGGAGCTGACGGTTTCCTTGTCCTTGTCTTTGACGCGGGTCTGGCTGATCTCGTTCGCCCCGAATTGGGCGGGCATGATGAAACCGCGGTTCAGGCGATAAAAACGGGTTTCCTCGAAGCTGGCCTTCTTGTTTTTGGCATCGACGATCCAGACGAGGTTCTCGCCGATCTCGAAGTGAAGACCGAATTGCCGGGAGACGTAATCGAGGAACTGGGAGAACGGAACGTCCGTCATATTGACGCTCAGTTTCTGTTGGAACTGCGGGAGTCCGCGGTCGGCCACAAAGTTCACGCCGGTATTTTTGCCGATGGTGAAGATGATCGATTCGAGGGTGAGGTCGTCGACCTGGATCGTGACGGGTTTGGCCAGGACGTCGTCCATGGCAGGCGACACGGTGGCGGCGGCGGTCGTGGCGGTGGTCGGAGCGGCCTTGTCGACGGTGCGGCCATAGGACGGAGGGACGTTGGACGCCTTGTCCACGTCGTCGAGTGTTTCGCGCAAACTGCGCGGCAGATCGATGCCTCGGGACGTGGATTCGAACAGGAGATCGTCGACGGTTTGGGTAAACCGGGAGTCGGTTGCCTCGATTTCGCGCAACTCGGTTTCCAGAGAGCGATCACGCCGGCGGCGGGCCTCGGTCAAGGTCCAGAGGTGGACGCGCTCCACGGTTGGATCCGTGGGGGCGATGCGCTTGAGCGCGGAAATCTGGGCTTCGGCCTCCGTCCATTTGCCGGCCCGGGCCAGGTCGAGGACGGCGCGCAGTTCGTCGTCGTATTGGTTGCTGATGGCCGGACGCGGCTCGGGTTGGGGGGGCGGTGCGATGGCTTTCTCCGGCGGCTTGGTGGCCGGAGCCGTGGTGTTTTGACACCCGGTGTGAACGACGACGAGGAAGGCGCTCAGGGTGAGAGCGGACGGGCGAAAAAAACGAAGAAACGGGACCATGATACGGAGAAGAAAGCTGCACGGCATCTTCCCTTGCCGGGTCGACTTGCGCTGGTGAGCAGAAGCAAGACATGTCCGCTGGGGGAAACGCTCAAGAAACCCTCGGGGGCGGCCCGGGCAAGTAAACACAATTTTCCCCGGAAAAGACGGCGAATATGCCGTCGCCGGCCATCGTTTTGCGCGAGGGTCCGCCTCCGTGTGGGCCGGATCGGACAACACGGAGGTCGGACGGTGAACGGTGGGGACGGACGCCGGGCTGTCCGGCTGGCGACCGGGTTACTTTTTCTTGTAGACCACGGCCGGATCGAAGAGCGGCTCGGAGATGTAGGAGAGCCCGTAGCCGGCGCCGGCGGCGGCGCCGTCGAGGTTTTCCAACTTACGATAAAAGCAGCTCTTGTATCCGTTGTGGCAGGACGCGTTGGTGGCGCCGCTCTGTTCGACCTTGATCAAGACGACGTCCTGGTCGCAGTCGGTGTAGAGTTCCTTCACCCATTGGACGTTTCCGGATTCCTCGCCTTTGACCCAGAGCTTGTTGCGGGAGCGGCTCCAATAGGTGGCTTTTTTCGTCTTGAGGGTGTGGGCGAGGGATTCGGCGTTCATGAACGCGAACATGAGCACCTGGCCGGTGCCGATGTCCTGCGTGATGCAAGGGATGAGGCCGTCAGCTCCGAATTTGGGCTGAAGCGTGGAGCCGAGTTCGATTTCGGCGGTGGTGGTGCGGGCGGGAAAAGACATTTTTTAAAAAGTAGCGAGTAGCGGGTGGTGAGTAGCGAGTAGGTGAAGGCACGCAGTGGGCGGGCGTGAGGAACGGAGCGACCGGCGGCGGTGTGAAGGCGCGCGGCGGCCGGCTCCTACCGATGTCGTTCGGCCAGCTGACGCAGGTAGTCGTAGCTGTAGAGCCCGGTGCGATGGCCGTCGCTGAACTCGAAACGGAGGGCGTAATTACCGACCTGATCCCAGCCGGTGACGGTGACACCCGGGAATTTCTTCGGTCCGTCGCCGCCGTATTGATTGCCGAGGATGTCGCGTTCGCCGACGTTTTGCGCGCTTGGCGAGGCGGCGCGCAGGTCTTCCATCGTGAAATAGGTTTCCACGCCGTCGCTCCAAATGATGGCGACCTCGTTGCCGATGAGCTGAATGTTGGCGGGCGTTTGCACGATTGAACCCGGACCCTACGAGGCTGCGGCGTGCGGAGAAAAGCGTAATTTTCAAGGCGCCTGGTTTCGCGCATCAAGGCGGCTCGACAACCGGAGCGGCGCGCTGCCAGCGTGGCGGGCCATGCTCGTTCATACCGTTATCTTTTACTTGCGCGGCGACCTGACCGACGCGCAAAAACAGGAGTTCCGCAACGAAGGTCTCGAGTCGCTGCGCCCGATTTCGTCGGTGCAACAGCTTTTCATCGGCGTCCCGGCCAGCATCCCGCCGCGTCCGGTCGTTGACCTGAGTTTCACGTTCGCGATTACGGCGGTGTTCGCCGACGTGGCGGCGCACAACGCCTATCAGGTTGATCCGGTGCACCTCGCCTTCGTGAATCGCTTCAAGAGCTACTGGACCAAGGTCCAGATCTACGACGCCGAATAAAGCTCCTCGGATCGAGCGTGGCATTGGCAATCCCGTCGCATGGGCATTAACCTATGGTTCAGGCGATTTTTCTGCCCCCATTTTTCTGACTGAAGATTTATCGGGTCAGCGATATCAATTGGATCTTGTGACGTCCCAAGTTCACCCACTGTGGAGTGCGTGTAACCAAGTCATTTTGATAAATCGACTCTTCGCAGAGTCTTCCCAGTTCATTCTGACACTCGAAGGCGATTCGCATCACGCGATAATCCAGTTTCGCAAATTCCTCTTGATTGATCGGGTGCAAATCCTGCGGGCTAATGATGGGCATCGTTTAAGTCAGAAAAATGGGGGCAGAAAAATGAGACGGAATCCTTATGTGTGCGCTCAAATCAGCCATTCACTCGGTTTAACATCTAAGCGACCGCCCCCATGCCACTCCCGGACGTGCCGTGCTTTACGCGGCCAGTCCCGCCGCGAGGGCCAGGGCGCTCTTGGCGCGGTTCAAGATGTAGAGATGATAGCCGGGGGCTCCATGCGCGAGGAGGTCGCGGATCTGCGTGAGCGTCCAATCGATGCCGATGATCTCGACCACGTCGGGATTGGATTCGGCAACCGCCAGGCGGCGGGCGAGCGTGGTGGGCAAAACCGACCCGGAAAGCGTGGCGATGCGCTGGATCTGTTTCACCGACAGCACGGGCATCAGTCCGGGGACGATGGGCGCGGTGATGCCGACCGCCCGGCATTTGTCCACGAAACGCAGATAGATCGCGTTGTCGAAAAACAACTGCGTCGTGATGAAATCCGCCCCGGCATCGATCTTGCGCTTGAGGTTGTCGAGATCGATGGCGAGCGAGGTCGCCTCGGGGTGTTTCTCGGGATAGCCACCGACTCCGAGGCAGAAGTCGGCGTGACGGGCCTTCAGCAAGGCAACGAGTTCGTTGGCGTAGCGCAGGCCGTCGGGGGCGACGGTGAACTCGGTCGCGCCTTTGGGCGGATCTCCGCGGAGCGTCATGATGTTGCGGAAACCATTGTCATGAATCTGGTCGGCGAGCGCAGTGAGTTCGGCGCGGCTGTGGCCCACGCACGTGAGGTGGGGCATCACCGTAAAATCAAACTCGTCTTTAAGCAGACGGCTGACCTGGGCGGTGCGCTCGCGCGTGGTGCCGCCGGCACCGTAGGTCACCGAGACGAAATCCCATGGAATCATCTTGAGGGCGGTCGCGGTTTGCCGGAGCGCCTCGACGCCCGCATCGTCCTTGGGCGGAAAAAATTCGAGCGAGCGGAGCGGACGATTTTCGGCAAACAGCGCGGAGATGGGACGGTCGGGCTTCATTTACGTATCAACGTATGCGAATCGGATGATATGTTGTAAAGCGGAGAAGTGAGGAAGCGGAATCGGTGTCGGAGGGAGCAGGCGGATCAGTCGGAGCCTGGTTGTCGGCTGAGGGTGAAGAGGACGAGGGCGGCGATCAAATCGACGCCGGCAGCCGCGAGGCGCAGCGGGAGGGGAAGGCGGGCAAGGCTGAGCACCACGATGCCGGCAATCAGGAGTGCGATGACGGCGACGATCATCACGGGACGTTTGTCCGAGGGCGAAGGCATGGGATTGTCGAGGGCGGGGTGTTTGAAGCGGGCCGGATCAGCTCACGATGGGAAGTGCAATGCGCATGGTGGTGCCGGCGGGGCTCGAATCGAGCAAGGTAATGTCGCCATGATGGGACAGCAGGATGCGTTTGGCGATGGCGAGGCCCAGGCCGGTGCCGTCGGCGCGGCCGGAGAGGAACGAATCGAAGATGTGCTCGCGCAGTTCTGCGGGAATGCCCCGTCCGGTGTCGCTGATGTCGATCAGCACGAAGTCGGTGTCGGCGCGCTTTTCGGTCGAGCAGCGGATCATGATGGTGCCGCCGTCGTTCATCGCCTGCGTGGAGTTGATCAGGAGATTCAAGAGCACCTGTTGAATCTGGCCCTTGTGGACGTCGACGACGATCGGGTGCGAAGGCGGTTCGAACCGGAGCTGGATCTTGCTTTGCGCGAGCTTGAGGCGGATGAGGACGATGGTGTCGCCAATCATGTCGGCGAGGACCCAGCGCGAGTGGAGACTGGAGGGAGCCTTGGCGAAGTTCAGGACGCGCGAAACGATCGCTTCGAGCTGGTCGAGCTTTTCGCTGATGACGCGCACGTCGGTGCGGCGGGGGTCCTCCGTGGGGAAATCGAGATCAAGGTAGCCGAAGAGGAGTTTGATGACGGTGAGCGGATTGCGGATCTCGTGGGCGATTTCGGCGGCGAGCAGGCCGAGGGTGGTGAGCTGCTCGTTCTTGCGAAGGGATTCCTCGCTTTGGAAAACGCGGGAGTAGAGGCGGGAATTTTGCAGGGCGACGGCGCCGAGGGAGGCGAGGGCGGCGAGCAGGCGTTTCTCGTCGTTGTTGAAGCGGTGGATGTGGTCGGTGAAGACGGCGAGGACGCCGATCACTTCGTTTTCGTAGAGGACGGGCGCGGCGAGCAGAGAGCGAAGCGCGGGATCGCGGGGCAGGTCGATGACATCGATGAACTCGGGCGACTGGACGTTGAGGTATTCGATTTGCCGGCGGGTCTGGATGGCGGACGAGACGAGGCAGGAAGCGATCGGCAAGTCGGGCTCGGGGAGGGGCGTGGTCGCGGGGTTGGTCAGCGAGATGAGGCGCAGGGTCTGGCGGGCGGAATCGTAAAGGTAGAATGCGCAGGCGCGGGTGCCCGTGATGGTGCGGGCGTCGCGGGTGATCGTATCGAAGAGTTCCTGTTGCTCCAGTTTGCCGACGAGCGACTGGCCGATGGTGATGAGGGACTCGAGCTGACGGGCCTTGCCGCTCAGGTGGCGCAACTGCCAGAGGCGTTGCATGACGGCGGTCGCTTCTTCGCAAAGGCGAATGAGGAGCGCGAGATCGCGGTCGTTGAAGCCGTTCAACTGATCGCTGTCCACATTGACGACGCCGAGGATCTGACCGCCGGCCTCGACCATGGGCGCGGCCATCTCGCTGCGGATGTCCTTGCGGATGGAAATGTAGCGGGGGTCGACCGTGACATCGGTGACGAGTTGGGGCCGTCCGTGGAAAGCGACCCAACCCGTGATGCCCTGACCAAGGCGGAGACTGACATCGTCGGCCGTGTTGAAGAGACCTTGGTGGACGTCGATCTCGAGTTTTCCGGTGTCGGGATTGAGGAGCGAGACGGAGCCGGAAGAGGCGCCCAACGTCTCGATGCAAATGGCGAGGATCGCCTGCAAGGCCTCGTGCGGATCGTCGATGCGGCCGGCGAGGCTGCTGATGCGATAAAGCGCGCGATCGGCGCGAGGATCAGATTCGACGTCCATGTTTTCCGTCAGTATCGCGCGGGCGGCACGGCGGGCAAACTCAGATCGCGTCGGCGGGGGTCTCCGACGGGGCGATGATGGTCGAAAGGGCGTCGCGAAGCGTGTGCAACCGGGGTTCGTCGTCGGTCGCGTCGGGCGATGCGTTCTCGATGTAGAACGTATCGATCGCGAAGCCGCGCTCGGTGCCAATGCGGGCGAAGGTGATGTCGAAACCGTGGTCGCTGATTGTCTTGGCCAGGCGGAAGAGGAGGCCGATCTCGTCGCGAGCCTGCACCTCGACGATCGTGCGCTGCATGGAGAGCTCGTGGTAGACGTCGACGGTGGGCGGGAAGGACGCGTGGATCATTTCCCCGGCGGAGGGCTGGGCGGTGTAGCGGACCGGGGCGTGCTTGCGGGCCTGGGCGAGGATGTCGGGATAGAGATCCTTGTTGGATACCAAAGCCTCCTCGATGGTGCGGGCGAAAATGTCCTGGGCCTTCGCGCTCTGGACGACTCCGCGGCCGGGTTCGACCACGTAGAAGGTGTCGATGGCGATGTGGTCGGAGCGGGAGATCGCCTTTGCGCCGAGAATGGAGAGGCCGGCGACGCTGAAGGCGCCGGCGAGTTTGTAGAAGAGGCCGGCGCGGTCCCACGTGACGACGTTGACGACGGTGAGGGAGCGGTTGATGTCGTCCTTCCAGTCGATGATCGGGCGGAGGGAGCTCACGGAGTCGGCCTGGGTGATCGACCTGAGCAGCTGGTTGACCATGCGAATGTGCAGGGCGATTTCGTCCTGGTCCGTGTGGATGAAATACCGTTCGGGGAGCAGGTTGAAGTGCGCCGAGATCTCGTCCTGGCTGATGCCCGGAATGGTTTTCGAGATGAGGTCCTGATAGGTCATTTGCAGGCGTTCCGAATTGCGAGTAACCAGGGATTCGCCGTGGATCAGGTGATCGAGCGTGGCGAGGAAGAGGCTCGTGTGGAGGGCGTCCTTGTAGCCATTCCAGAGACCCGCCGCGGTACCGCGGGCGTCGCAAAACGTGTGGACATACAGATACCTGAGCTTGTCGGCGGCGGGCACCAATTCGGCGAAAGCGGCGGCGGTATTGGGATCATCTACATCCCGCTTCTGCCAAAAGCGTGCCATGATCAGATGATTTTTTATGATGAACGCCACCAGCTCGCGATTTTCGGGGCTGACGTTCAGTCGTTTGAGAATGGGAAGGGCAATCTCCACCCCGCTTTCGGCATGGCCTTGGATGCCGCGGGCCTTGCCGATGTCGTGGAGCAACAAGATTAAATACAGCAGCGTGGGCTCGGCAGTCTCATGGAGCGTCTCGCGGTATTTGAGCGTGATGGGTTCGGCTTCGGTAAAAACCTGGTCAAGTTCACGGATGGCGTTGAGCGTGTGAATATCCGCCGTGTAGCGGTGGTAATATTCGTGCTGCACGAGGCAGGTGAGGCCGTCGAACTCCGGGATGAAACGCCCGAGCACGCCGAGTTCATGCATGAGCGCGAGGGTGGGGTGGACGTTGCCGGCCTCATCCAGGATGGCCTTGAAACTGGTGTTGGCGTCGGCGGATTCGGACACTCTCCGGGTGATGAGCGGGAGCGATTCGCGGATGAGCGTCTGCAGGTTGAAATCCATCTTCGCATCGAGGCTTTGGCCATGGCGGAAGACGCGAATGAGACGCGCGGGATCGTCGCGAAAAACATCGGACGATTCGGCGCTGAGCTCACGGTTGCGCAGGACGAAACCGTCGATGTGTTTTACGCGTTCAAAGCGACGGGCGCGCACGATTTCGCGAAACGAGATGAAGCGGCCGGCCGGCTTCTCCAGCGTCAGGGCGAGGCGATTCTCAACGAGCCTGGAAATGCGGTAAATCGTCTGCGCGGACCGGTAGTAGTCGCGCATGAACTGTTCGACCCGGCCGAGCATGTCGCGGTTGGTGTAGCCGAGGCCGAGGGCGATGCGCGGCTGGGCTTCGAGATCGAGGACGTCGGTGGGACGTTTTTTTTGGATATGCAGCTCGTTGCGGACGCGGTGGAGAAACTCGTAGGCCCGGTGGAATTCTCGCAGTTCGTTTCGTCGAAGATAGTTTTGCTCCTCCAACTCCTTGAGGTCGGTGATCCCGAGTTTCACCCGGGCCATCCACAAGGTGTTCTGGTAGTCGCGCAGTCCGCCGACGCCGTTTTTGATGTCGGGCTCCTGAAGGAAAACCGAATCGCCATACTTGGCCCGGCGGGTGCGCTGATCTTCGAGGCGGGAGGCGATGTAGCCCTTCGGGTCCTCGACCGTATAATAGGTTTTGTAGCTTTGAGAGAACCCCTCGAACAACGTGGTTGAACCGGCGACCAAACGGGACTCAAGCAGGGCGGTTTTGCTCTGGATGTCCTTGCGGGCCTCGGCGAACGCCTCGTCCAGCATGCGTGTTGAGTGGCCGACCTTGAGACCGCAGTCCCAGAGGATGTAGAGAATCTCGTTGGTGAGGTGCGCCTGCAGCGGCTTGAGGGCCGCTTCCTTCATCTTCGAAGGAAACAGGAACATGATGTCGATGTCGCTGTGGGGGCTTAACTCGCTGCGCCCGTAACCACCGAGGGCGAGCAGCGATACCGGGGTGAACAGCTTGCCGTGCTCCCGCTCATAGGAGGCGATCGCATAGTCGAACAAATGGGAGAGCATCACGTCGATCATCGCGCTGCGGGCGCGGGTGATCGTCAGTCCCGACTCACCGGCGTCGTGGCGCATCCGGATCATCGCGCTTTCGAGTCGCAGGAACGTCTTGCACGCCGAGAGGCGTTTGGGGGCGGGTACTTCGCCGACGAAATTGAGGCGCTCGAGAGCGTGTTTTTGAATGCGACCGGTCACGGATGGTTGTTAGGGAAGGGAGAGAGTCAGTTGCGTCGCCGAGGGTTGGCAAGCCGCGCGTGCGCTCCGCGGCATGCAACGTTCGTGCCACGATACGCATGAATTCGGGTGGGCTCAAGCGAGTGGCGGACGGTCGTTCAAGCTCGAAACGCTCCACCAAAATCACTGGCTTTGTCATCCATTGTCATCCCGCTTGCCAGGGGGACGACGGGCGCCGATACACACCAGATGAATATTTTTATTCGTGTCGGTGTCTGGTTGCTGGCGTTGGCGGTAACCGGTCCGCTCTTTGCGCAGCGGGACGTGGTGGGGTTATATCTCACCTGGCAGCACGATCCCTCGACCACGATGGTCGTCAATTGGGTCAATCTCTACGAACACACCTCCGCGCGCGTCTGGTATCGTCTCGCCAGTGGCGAGTCGGAGTGGGTATCGCGCGACGGCGTTCACTCGGTGGCGAAGCCGTCGGTGTATCAGGTGCGACGCGTCGAATTGACCGGGCTGAGTCCCGACACGGTGTACGAATTTGCGCTCGGTGAGAAAGCGCCGGAGGACGACAAGGGCGTGGAACGGTTTCGCACCCCGCCGGACACGCTTGATCGGCCGGTGCGTTTCGTCAGCGGCGGCGACATGATGCACAACCGTGAGTGGATCGATGTCATGAACCGCCGGGTGGGCGCCCAGGATCCGGATTTCGCCCTCCTCGGCGGTGACCTTGCCTACGCCAATGGTGTCGATGCGACACGCTGGGTGGATTGGTTTCAGTCTTGCTACCGGAACCTGCGCACGCCGGACGGCCTGCTCATTCCGATGGTCCTGGTGATCGGCAACCATGAAGTGCGAGGGCACTACAACGGAAAGATCCCGGAGGACGCGCCTTACTTCTACGGGTTCTTCGCGCTGCCGGAAAACCGGTCGTACAACGCGCTCGATTTCGGCGATTATCTCTCGCTCATCGTCTTGGACACCGACCACACCCAACCGATCATGGGAGAGCAAACGGCTTGGTTGGACGAGGCGCTCGCCGCGCGGGTACAACGCCGCTTCGTGTTTCCGAGTTACCATTATCCCGCCTATGGCACGACCAAACGTCCCAAAGATGGCGGCCTTCCGAGCGAACATCCCCTTGCGAAAAAGATCCAGCGCGAGTGGCTGCCGCTTTTCGAGCGCCACGGTGTGACGGCGGTGTTCGAAAACGACCATCATGCCTATAAACGCACCTATCCGATCCGGGCCGGTAAACGCGACGATGCGGACGGCATTGTCTATCTGGGAGACGGTGCGTGGGGTGTCGACGTGCGTCCGGCGGCCACGCCCGAGCAGGCGTGGTATCTCCAGCGCTCCGAGTCGCGACGCCACGTGTTTGTGGTGACCCTCCGTCCGGAGGGAAGCGCGTTGGTGCAAGCCATTGACGCGGCCGGAGAGGTATTCGACCAGTGCGCGTTTGAAACTCCCCGCATGCGCCCGTCCGCGCCCTGAGGCGGGAATATGGAGTGCGGCGAGCCCTCGCCGCTTTGGACGGGCCGGCCCGACAGCCCGCCTCCGATCGCCCCGCCCAAGCGGGGATCAACGCGGCGGGCCGCGTTGCCGAAA
>JANJTQ010000004.1 GCA_024711005.1 Opitutaceae bacterium | reverse complement strand
GCTCGCGCAGCCAGTGTTCCTCGATGCGGTAGCCGAGGGCGGAGGCGCGTTCGACAGCGCCTTCGTAGTACACGTTGAAATGAAGGGCCCGGCGCCACTCGGTGCGTCGGGGGTAGTTGGTCAGCCAGGCGAGGGTGGCCTGATAGACGGGCGGACGGGTGCGGGTTCGATAGGCGGCGAGACCCGAGAGATAGGGGTCGGGGGTGTAGCCGAGTTTTTGGGCCACGGCCAGGATGTGATCCCGGGTCTCGGGGGCGACGGACGGATCGTTGCGCAGGGCGAGCGAGACGGTCGGCTGGGAGACGCCGGAGGTGCGGGCGACGTCGCGCTGGGTGGCTCGGCGGGGGTTGGGCGGGGGCATCGGATCGCGTGGTGGCGGTGATGCGAAGGTGGCGGTTTCGGACGAACGGCACAAGCGACGGATGCACGGACTGCCCGGTATATTTGTCGGGCCGGATTTCCTGTTGTGATGCGGAAGGCCGCCGGCCGATAAAAAGCCTCCCCGTCTTCGGGATCTTCCGTGCCGGGTTGCGCGGCGGTCGGAAGTCGGGGCGACGGGGAGGCTCGTGACGGATAGCGTCGGGCGTGACTGGCCGGCGATCAGGGTTGGTAGTGCAGGACGCCGCGACCGTGGGTGCCGATGAAGAGGCTGCCGTGGATCTGGCGATCACCGGCGAGGGACTCGATGTCGGCGTTGGTGGGCAGGTCGGGGATGGCGGTCCAGGTGGAGCCGTAGTCGTCGGATCGATACACGCCTTTCACGCCGTTGTAATAGCCGTTGATGAAAACCGAGTAGTCGTAGGAGGACCCGGCGGGAGGCTTGCCGAAGGCGACCTGGCGGACGGCGCGGATGTTGACGAGGCGGGTGCTCCAGGTGGCGGCGGAGTCGGTGGATTTCCAGAGGCCGCCGTTGGTGGTACCGCTGACGCCGTCGTCGCACACCCAGACGTGGCCGGCGGAAGGGGCGGCGACGATCTGGCAGCGGTAGATGTTGTAGGAACCCCCGGTGAACGGGATGGTGCCGACCTGCGACCAGTTGGCGCCGCCGTCGGCGCTGCGGTAGATGTGGTGGGCGCCCCCGGATGCGGCGAAGCGGGCGATGTAGAAGTTGCCGTTGCCGCGGTCGGACGTGAGCTGGTTGAGAACGTAGCTGGGGTTGGCCTTGCTGATGAGCAGGTTGACGTTGGCGGGCAGGCCGGTGGTGGCTCTCCAGAGGACGCCGCGGTCATCGCTGTAGAGGGGCATCGTGCCGCCGCCGAAGGGCATCCAGACGAGCAGGTCGGAGTTGGTGGCGGAGATGGCCACGCGGCCGCCGCTGGGATTGAGTCCGGTGGCGGTGCGGTAGCGATGGTTGTTGATGGGCCGGCCGGCGCTGCTGGCGTACGGCGTGGGCCGGTTGTTCCAAGTGATGGTGGATTGGCTCCATGAAGTGTCGGAGCAGGCATAAACCCCGACCGGACGGTCGATGCCGGCGGCGTCGGCGACGCGGTGCAGGCGCAGCTCAGCACTGGTGATGGAGGAAGGGGCTCCGGTGAGGTCGAACTTGAGGTAGGTGTGTTTCTCGTTGGAGACGTTGCCCCAGGCGTAGGCCACGCGCACGGTGTCCCACGACCCGTAGTTGGTGGCGCCGCCGTAGCCGGAGACCAAGGCGTCGGCGGTGGTGATCAGCGTGGTGGATCCGTTGATGACCAGACGCGGACGGAGCGCGGTGTCGGTGGCTTCGAGCGAGGCGAACATGAGCTGGGTGGTGGAGTCGTTGGTGGCGGGGCCGGAGGCGAGGACGAGGGTGACGACGGTCGCGCCCTTGGCTTTGCGGGAGGCGAGGTAGGTGGTGAGGTCCCACGTTTCCCAGCCGGCGGTGCCGCTGGAGACAGTGTGGCGGTCGATCTCGCCGAAGGAGAGCCAGGTGACGCCGCCGTCGCGCGAGGTGGCGCCGCCGCCGTAGTAGCTGGAACCGCTGATGAGGGTGTTGCTCGTCCAGGCGCGCGCCCAGTGGTCCGGGTTGCCCTCGGAGAAGTCGAGGCTGTTGCTGTTGGCTCCGTAGGGGTTGGAGAAGTTGTTGCCGGCGGTGCCTTGGGGGCGTTCGGAGAGGTCGTTGTAGCGGAAGCCGCCGACGTCGGCGACTCCGGTCATGAGGGCGGCGCCGGTGGGGGCGTTTTTGAGGGTTTCGACGACGGTCTCATCCTGGTTTTTCTGGAGCATATACCAGATGGCCTGGTTGCCGACGCCGGAGCCGCCGAGCATTCCGGCGTTTTGGGTGCGGGCGACGCCGAAGAAATCGCAGGCCCAGAGCTCTGCGGAATTGGCGGGATTGACGAGCAGGGAGGTGATGTTGCCGAACCAGTAGCCGGTGATGGCGGGGGTGCCGTCGGGTTCGGTGCGGGCGATGGCGAGGCTGTCGTTGAGGTTTTGATACTGCTGGACCCAGGTGGAGCCGCCGTTGGTGGAACGCCAGATTTTGTTGTATTGGGCGGCGCCGTTGGCCTCGGCGACGTAGACGGTGTTGCCGGTGGAGTCGTTGGGATCGGTGGCGACGCCGCGGTAGTTGACGCCGGCGAGCGGGGTGATGGCGGCGAGGGAGCCGCCGCGGGGCATTTTGGCGATGACGCCGTTGGCGCTGACGTAGAGGGTGCCGTTGGGCGCGACCTGACCGCGGGCGGGTTTGGTGAGCGCGGTGCCGGCGACCTTGGCCCAGGTGGAGCCTCCGTTGGTGCTGAGATAGACGCCGCCGGTGGAGCCGACGCTGTCGTAGACGCCGGCGTAGGTGAGGGTGGAGCCGCCGTTGGGATCGCAGGCGACGAAGACGACGCCGGCCTTGTCACCGGAGGCGACCTGACCGAAGGGCACGGAACCGGAGGGGATCTGCGACCACGTCCAGGAACCGCCGGACTTCACGCCCTTCCAGAGGCCCTGGGAGTGGGAGCCGAACCAGAGGACGTTGGAGTTGTTGGGATCGACGGCGAGGCGTTCGCCGAAGGCGCGGAAGGCGCCGTTGCCGTCCATGGCGATGGTGGTCTCGATGGCGGTCCAACTGGCGCCGCCGTCGGTCGAGGCATAGATGCCGCGGAGGGAGCCGGACACGGGACTGCCGGCGGCGACGTAGAGATTATTGGAGTTGGAGGGATCGACGGCGATGGCCGCGGTGTTCATGAGCGTCTGGGCGCCGGGCGTGGTGGTGGGGACGATGGTATCGGTGATGGAGACCCAGGCGCCGGCGGATTCGACCCAGCGGAAAGCGCCGCCGACGTCGGTTCGGATGTAGATGTCGGCGCCGGTGGGATCGGAGACGATGCCGGTGACGTAGCCGCCTCCGCCGAGGGGCACGGAGACCCAGGCAGGCGGGGCGTCGACGACGTCGTAGGTAAGGGAGGGTTCATAGAATGTGCCGAGGGTGGTCTCGGCGCTGTAGAAGTTGTAGCGGGTGTAGTTGTTGAGGCCGGCGACGTCGGGGCTGACGCGCAGGAAGACGTAGTGGCCCGCGCCGGAGCCGCCGGCGTAGGCGAGGTTGAGGTAGTCGGTGAGGACGGCCCCGGAAGCGACCTTGCCGCCGGCGCCGCTGGACGGGGTGAGCAGGTTGTCCTGCAGGAGCAGGGAGGAGGTGTCGAGCGAACCGGCGTAGAAGTCGGAGGCGTTGACGGTCGGGCTGGAGGACGAGCCGAGTCCGTAGAGGTCGGCGTTGAAGTTGGGAGTGCCGGTCTTGCCCTGATGGTAGATGCGGGCGCTGACGTTGGCGAAGGCCTTGCCGGCGGGCAGCGTGGGTAGTTGGAAAACGAATACGGCGTTGAGTCCGGTGGTGCCGGAGTAGCCGCTCAGCATCGGGTTGACGTCGGTGACGGCGCCGGCGGAGGAGACCTGGCGGTCGGCGGTCGAGCCGTAGAGGGTGGTGGTTGCGCGGGCGGGGGAGGCTGCGAGTGCGAACGCGATGACGAGGGGAGTCAGTGCGGCGAGGCGGGGCAGTTTGAACCGGACTGCGGACCGGGGTGCGGGGGTGGTTTTCATACGGTTTGGTTTTTGTTTGGGGTTGGGCAAGGCAGTAGCCTTGGGGGGACGCAGGATGTCCCGGAGGAAAGAGGTGGGGAAGGGGGGAAGTAAGGGTAAAGGGGGCGGGGCCGGTTACACGTCCGGAGGAGGGGCGAGGGGATCGATCAAAGACGAGGGGCCGGCTGCGTGTCTTGGGGAGGTTGGGCGGTGTCCACGATGTTGGTTATGTTGAGCTCGACCGGCCGGGGATTTTCTTCGGAGGGAAGGGTGTCCTTGATGAGAAAGGTTTGTCGTGTTCGCCGGTAGAGGGCTTGGGGCAATTGCACGCGAAGACTCCACGTGCCGTTTTCCATTGCGGCAGCCTTGAAATCGACAACCCCGGTGTCCGGCATCGGGGAAAACAAACGGAACTCTCCCGATGCGAGTTCCAGGGTGGCGGTGTCGAATTGGATGGCGGTGCGACGGGCCGACAAGTTGAGGACACGCACGGATTCCGGTGGATGAGCCTTCCATGAATCGTCGATCACCCGCAGCACGAGGCGACGGGCTCCGGTCGCGGGGTCGGGGGGGGCGTAAGCCAGCAGGATCAGGTAGGGTCCTTCCGTGCCGACGTGTTCTTCGGCGAGGACCACTTTTTTCGGCGGTTCGCCGGGTTTGGCGGAGGGCACCCGTTTGTAGAGGACGAGCCGGCCTGTTTCCGGAAGCTTGCAGGGAGGGGAGAGCGAGCCGATACGGGCGGAAAACGTGATGGGTTTCCCGGCGAGGTCGTAATGCAGTTGAGAAATGCCGCGCTCGACAGCGAGTGCCCGAAAGACGGCCGGTGGCGGGGCGTCGCCGACGGCTGCGCGGGCGGAAGGCAGTGGGCCGGGCAGCAGGAGCGCGGCAGACAGCAGGATGCCTTGGCGCAGGACGCGAGGAACGGGCAGATGGCGTGGCAGGGAGATCATATGTCGTTGGGAGTAAGCCAGCGGAAGGAGACGATCTTGTAGCGACGTCCCATCTGACGATTGATCGCGGAAACGGGCGCCTCGTAGGCGTTGGGGTTTGCGACGGTGTCGAGGTATTCAGGCAGGCGTTGCACGACGGCCTCGCACCAGGCGCGTCCGGAAATGTAGCCGGGCGAGGAGGGCGAGAGCACTGGATTGATCGTCTCGCCGTAGGTGCGAATCACAAAGGTGTCGGACCGTGCGGAGAGTCCGCTGCCGATGGTTGAGAGGACGTCGGCTTGTGTGACGTATTGAGGTGAAAAAGCGGCGGTGGCGCTGTAGGGGGCGGCGATTGAAGGCGCCCCGTCGACCGCCTCGCCGGCCTTGAAGGCATTGGTGACCGGGTTGTTGAATTTTTCCGAGACGAGCGGGTCGGCGTAAGGGATCGTAGCGGCGTCATTGATGGCGCCAACACCGGTCGCGGTCATCTCGATGGCGGCTTGGATCGCCCCTTTGATGCGCTTGTCGTTTTGGCGGGGGAAAGGGTCGGTTCCATCCGGGTTGATGGCATGGGTGAGGCGGCGATTGATGAAGTCGGCGAGCGAGATGGACGGGCCCCGACGGCGGATTTCGGAAACGATGTTCCTGGCCAGATTGGCGATTTGATCGGTCCCAAGCGTGCGATAGCCGAGCCATGCGTTGTCGTTGTCGATGACGGCCGGGGCGCCGGCGATCGGTTTTGCGAACCGAGGGAAGACCACTTGCAGGGGCGTGCCGCCGGTGCTTTGGGTCTCGGGGTCATACGCCAGCCGGTGGGTGCCTCCGAGCACGGCACGCCAGGCTTGTTCAGAGGTGGAGTTGATGTTGAAGCCACCCTTGAGCATCAGCATGGCGGCCGCGCGGTCGGCGCTCTTCAGATCTTTTTTATCGGGATCGCCGAGGCGTGTGTGGCGAGGGTTGGGCAGGACCGGAGGCACGTCCGTGTCCTGCGTTACGGCGGCGTCGGCGGCGGTGCCCGAGCCTGGGTGAGGCACGGTCGATACGAAGTAGCGATCCCACAAGGCGTGGTTCAGCAGCCACGACAGATCGTAGAAGGCGGAGGACCGGTTGGCGACGTTGAGGTCGTAAGCGCCCGTCGGATTGGTGACGAGCATGAGGGCCGCCGGATGAGTGCCCAATTTCGCGTTGTCGAAGAAAGTTGCGCCGAGGCTGTTGCCGATTGCGTAGGCCGGGTAGCTGCTCAGCCACGCGAGATTGGCATGCTGGAGCTGACCGATCGTGAGCAGGGGTTGGTTGTCGGGTCGGAATTCGAAGAGGGTGACATCCACCGGGTTCGTGCCGCTGTGGTTCAGCGTCAGGCCGGCCGATGCGCGGGGCGCGGAGGCGGAACCGAGCACGGCGAGATCGTTGGGCCAGCTGGTGTCGGTGGGTTCCAACGTCCAGTTGACGACGCCGCCGCTGCCGGTGGGGCTGGACGGCCTGCTCATCATGAACGCGTGCGGGTTGGCCTGGGCGATCCATCGGTAGCGGGAGTCTTTGAATTGCATGCGGAACGAAAGCCGGAAGGAAGGCTCGACGATCATGTCGATGTCACCCTCCTCGCGCATCAGGCCGTTGGCGTCCTGGTGGCGGGCGTAGCCGACGTTGGTTCCGTAGGGGCTGATGTTATTGCTGGTGCCCAGTGCGGTGACACATTGATACCACTGCCAACTGGAGAAGTTGGAACCCTTGTAGGGTAGTTCGTTGTCGGGGGCCGGTGCGCCGACAGGAGACAGATAGCAGACGCCGGTGGTGCCGCGTCCGTAGTGAGCCGTCGTGTTTCCGAAGAACGTTTTCGGGACCGGTAGTCCGGAGTCGGACGTGCCATTCCGTCCGTTGACCCCCACCCGGTAGGTCCGGCCAGGGGTGGAAACCACCATCTTGGGCAGATCGGTGGCCGACGGATTCACGAGCACATGGTTACCTGGACGGAATCCGTGGGTGAGGGGGTTGCTCGTGTTGGCCGGGCTGTAAGTCACGCCGTTCTGGCCGAGGGTGAAGACCAGACTTTGGCCGGCGGGAATGGCGGGAGCGTCGATCACGAAGCGCAGGTAGCGATTCCCATCCATGTCGAAACTATTAAGAACGTCCCAGCCGCCGGGAGGGTTGGGCCGCGAGGCCTGAAGTTCGAACTTGGCGTCAAAGTATTTCCTGAAGCCCACGACATATTTCGACGGGTTGATGGAGGTGGTGTAGGGATTCCAGAGCACGACAACCGGGAAGAGCGCCAGACGGATCGGGTTGCCGGCCTGATCGAACGGCGCGGTCTCGGTTTGGGGAACGCCGTAGGCGAAGCCCAGGTTCGCATAGGTCATGACCGGCGAGATGCCGATCGAAGTGGGTGTCGGTGCGGCGAAGGTGGACAGCTTCGTCATGACTGGGAAGCGGGGGTCGAGGCCGGCGGAACTGGAAAACGTGCGGACATGGTCGCGCAGTTGACCCCAGGTGGGCAGGCCGAACTCATGGGAGCTGGATCCGGTGTTTGCCTTGGGAGTGAAGATGAAATCCGTATCGGCGGGCGTGGTCGCTCCCGTGGCCAAGACGGCTGACAAATCCTTTTTCATACCGCCGGCGTAGGTATCGGAGAGGACCGAAGAGGAATAGGCGGTCAGATCATGGTAGCGGTATTGAATCGCCTGGCGCAGGGTTGCGGCGTCCGTGGTCGACAACAGGGGGAACTGGTCGGGCGAAAGCAGTTGGGTGAGACCAGTTGCCGCCGGATTGTAACGGGAGAGGGCGCCTGCGGGATCCAGCATGTCTCCGGCGGCGAGCGAGGTGCTGGCGGAGGGGTTTACGGCGTCGACCAGTTCGACGGCGGCACGCTGGGCCGAAACGAAGCCATGAGGGGCCTGCGAGGCGGTGGACATGGGGAGGTCAAAACGGGCCTTGGATCCTTCATCGCCCACCCACCACGCGTAGCGGCCAACCGGCACGGGAGTCGTGCCCAAGCCGGTTGCTTCCGCGGTGACTTCTTTAAGAGGAGCAACGACGTAATCGGCGGGGGAAGCGCCTGCGGTGTGGGCGCCCACGAGCAGGCGGGCGGGTTGGGCGATGCCGTTTTTATCGGCGATCGTGATGGTTTCCGTAAGGGCGGTGCTGCCGACTGCGAGGCCGCTCACCGTGCCATCCGGAGTGAATTGGAAACTCGAAGATGGCGGCGGTGTGGAAATGTTGCCGGTCGCTCCGACATGGGACGAGGGATCGAAGGCGGTGTTCTCGTTGCCGCTGACGAGCCAGTTGAGCAGCTTGGCCTGACTGCCGCGGGTATCGGAGGCGGCGACCACGGTGTCGGAGATGGCCGAGGGCTCCATGGCGTAGTCGGCGGGCGCGCCGCTGCCGTAGGCGCCGAGCCAGCGGCCGCTGGAGGTCGTGGTGTTGGCCAGCGTGGCGTCCATGTCGGAGCGGGCGGTCGTGCGCTGGTCGGGGCCGGTGTATTTCTGAAGTTCGCCGAGGGCGATGTTCAGCGCCATGAGCGCGTTTTGACGGGCTTGGGAGAGTTGCTGGTTGTTGCTCGCCACCTGGGTCTCGACGCGTGTCAGCGCCGCCAGCGATACGAGTAACAGGACCAAAAACGCAAGCAGGGTGATGGTGATGAGCAGGGCGAAACCGCGGGACCGCTGGCGAACATCGGAGCGGTCTGGACCTTCGCCGGCCTGCACGGACGGGAGAACGGAGGTCGGGTCCAAGGAGGGGTGGGGGAAATTTTTCACGGAGCAAGAAGCGGGACGGGGACATTAGGCTCCCACGTACGAAATATTAGCCCAAATCTTGTTTTGATCAGGAGCGGCATCTCACTGGGACGGATTTTTCAAGGGATCTTTGTTTAAACACCTCGCAGGCTTCGGGCTCGTGCCGACGAATGAGGGGGCGTTGTTCAAACAAAATATGCGTGAAAACCGGGTGCGGAGGCAAATGCGCTGTCGTCGTTTGGGGAGCGTTTGCTAGAGGTTGTGCGGGATGAAACACATCGCGCTCCGCGACTCCTGCTCCCGCAATTCCACCTCGTTACCCCGCGCCCCCCATAGTCCTATGAAACACCGATCCCTCAAGTCACTCCTGCTCATCACCGGCCTCGGCCTGACTTCGTCCCTGTCGGCAGCCGTCATCGATTTCGACGTGCTTTCGGATTACCAGAACAATTTCTGGTCGCCTATCGGCAACTCGGGCACTGCCTACAACGGCTCATTGCAGGCCGTTACGAGCAGCACCTCCGGAGCCACGACCCTCATCTACAACACCGGGTCCACGGGCGGAACGGGCAACCTGGCGGGCACGGCCGGCGGCACGCCGCTCGACACGTTCGGCAGCTTCACCATCCAGGCGGATTTTCGAGTCAGCACCACGAGTGCGAACAACTCCCTTGGATTCTACACCAAGCTCAATGACACGGGAACCTCCGGGTATCTCGGCATCTTTCGACTGAACAACGGCTCTGGCTTCGCCGATTTCCGTCTCTGGAGCGGGGCGGACTCCACCGTCACCAACGGTATCGGAACCGGCACGCAGATAGGTGCGGCCACTGGAACCTTCGCGGCGAGCTCGTCGACTTGGACGAACAACAGCACCAGCTTCACGTTCAAACTTGACGTGACCGATGTTGGATCGGATGTGCAGTTCGTTGCCTCGCTTTGGACCATCGCTGGCACTCAAATTGGCACTTCGGTTTCCTACACGGTCGTCGGAGGTGTGACCGGTGAGGGGCAGGTCGGCCTGCGTTTGAGTTCAAATTCCACCGATACCATCCGGATGGACAACTTCGACGTCATCGCGACCGCGATCCCCGAGCCGTCCACCTACGCGGCGCTGGGCGGTCTCGCGGCGCTCGGCCTCGCCGCCGTCCGGCGTCGTCGGGTGTGTTGAGCGCCGGGACTTAGTCTAGTCCGAGCATTTGTTTTCCCGAGGCGGGAGGGACCGTGTCCCCTCCCGTCTTTGTTTTGGCGTCGTCGCGAGGCAGGGCCCGTCCTCGCCTGCGTTCCCTTCGGTTTTCGTCACCTGTTTTATTCGGGGCGATCGTCTTGCCGTTCCTGCCATCCGTCGCGTTGATCTCCCCCGCGGACGGGCTGTTCCGTTTCGAAAAAGAGGAGGCCGCGCCGCACGGGGTCACCCGGGCGCGGCGCCGACATCCGGTGCGCCGCTGACGCGCTTGCCACGAACCCCAAGCCATCCGGGGGCGATGTTTAAACAAAACCCACAAGGGACATCCGGGACGATTTTGAATCTGTTCGCGTTGAAGCGACCGGTGCTGACTTCTTTGGGGGGCAGGGGCGGCCCGCTTCGTCATTGCCCGGCATTTCAATGGACACGTTCGTCGTCGTCAGAACCCTTCTTCACTCCATGCGCTTTCCCGGATCGGTCACTGCGAAGACCGGAATTCCCGTCACCGGTACTCCACCGCTTCCGCATCCTCGTCTGCTCGCGAGTGCCGGCGACTTTGATCGCATTCGTGAGGGGAGCGCGCGGCCCGGTCCGTTGCGCGACGCCTTTCTGCTCCTGCGGGAGACCGCCGAACGCGAATACGCCGAGCCACCCGTCGAGCGTATCTTCGTCGGTCTCCGGCTTCCCTCCGCAGGCGAAGCCCTCCGGCGCATCCTTAACTTTGCGCTGCTTTACCGGCTCACCGGAGAAACCAGATGGGCCGCCCGCGCCGAGCGGGAGATGCTCGCCGTGGCCGCCTTTGCCGACTGGAACCCCTCGTTCTTCCTCAACACCGCCACGATTGCCGCCGGCGTTGCCATCGGCTACGACTGGCTTTACGACACCCTTTCGCCCGAGTCCCGGCGCACGATCCGCGAGGCCCTCGTCAGGCACGCGCTCCGACCCGGCGACTCCGACCAACTCCACTGGCGCGCTCTGCACAACAACTGGGTGCAGGTCTGCGAGACGGGACTCGCGCTCTCCGCCCTTGCCATTGCCGAGGACGAATCCGAACTCGCCTCGGTCACCATCGCCCGCGCCCGGCGCAACGTCTCCGGGATCCTCGACACTTATGCCCCCTCCGGCTCCTACGCCGAGGGCCCTTCGTATTGGGCCTACGGCACCACTTTTCACGTTCTCCTCGCCGAGGCCCTCCGCACGGCCACCGGCTCTTTTGGCGACTTGGTTGACGCCTCCTTTCTTCAAAGCGCGGACGTCGTCAATTTACTCACCGGTCCCGGCGGGGATTTTTTCAACTACGGCGATGCCCGCGAGAAACGCACGTTTCTGCCCGTCATGTATTGGTTCGCCCGCGAAACCGCCCGTCCGGGCGTCGCCGCCACCGAACACGCCCGCCTGCGCGTCTTCCCGAACGATGGGCCAACGGGGCCCGGCCGCATCATCTTTCCCGATCCCTTTTTCGCGCTCGCTTTGCTGTGGATGTCCGTCGATCCCGCCTCCGACCCCGTTCAGCCGCCCGCCGCCTGGGCCACCGAGGGGGTCAATCCGCTCGCGATCTTCCGTCGCGGCGAAGGTCGCGAATCGCTCTTCGCCGGCATCAAGGGCGGACGCGCCCGCAGCCACCACGGCCACATGGACGCGGGTGGTTTCATCCTCGAACTCGGCGGCGTGCGCTGGACCGCCGACCTCGGCGCCCCGGTTTATCACGATCTTGAGCAGGCGGGCGTGCGGCTTTTCGAAGAGGATCGCTGGAGCGTTTACGCGCTCGGACCGCACAGCCATTCCATCCCGCTCATCGACGATATTCCGCCCGACGAGAACGCCGCCGCCACGTTGCATCGCTTCTCCGCCGGAACGCAATCCGCGGTCATCGACCTCACTCCGCTTTACGCCGGCCGGGCCGGGCGACTGCATCGCGAGCTGCGTATTGAATCGTCGGATACGATTGTGATCGGCGACACACTGGCGGGCGCCGCGCCCGGCGCGCGTTACCGGTTCTCCTGGATGACTCGCGCGGCGGTGGAGACCGACGTAACCGGCGTCACGCTACGCCACGGGGGCAGGACCCTGCGCATCGACTTCATCGCCGACGCCCCGCTGGAGATCGTCGACGAGGACGCCTCGCGCCCGCCCGCCGCCTACGATGCGGCGCAGCCCGGCCTGCGCCGCGTGGGAGCGGTGTTCGGCGTTTCAAAGCCCGAACATTCGTTCGTCACGAGAGCCCGCCTGATCCCGGCCTCCTGATCGCCGCCACAAGCCGAATCGAACCGGAAAACGCACGCTGTTATCTTGGAAAAAACAAACGAACACGAATTGAAGTGCGATCTGCTCGTCGCGGGTGGCGGCGTGGCCGGCGTTTGCTGCGCCCTCGCCGCGGCCCGTCTCGGTTCCCGCGTCATCCTGTGTCAGGATCGCCCCGTGCTCGGTGGAAACGCCTCCAGCGAGATCCGCATGCACATCGTCGGCGCCACCGGACTCAACGCGGGGCTGCCGCTTTCGCTGGAGCCGCGCGAAGGCGGGATCATCGAGGAGATGCGTCTTGAGCAGGCCGTGCGCAACCCGCAGCGCTCGCCCCACATGATGGACCTCATGCTTTACGACCTGTGCCGGGCCGAGCCGTCGCTCACGTTGTTGCTCAACACGACCGTGACGTCGGCCCGGGTCGAGGACGGGCGCATCATCGAGGTCAAGGCGGAGCGGCCCTCGACCGAGGATCGCTTCGTCATCTCGGCGACCCTGTTTGCCGATTGCACCGGCGACGGTCGGCTGGGGCTGGAGGCCGGCGCCCCTTTCCGTCACGGGCGCGAAGGCCGCGACGAATACGCCGAGCCGCTCGCTCCGCCCGCGGCTGATGGACTTACCCTCGGTTCCTCGATCATGTTTCAGGCGCGACGACACGGACGACCCATGCCTTATCAGGCGCCCGCGTGGGCGCGGCGCTTCACCGCCGCCGACTTCAAACACCGCCCCTTCGGAAAGGCGGGCTCCGACCTCGGTCTCGAATACGGCTACTGGTGGCTTGAGTGGGGAGGCCACCTGGACACGATCAGGGACAACGAGCGCATCCGCGACGAGCTCATGGCCATCGCGCTGGGCATCTGGCATCACATCAAAAACGACTCCGGCCTCGACGCCTCGCAGTGGGCGTTGGAGTGGATCGGCTTCGTCCCCGGCAAGCGCGAAAGCCGCCGCTTTCTTGGTCAGCACGTTCTCACCGAAGGCGACCTGTTTTCATCGCGCTCCTTTCCCGACGCCATCGCCTTCGGAGGGTGGCCGATCGACCTCCATCCGCCCGAGGGTGTGGACGCCGTCGATTCACCGCCCTGCGTTCAGAACCACCTGCCCTATCTCTACGACATTCCGCTGGGCGCCTGCGTGGCCTCGACTTTGAAAAATCTCTTTTTCGCGGGGCGCAACCTCTCCGCCAGCCACATCGCCTTCGCCTCCACCCGCGTCATGGCCACCTGTGCCGCCGTCGGCCAGGGCGTCGGCACCGCCGCCGCGTTGGCCTTGCGCGAGGGGGTCGACGCGGCCGACATCACGCGCACGCCGAGCCTGCTCCAGGCCATCCGCCAGCGCCTGTTGCAGGACGACGCCTATCTGATCGGCGTGCGCAACGAGGACGCGGAGGATCTCGCCCGCCGGGCGAAGGTCGCCGCCTCCAGCCACCAACCCGGCGGCGAACCCGCGCTCGTCCTGTCCGGCCAGACCCGCGCCGTGCAAGGCGACGGTCACCCGCCCCCGGCCGCCGATGGCGCCGCCGACCTGTGGGAGCAAAGCATGCGCGTGTTGGACTCCGCCGATCCGGAGACGACGTTGTTGCCGCGCACCTGCGCGCCGCCTGATCGGGCGTTCCCCGGCACGCATCGCTGGATGAGCGATCCGACCGCCGGCCTGCCGGCCTGGCTGGAACTTCGCTGGCCCGCGCCGGTGCGCATCGGGGAGGTTGTCCTGATTTTCGACACCGGCATGCACCGCCTGCTTACCTTGTCTCAGGCTGACGGATATACGGAAAAAATGCACTGGGGGCGCCCCCAGCCGGAGACCGTGCGCGACTACGATCTGGAGATTGAATCGCCGGACGGCTGGAGCGCTATCCTTTCGGTGCGGGACAACTACCAGCGGAGACGCTCGCATGTCCTTCCGGAATCCCGCTCGACCACCGCCTTGCGCGTTCGCGTCCACGCCACCAACGGACTGGATCACACCCGGATTTTCGAAATCCGGGTTTATTCTGACGATGCACGAATGACCGTCAGTCGGTGTTTCGGGGCGTGATCCGGACGAGTGGGGTGTGTCGCCGGGAAATTGATCAAACAAACGCGGCGTGAAAACCGGATGCGTATTCAACGGCGGCTGTTGGTGCGGGAATGGTGCGGGTAGAAATGAAGCATCAAGACAGGAGTCGGTCGTCCCAGCTCCGTCCGACCGCACCATCCAGTTTATCCCAAACCCGCAATCGCATGAAACCTCCATCCCACATCATCAAGTCCCTCCTGCTCCTCGCCGGCCTCGCCACGGCCTCGTCCCTGTCGGCAGCCGTCATCGATTTCGATGTTCTTTCGGACTACCAGAACAACTTCTGGTCGCCCATCGGCAACTCGGCCACTTCCTACGACGGGACATTGCAGGCCATCAAGCGCAACACAGTCGGAACCACGACGCTCATCTACAACACCGGATCAACGGGCGGAACCGGCAACCTGGCGGGCACGGCCGGCGGCACGCCGCTCGACAAGTTCAGCAGCTTCACTGTCCAGGCTGATTTCCGAGCCAGCACCACGAGTGCGAACAACTCCATTGGATTCTACACCAAGCTCAATGACTCGGGAACCTCCGGGTATCTCGGTATCTTTCGACTGAACAATGGCGCGGGTTCCGCCGACTTCCGTCTCTGGAGCGGGGCGGACGCCACCGTCACCAACGGCATCGGAACCGGCACGCAAGTGGGGGCTGCCACCGGAACCTTCGCGGCGACCTCGGTGAACACCAGCTACACGGTCAAACTTGAGGTGGCCGACATCGGGGGCAATGTGGAGTTCGTCGCTTCGCTTTGGACCATCGGTGGCACTCAAATTGGCTCGTCGATCTCTTATACGGCCGTTGGTGGCACGATTGGTGACGGTCAGGTCGGCATGCGTTTGAATTCAAATTTCACCGATACCATCCGGATGGATAACTTTGGCATCACCGCGACGACGATTCCCGAGCCGTCCACCTACGCGGTGCTGGGCGGTCTCGCGGCGCTCGGCCTCGCCGCCGTCCGGCGTCGTCGGGTGTGTTGAGCGCCGGGACTTAGTCTAGTCCGAGCATTTGTTTTCCCGAGGCGGGAGGGACCTGTCCCTTCCGCCTTTGTTTTGGCGTCGTCGCGAGGCAAGGCCCCCGCGCCCGCGCCTGTCCTCCTGTTTTTATTCTGTTCCTCCGATGCCGACAATCGACCGTTCCGCCATTCCTCAATTCTCCCAATCCGCCGCCACGTTGGTCTCCGCCGAAGACGGGTTGTTTCGTCTCGAAAAAGACGATGCCGCGCTGCACGTGCTCACCGCCAATCCGCCGGCGAATTGGAAAAACTATCTCTTCAATCCGGAGTATTACATCGAGCTGGATCAATGCGCCCAGGGCCGCACCCTCGTGCTGGCCGACCCGCGCCGGGAACTCCCTGCTTCCTATCGCTACTTCTACCTCAAGGATGAACAAGACGGCGATGTATGGAATCTGACTTGCCGACCGCTGAACCGAACAATGGAGGCCTACGAGGCGATCCACACCCCGGCCCAGGCGGAGTATCGGGGCCGGCGTTTGGGGATCGAAAGTCGGGTGAGCGGTTTTGTGCCCCTGGCGGGAAGCCGGGAACTGTGGACGGTGGTTTTGAAAAACACCTCCGGATCGAGCCGGCGACTTTCCTTGTTCACGGTGTTTCCGTTTGAGGACGGCGGGGTGATGCACGCGAAGGCCTGGTATGATTCCGGGATCGGTGCATGTTTCAGCCGGTATTTCCCGCATCATCTGCGCTACGAAGGTTACGAGCAGCACAGGGGCAAAGCCACGTTGAGGTATCTGTTCAGCACGCGGAGACCGTCATCCGGCGAGTCCGGCGAACGAGGTTTTTTTGGCGGACCGGATTTTTCCGCGGTGCCGCGCGCCGTGCTCGCGGGCGCGTGTTCGGGCGACGCATGCGGCGCGGAGTTTCCGGTCGGCGCGTTGCACCACTGCATCGAGCTCGATGCGGGGGAGAGTGTTGAAATCGGGTTTTGCGCCGGCGTGGAGCGCGAGGAGACGGTCGTGCGGCGGCTGCAAACGGAGTTGGCCGACACCGCGGCATTCGCCGCCGCTCTGGCGGCGGTGCGGGCGGGTTGGGCGAACTATCGCGACGGCCTGCGTATCGAGACGCCGGATACGATGTTGAACGCGTTTTTTAACCACTGGTTGCAAAAACAGATCGTGTTTCAGTCCCGTCTCAACCGGCTGGCGACGGGCTTTCCGATCCGCAACCAGCTGCAAGACTTCCTGGGTTACGCGCTCCTCGATCCGGCGGCGGCGCTCGCCTACCTCCGCACCCGGCTGCCGCTGCAAAACACCGACGGCTACCTGCGCCAATGGTGGACCCAGGGCGACTCCGACAAGCACGAAGTCTGCTCGCTCGATTACAAGGACGGCGGCATCTGGCTGGTTATCTGCTCGATCATCGTGGCCAATCAAAACGGCTCGCTCGACTTCATGAGTGAGACGTTCCCCTTTCGCGACGACGCCCGGCCGGTGACCGTGTTTGAGCACCTGCTGCGGGCGGTGCGCAATCTGGCGGACAGTCGCGGGGCGCACAGGCTTTGCCTTTTTGGCGACGGCGACTGGACCGATCCGATCAACGGTCCCGGACGTCGAGGCCGCGGCGAATCCACCTGGACCACGTGTGCGCTCGGCGTGGCCGTGCAGCGATTGCGCGAGGTGGCCGGGGCGCTCGGTTTGATCGCGGAGGCGGACTGGCTTCGTCAAATCGACGACGAGTTGCGCGCCGCCGTGCATGCGCACTGCTGGAACGGGGCGTGGTATGTCACCGGATTTGACGACGACGGCGTGGCCTTCGGCACGTCGGGCGACGAGGAAGGGCGGATTTTTCTCAACAGCCAGACGTGGGCGATCATGGCGGGCTACGTGAGTGAAGACCGCCTTGACGCGACGCTGGCCGCGATCCGTTCGCTGGAAACGCCGGCGGGCTCGCTGGTGCTCAAGCCGGCGTTTACCCGGTGGAATCCGACCTGGGGCCGGATCAGCCTGAAGCAGCCGGGCACGTCCGAGAACGGGTCCGTGTATTGTCACGCGGGGATGTTCAAGGCCTACGCCGAATGTTTCCTCGGGGATGGCGAATCGGCGTTGCGCGAGATCATCCGCAACCTGCCGCTCAACGCGGCCAACCCGCCGAGCCGCAACACGCAGCCGCCCATCTTCGTGCCCAACTCGTATTTTGGTATGGAGGGCGCGCCCGACTTTGGCGTCTCCACCCGACTCATCTCCACAGGCACGGCTCCGTGGATGCTTTGGGTGATGGTCGAGGGCATTCTCGGCGTGCGGGCGACGCCCAAGGGATTGCTGATCAATCCGTGCATGCCCGACAGCTGGGCGGGAGCCAATTTGGTCCGCCAGTTCCGGGGATCCACCTATGTGATCGCGATGCGGCGAGGTCTGACGGACGGTGAGACAATGCGGATTCTGGTGGATGGCGAAGTTATACCCTCGCGCACTTTGCCTTGGGGAAAAAAACACTACGGCATCATTGTTGTCTATTAACCAGGATTGCCGCAGGCCGGTCGCAGCGGCACCGTGCTCTCCACGTTATGCTATCCTTCCTTTCGACTCCGCATCGGGCCGTGTTCCGGCCGTGCACACGTGTGCGACCGAAGTGTTGGCGCGGGGCGATCATGGTCGCGTTTGTGGTGGTGCTGACGGCGTCGGTGTTCGGCGGAGAGTGGACGCCGACACAGTGGCGGGGCGAGCCGGCCTGGGAATCGTCCTCGTGCGGCTGGACCGCGGTCGTGTCGGCCGAGCGTGCGCGGCTGATCGCGCTGACGCCTCCCGGTGGTGGAGACAGTCTGTTGTTCGCCGAGTTCAAGACCCAGTTCTCGTGGGGCGGCCACCGGTTTTGGCTGGGGCCGCAGACGGCTTGGAAAGTCGTCTGGCCGCCGCCCACGGATTGGGAAACCAGCCCCGCAGCCAGGATCGAGACGGAAGGCGGGGTGTTACGCGTGGTCCATCCGCATACCGATCCGGCTTATCCCGCGCTCACCCGCGTTTACGAGTGGCGCGGCGGGGTGTTGCATTGCATGGCGTCCTGGTCGGACGCCCGGTTTCAGGGCATCCACATCCTGCAGATCCCGCCCGACGCCGTCGTGCGGGTGAAGCGGCGGATCACCCCGGAGCTGGCCCTGGGCTATGTGTTGCCGCCGATCTACAAACGGGACGGGTTGTTGACCGACCGGGAGGTTTCGCCCGAGGTGGCGCGAATCGACGGTGACGAGATCACGTTGCGTAACACGGGCGTGGTGGCCGAGAAGATCGCGGTCCAGCCTCAAGACATCGTGGCGGAGATCGGAGGGTATCGGTTGACCCTGAAACGCGGGGAGATGCGCGGCATGTCGGAAGTCGTGCCGGATCTGGGCATGGTCACGCAGGTTTACATGGGGATCGCGCACAACCATTTCACCGAGATCGAGCAGCTCACCCCGCTGGCGGGGGAGGGCGTGGCGGTTTCCGAAATACTCCTGATGCCCGTCGCGCCGCGCCGCGCGGCGATCCGCCCGCCCCGCCGCCACCCGTCGCGCCGCTGACGCGCGGAGACCGGGGGGCGTTTAAACAAACGGGCCGATTACCTCGCGGCCAAACCTGAGGTTTCTGGCGCCGTGTCTGCGGCGGCTTCAGGATTCGGCTTTTTCCGACCATGTCCACCTACGGCCACTTCGATTCCGTCGCTCGCGAATACGTTATCACCCGCCCCGACACGCCCCGGGTCTGGTCCAATTATCTCGGTTCCCGTCGCTACGGCGGCATCATCACCACCGGAGCCGGCGGCTATTCGTTCGCCCAATCCCCGGCGGAGGGCCGCATACTTCGTCACCGCTACAATGCCGTGCCGACGGACTTGCCCGGCCGCCAGTTTTACCTGCGCGATCAGGACTCGGGCGAATTCTGGTCTGCCGCCTGGCAGGCCACCGCCAAGCCCCTTGATCGGTATGAGACCGAGACGCGTTTTGGTCCGGGCTACGCGACCATGCGTTCGGACTACGCGGACATCCGCGCCGAGAGCACCTATTTCATCCCGCTCGACGCCGAGTTTGAATACTGGTGCCTCAAGGTCGTCAACACGGGGGAGGCGCGCCGCCGGCTCCGCGTCTTCGCCTTCTGCGAATTCACCACCGAGTGGAACCTGCTCAACGACACCCTCAATCTCCAATACACCCAATACATCGGCCGGGCCGCCTGGGACCCGGCCTCCGGTTGCATCGCCGCCTCCTCGTGCGCGCACCTGCCGACCGACGCCGGCAACTTCGCCAACCGCGACCAGTCGCGCCACTGGTGGATGACCCAGTGCGTCGCTCCGGTCACGGGCCACGACTGCGACCGCGAGGCCTTTGTCGGTCCCTACGGCGGGTTTCACGCCCCGGCCGCCGTCGTCGTCGGCGGTTGCACCGGCAGTCAGGGGTTCTCCGACAACACCTGCGGGGCGCTCCAGTCCGACCTTGTTCTGGAACCCGGCCAGTCCGCCGACGTCATCATCCTGCTGGGCATCGGTCGGGCGGACACGACCGGTCGGCGAGTCGCCGCCGAATACGGTTCGGTCCCGGCCTGCGAGGCCGAGCTCGACCGTCTCAAGGCCCGTTGGCACGGCCTGCTCGACACCTGCCGGGTGAGGACCCCCGATCCCGCCTTCGACGCCATGGCCAACACGTGGGGCGCCTACAACGCCCTCATGACCTTTGAGTGGTCACGCTCCTGTTCGTTGGTTTACACCGGCGACCAGCGGGATGGCTACGGCTTTCGCGACACCGTGCAGGACTGCCTCGGCGTCACCTCCATGCTTCCGGCGGAGGTGCGCGCGCGCCTGCTCCTCATGCTCTCCGCGCAGGACGCCACCGGCGGCGCCCGACCGGAGGTCCGGCCCTGGAGCCACGAGCCCGGGAAGATGGAGACCACCCCGTCGTCGCAT
This sequence comes from Opitutaceae bacterium, assembly GCA_024711005.1. Lineage (GTDB taxonomy): Bacteria > Verrucomicrobiota > Verrucomicrobiia > Opitutales > Opitutaceae > Rariglobus. Next base: position 24,871 of record JANJTQ010000004.1, on the reverse strand, counting down.
TATCGCTCCGACGACTGTCTTTGGTTTTTCAACGCCATCCCCGCCTACGTCGACGAGACCGGCGACACCGGCTTCTACGACGAGGTGGTGCCCTATGCAGACGCCGGCGCGGCCACGGTGCTCGGCCACCTGCGCCGCGCCCTTGAATTCAACCTCGAACGCTCCGGAGCCAACGGCCTGCCCTGCGGGCTTGCCGCGGACTGGAACGACTGCCTCAAGCTCGGCCACCGGGGCGAGTCCCTCTTTGTCGCCTTCCAGCTCCGGCTCGGCCTCGATGTTTACGCCGGGATCGCCGATCGGAAGCAGCTGTCCGCCGAATCCGCGTGGGCGCGCGCCGGGCTCGCCCGGCTTGACGAGGCCCTCGGGCGCGTCGCTTGGGACGGCGGGTGGTTTCGCTGGGCCATCGCCGAGGACGGCACGATCTTCGGCACCAAGGATTATCCGGAGGGGCAGGTTTATCTGAACACGCAGGCCTGGGCCATTCTCTCCGGGGCGGCTTCCCCCGCGCAGGCCCGCCTCGCCCTCGCGGCCGTGCGCGACCGCCTGGCCTGCGAGTGGGGAGTCGCGATGTGCGCCCCGCCGTTTGTCGAAACGCCCGTCGCGGTCATGCGCGCGGTGCTCTTCAATCCCGGCAACAAGGAAAACGGCGGCATCTTTTCCCACACCCAGAGCTGGGCCGTGCTCGCCGAGATCGCCGGCGGCGACGGCGACCGGGCCTACGCCTATTACCGGTCCTTTCTCCCGGCCGCGCAAAACGACCGCGCGGACCTCCGTGAGATCGAGCCGTATGTCCATTGCCAAAGCACCCACTCCCGGTTCTCCGCCAAGACCGGCCGGTCCCGGGTTCCGTGGCTCTCCGGCACCGCCTCGTGGGCGCACCACACGGCGATCAACCACATCCTCGGCCTGAAGCCGGAGGTCGGCGGTCTGCGGATCGACCCTTGCATCCCCAGGGCCTGGCCGGGCTTCTCGGCAAGCCGCCGTTTCCGCGGCCTCACGGTTCACGTCGAGGTGGACAACCCGCGCGGCGTGAATCGCGGGGTCGTGAACCTGACCGTCGACGGCGAACCGCTCCCGGGGAACCTGGCGCCCGCCGCCCGGCTCCGCGACGGCACCCGCGTGGTCGCCACACTGGGCTGAGGCCCGCCGGGCGTCCGGCGGGCTCCGCCTCCTACTGGCGGAGCCCTGCGTGATCGGTTTCCAGATTAGCGGCGGGCACCTCGCCGGCGTAGATGCCGTCGGGCTGGCGGCGCCCCATGCCCTGCCGGACGATACCTTCCATTTTCAGCACGCGGAAATGGTCGAGGGGAATGCCGACCACGTCGTTTTCCGAGAGCAATCCCCGCCAGGTGCGTCCGCGGTCGTCAGCGTAGAGTCCTTCCCCATAGAGCGCGTGGCCGCCGCAGACATCGACGCAGACCGCGCCGTAGGCCTGGAGCGCGCGGGCGACCACCCGGCCGGAGGGGGAGAGGCCGAGCGAGTCGAGGTCGAGCGCGGGGTCGAGTTGGACGACCGCGCCCTCGGGGAGGCCCTCGTCCCAGCCGCCATCGGTCCAGCAGGCAGGGGGATGTACGAAGCGTTGCAGACCGGCGGCCTGCGTGGCGAAGCCGAGCTTGTGGGCGATGCGCCCGGCCAGAATCTCGTCGTGCATGATGGTGCCGGCGAGCGCGGGCACGCCGGCTGCGCGGCTGGGGCCGTAGGGGTGGATGCTTTCGCCGTTGCGCACCGCGAACTCGGAGCGGTCGAACACGCCGGAGCCATCGAGCCGATACTTCATGCCGGAATTGCACTCCCAGTCGCCGTCGGGGCGGATGCGGACGGCCCACATGTCCCAGATCCAGCCGCCTTCGCTGTCAACGAGGGCGATGTGACTGTCGTCCTCCGGGTCGGGCCGAGCATGGTCGGGAATAGGAATAAGCCCGGCTTGTGCGTCGGCGGAAAAGTCGCGCCCGTGTCCCATGGGGTGGTTCGCGTGCAGGTAGGGCACGCTGCGTTGGAACGAACCATCGCTTCCCGGGTGAAAGCGCCGGTGCACCTTGCGACGAGGAGTGGATGCATTCACTTCGTAGATGGGAATGGTCCACCGGTTCAGGTTGATCCAGAATCCGCGGTCATCGTGTTTCGCAAGAAAGGCGAGCAGCTCGCGCGAAGCGGGGTCGATCGCGGGAGCGGGCTCAATGGGCTGATTCCAAAAGCTGGAGTCGTTGAAAAAACGTTTCATGGAAAGTGGAGCGGATAAACGGTGGCGGTCGGCGGCCAGTGGTCGGGGCCGGGATCGACCGGGAAGCGGCTACCTGTAAAACCAACGGGCACACGCCGCCGCGAAAACGCCGAAGAGCGGGAGAGGGGAAAAGCTTATCGGTATTGTTGAAACAAACGCCTCCTCCGAGGGGGGGATCGCGCCCGACCCGCGGAATGTTTAAACAATAGTCACAAGGAACCCTCCGGTGGCTTGAAATCTGATCGCGTCGAGCCGGACGTGGGGAAGCGTGGAGTTCCTTTAGCCCGTCCCGTCGAATAATCCGTCTCGCGGAGCGCGAGGTCGGCACAGCTCATTTCCCAACGTCTCCGATCATGACCAAGTCCTCGTTGTTCACACTTCTTCTCCTTACCGCGGTGGCCGCGCCGGCCGTTCCCGCCGGCCAGACTCGGGTTGAACCGCATTGGGAGCCGGTCGGCTGGGGTGGCGGCGGCTACTATTTCTCGGCGGCGTTTCACCCCACCCGGGATGGCGTGTTGTTTCTCGGCATGGACGTCTCGGGCGTGGCAAAGTCCACCGACCACGGGCGGACCTTTCGCCTCGTCAACACCGGCCTGAAAAACTACGCCATGTATTCCCTCGCGGCGGACTGGAAAAACCCGGACGTCGTTTACGCCGTCACCGAGGGCGGCCTGCACAAGAGCGTCGATTGCGGCGAAACCTGGAGCTTCGTGCCTGGCACCGGACGCAAGGAGCTTCGCATCACCGCCGAACGAAACCGCAGCGTGCGCGCCATCGCGGTGGACCCGACCGACGGCAACATCGTCTACGCGGCCAGCCCGGGCGGAAAAATCTACAAGAGTACCGACGGCGCCCGCAATTGGCGCGCCGTGTATCAGAAATCTGGCGACGGAAAGGCCGGCGCCGCCTCCGGCTTGCGCGTGCAGTTCGGCCAGGTGAACGACGCGTATTTCGGCGGCATCTGGACGCCCCTGGCGTTCCCCTCCGACCTTGCGCCCGCGGACGCCGTCGGCATCGGTCTCACGCTCCAGGGCGACGGCTCCCGACCCAAGGACTGCCATCTGACCCTGCGCACCGCCACCGGCGCGATTTATCGCAGTCGCAACCTCGGTGACGCCTTCACCGACGACACCCCGCGCGACGTGATTCTGGGTGCGTCCGATTTCGCGATCGACCCGACCTTCGCCAAGAAGGAACCCCAGAAAGCCGCCGCTGCGCGGAAGACGCCGGATTGGTCGACGGTCACCCGTCTGGACTTTGCCTGTGCCGGCGCATTGCCCACGCAGGCGTCCGTTGTCCGCCTCGGCCGCGTGTTCTTCGTCGCCCATGACGCCAACCGAAACCCCGTGCCGCACACCGTGCGCGACTTTGAGAAGGACAAGCGCGTCCAGACCTACGGCAACATCCGCCTCGGCGATCCCGTGGCGGGGACCATTTACAGCGTCGTGGTTTCCCATGTGAAACCCAGCCGCGTCATCGCGGCCACCGCGGACCACGGTCTGGTTCTTAGCGACGACAAGGGCGAGACCTGGCGCGTGTTGTCCACGCCGGCCAAGGCCGCGATCGTGGCCTTCGACCCAGGCAACGCCGACGTGATCCACGGCGCCTTTTGGGCCGACGGCGTGTGGAAGTCCACCGACGCCGGCGCGACTTGGACGAAATCCGTCCGCGGCCTCGGGGAAAAATTCTCCGCCCGCGAGATCGTCGTCAGTCCGGACGATCCGCGCGAGGTGTATGTCATCGGTTCCGAAGGCTGGAATGGAGGCTTCTATCATTCGTCCGACGCCGGAGCCTCCTGGACGCGCTCCTCTCGTGTCGCCGTCGATCCTACCATGAACCCCACGCTGCCCGCCGAGGCGCGCGGCTCCAGCCTCAGCACCCCGACCAATCTCACTCTCAATCCGCGCAACCCGCGACAGCTTTATATCAGCGCCAACTGGCGACCGGTCTTCAGTGAGGACGGGGGTCGCACCTGGGAGGAGCGTGTGCGTGGTGCCGACATCACCGTGCACACCGACATCCGTTTCAGTGGTGATCGCGTCTACGTGAGCGCCATGGACGAAGGCACCTTGGTCAGCGAGGATCAGGGTAAGTCATGGCGCGCGCTCTGGCCTCGAAAATACGACAGCGAGCTCTCCGGCCATAACTGGCGTCTCGCGGTGAATAACATCAACGGCGTCGATCGTATCATCGCCACCGCCAGCTCCTGGAACGGCCGTCATGCCAACGTCGTCGTCATCAGCGAGGACGGCGGCAAGACCTTTACGACCACCACGGCAGGCCTGCCCAAGGAACGCATCACCGCCAATACGATGTGGGGACGTGGATACGCTCGCGCGCTCGCGGTCGATCCGAGCGATCCCCTGATCGTTTATCTCGGCATCGACGGCGACCCGTCCGGCAATAAACCCGGCGGCGGCATCTTCAAATCCGAGGACGGGGGGCATACGTGGAAACAACTGCCCAACCAACCGTCGAGCCGTCGTATGTATTACGGCCTGGCGGTCGATCCGACCAATCCGCAACGCCTTTATTGGGGCGCGTGCGATCGCAACGGCGGCGTGCACCGCAGCGAGGATGGCGGACAGACGTGGGAACACGTTTTCAAACGCGATCAGTGGATCTTCAACGTGCATGTGGACGGCACCGGCACGCTCTACGCCGGAGGAAGCAACCTCTGGCGCAGCACCGATCACGGCGAGACCTGGCAACAAATCACCCGGTTGAAGGAGAAGCGCGCCGTCGTCGGAATCGAAACCGATCCGCGCGATCCGCGCACGATGTGGATCTCCGCCGTCACGTGGGACAACAGTGACAACGGCGGGGTTTATCAAACGACCGACGGCGGCGCGAACTGGGTCGAAGTCACGGGCGACCTCTCGCATCGCAAGCCACAGATCCTGCGTTTCAATCCCGGCACCCATGAGCTCTGGTCCGGTCAGACGGTTCTGCACAAGACCGGGCGGTGAACCCCCCGTGGACAACGACGCGGGTCAGGGCGACAACACGGTGATCGCGAGCACGCCCAGCGTGGTTGTCAGGTCGCTGTTCACGCTAATGTCCAAGTGGCTGACGATCGTGTCGGGCGAGGGGTTTATCCATTCCAAGGTGTAGAGGTAAACCTGGCGGGGGACATCGTGTGCCGTTTCGAGTTTTTGGAGCGGCATGCTGTGCGCGTGCGGGAAATCGACATGCGGGTAGTCCGACCACCAATCCTGGATGTTGGGGATCGGACCATCGCCGACCGGAGCGCGGGGATCGTAGCCGGGCGGGGGCAGTCCCAAGGAGACGATCGGGATGCGCTCGATGCGCGAGCGAGGGCCGCAAAAATCGTAATCGGCGAACGCTTGCCTGAATTTTGTATAACCGCAGCCATGCAGGATGTAGATGGCCCGGGCTTTTGAGCCGATGGGAATGCGTAGACGGTCGGGTAGTTTTTGACGATTGCCGGTCGTGTTAATGGCGGAGTGGAAGACGATCGCGCCGCAGTCGTTCCGACCCGGGCCGCCGAGAATCTGGAACGGCACGCCGTGGATCTCGCGTGGACCCGGAGGCAGCTGTTTGAGGGGCAGGTCGCCCAGCCAGCCACGGCGAAAATGCAAGGGCCGGTTCACGTGGGCACCGAGGTCGAGCTGCGCAAAGCGCGGCCGGTCGGAGAGCGACGCCCGCACCGCGAGTGGATAATCTTTTTGCGGCGGAGGTTCGTACGATGACGAAAGGGCGGATGCAGGCGAGGGGAGGGGGCCGCCCGCCATCGGCGGTGTTGGCGAAAGAATGGGTTTGATCGAGCCTTGCTCCGATAGCTGGCATTGAATGCGCAGCGTGGACGCACGAGGGAGGATGCCCATGGGCTTTTTCTCGCGGATCGCTCGTTGCGCGAAATGAAACGCGGCTTCCTGCAGGACCGTCATGTCGAAGCTGACGGTGTCGATTGCCTTGGCGACGGCTTCCGTCGAGGCGTTGCCGATGGACAGCAACGAGAGATCGTCGGGCACGTTTCGGCCGAGGCGGTCCAGCCGTTTTTGCAGCAGCGGGATGTTGCAGTCGACCGTGGAGGAAATGACCAACGCGGTGACGGAATTCCATTCCTGGACCACGATCCCGGCGAGGTCGTCGGCTTCCTCCTTGTAGCGGATTAAGGACTGCAGATGGACGCGCGGGATCGACATAACCAGATCGTGATGCCGGCACTGATCGCCCCAGGCGCGGAGGACCTCGACGGCCGCGGGATTGGCGGGCGGAGCGGTGACCAGACCGATCTCACGATGCCCGAGCTTGGTCAGATGATCGATGGCGATCAGCAGCGAGTTCGGGTGGTCGGGCACGACGGAGAATAGATTAGGGACCGGCTGGCCTACGCCGATGAGCGGGATCCCGCGTTTGGCGAAGCGAGTCGTCACGGCTTCCCAACCTGGATCCGACAGTACATGGGTCGGGTCGAAGACCACGGCTTCAGTGTCCTGGATATCCAGTTGGTTGAGCAGGAGCAGTGATTCCTCAATGGAAAGCCAGGGGTGGAGAATGAGTCGAATGCCCATTCGTCTGGCGACCTGCAGATAGCTGCGGAGGTGGACCGAGCGCCGTGCGGCGATCAGATGGCAGGTGAAGGCTAGGGAGGTATGAGCGGAATCCGCAAAAAAAAGTCTGTATCCATCCCGGACGACAATGCCATCGGAGACCAATCGTCCCATCGCTCGATTGAGGGCATAATGCCCCACGCCCAACTGACGGGCCAGCGTTCGCTCCGAGGGCAGACGCGTTCCTGGGCTGGGGTCGGAAGTCTCCAGCCATTCGCGCAGTTTTGCCTCTGCTTCGTTCACTACCTGGCCGGACGACATGAGGCTAAAAAAGATGGGCGACGATCAAGGGTCAAGGGTTCCGAGCGCGGAACCGCCCGCTGCGAAACGAATGGGTTCAGGGCGCGTTGGCGGGCGAGAGACTGATCACCGGACCGTTGGGAATGGCGTGGAATGTGAGGAAACCGTTCACGACGACGGCCTGCGTTTGGGTTGCGCCTTGGGCGACGGTGCACTCGCGCCAGTCGGCGGGAACTTCGGTCACGAGCGTGAGCGGATGATCGTAAAACCGGGGATCGGCGGCGGACTTGAGCCGGAGCTGGATGTCGTTGGTGTCGGTCTTGAGCACTGTGATGGTCGCGGTGTCGCGCTCGGTGGCGTATTGATGTTGGGAGATGTGGTCGGTTACCCAGAGTTCCCGCTTGTCGCTTTTGTCTTTCAGCACGTCGAGCAGGGGGAGAAAGACGGCCTGTTTGAGCGGCCAGAAATCCTGATAACTCCAGTTGGGCACGATGCGCTCCACGCCGTGAACCACGAGGTATTCCATGCCCTTGGTTGCAATCGCCTTGTCGATCAGCGCAGTCATATCTTCGAGCGTCTTCTTGTGATAGACCGCTCCGTGGTCTTTGAACGGCGGGCGGCTGACGAGGTTGTATTCCTCCAGCAACATCGCGCGATCTTCGTTGGACAGGTTCCATTTTCCCTTGGGGACGCCGGGCTGGGCGTAGGAAACGAGACGGTCGGGTTTGCCCGGCTGGAGTTCGCGTACGATGCGCGCGCACTCACCGATTTCAAAGCGGGCGTGTTCGAGATCCCTTACGCCATGATGGGACATCGTGTGATTGCCATAGACCATGCCGGTTGCGGGCATGAGTTCGTCCCACTTGGCCTTGAACTTGGTGAATTCGGCCTTGGCCGGGTTGATATAAAACGTCCCGACCAATCCACGCGTGGCCATCTCCGGGATGGCGACCTGCCAGTGGCTGGGCCACCCGTCGTCGAACATGAGGAGAAAGGCGGCGGTGCGATCGTCCTTCCAGGTGGTGATCCGGGTATCGCCGACAGCGGCGTGCGCCTGGGTGACGAACCCGATCAAAAGGAGGATGGCGAGCGCCTGGTTGAATCGCTGGTTGAGGAAGGTGGTGATCATGCGGGATGGGGGAAGTGGGAGTAAAACGTAAGCCGCGAGGGGGTGGGTTGCACCGATTGATCCCGCCGCCCGCAGGGTTTCTTGGACTGTTTGTTTGAACAAGCGGCGATTGGCCGGCCGGTCCCCCTCCCTGAAATTCAGAAGCGTTGCCAATTATATGGCGGAATCACCATCATCAATGCGAGCAGTTCCCCGTCAGCCGATCACCCGCTGAAGGCCGCATCTTGCGCCATCGTTAATTCGAGTTCCGTAGTTGGGTAGCGCCGCTAAGCATCAAGTTGAGCACATGCTACTCCAGAGGCGATCCAATGCACCGATTTGGACGCTGTCGTATTCGGTTGCTGCAGCCACGAAGAAAGACCTCACGGCGAGGGCTTATCTTTACTCTAGCTTCATCTTCGTCGATGCGTCGGAAACCAATAGTGCCGTCGACACGAAAACACGCGTGATTTTTCTACCCACCCGTTCTACCCGCTCGTCAACTTCTCGTGCTTAAACTGGAAACAACTAAAACGAGCCGTTTGTGTCGTCTTTGAGAGTCGTGTGACGGCGAAATGGCGAATCTGTTCGCTCTTTCGAGTCCATGAGACTCTTCCTGCGTGATCACTTCGATGAAGGTTTACCACGCTTGGGCAGCGGCGGAGTTTGTTAGGACTTACTTTTCGCGACCAGCGCACCTGCGGCAGTACTCTCGGTGTGCAGGGGTTTGATCGAGAACCACGCCTCTGCCTCCTTGGGCGTCACCAACTCAAGGTAGTTTTCTCTGATCATCTGAGGACTGTTGCCGGTTTCTTCGGCGACCTTGGCGACGTCGCCCAAGATCGCCATGCGGTAGCTCGTGTAGCAGTTGCGAAGTGCGTTGCGCTTGACCGGGGTTCCGGTGGTGGAGATCGCGTGGGAGATAGCTTCGCTCAGCGTCTTCGCAGAAGCGTAGCCGGGCTGAAACGGCCCCTTCTTTTTTAGATGCGGGGTAAGCCATTCACGCAGGTTATCGGAAACGGGAATCAAGCGTCGCGCCCGCAGCTTCGTTGTCGCGCTTTTGAGCTTGATCCAACCGCCGTCCAAATCGACTTCCTGCCAAGAGAGCTTGAAAAGCTCTTCGTTGCGAATGCCGGCGAAGGCGCGAATCGCCAAGGCGGGGATTAGATCAGCCGGGGCATTCCGCATGATCGTGATCATCTCCTCAGGGGTGTAAAGTCCGGTGTCTTTAACGGCCTCTTTGACTCGCATCGCTTCGTCAGCCGCATGAGGCAACCAATGCGGAAGTGCCTTCGCCTTCGCTTTCGCGAAGTTGAAGAGCTGCACTACTGCTGCGCGATAGTTGTTCTGCGTCCGCGCTTCCAAGCCGAGCCCGGTGAGCCATGCGTTGATCTGATCGGTCGTGATCTCGTCGATGAAACTTGTGAACGCTTCCTTGAACTTGCGCAGGCGGGTATCGAGATCGTTGATGTGGTAGGCGCCCGCTCCTTCGGCTTTCTTCAGGGCGAGCAGCGCATCGAATAGATCCGGCACCGTTTGCCGTGTGATCTTGTCGCCTCCGTAGCGCTTAAGAAACTGCGCGGCTTGAACTAGGTTGACCGAGTCGGCTGCTTGTTTGGCAGCCACAAACTCGGTGATCGCTGAGGCGAGGGTGATGTTGAGCCGGCTCAGGCTTTCGCGTGCGTCGCAGTATTCGCTGACTTCCGACGTGGAAAGAACGCGTGTATCCATGGCACCATTCGCGATGGCGGTGACCGCGTTGTCGGCTTCCGTGCGAGCTTCGGTGAGGTCGCTGAACTTTCTGCGGATGCGTCTACCTCCGAAAACGTAGCTCAAGGTGAAGGCGTCGTAACGCACGAGCTTCCCGTTGGGACCCGCTTTCTGCGTGTCGGGGGTGTGGTAGATTTTAACAGAGGCGGAGCCTCTTTTGACCGTGATGGGGAACTTGGTTTTGGCCATGCTCCATTGTCACTAATCTGTCACGAAAAGTCGATTCTGGGGGATTTGGGTCGAGTGCCGAATCGTATAAACGAAATAACCTGCGTGAGTTACGCAGGTTAAAAGTTGGTGCTCAGGAAGGGACTCGAACCCTTACGCCTTTCGGCACACGCCCCTCAAACGTGTGTGTCTACCAATTCCACCACCTGAGCATTGTCTGACGGAGAGGAAGGCGGACTAAGATAAATCTCTCCGGCGGTGTAAAGCCCCGAAATGCATTTTTCTGTTTTCGGGAAACTGCTTGCTACTCACCTGCCCGCATGGACACTGCTTGCGCGCATTAGCGCCTCTCTAGCCCGCCTCCCGCCAACACCTACGCAGGCAATTATGCCCGCATCGCTCCGCATGTCCGAGACGCCCTCCAACGATAAACCGGCCAAGGATTTTAACAAAATCGATCTGGCCCAACTTCAAAGCTTCAGCTTTGGAACTCAGTGGTCCCAAGACAAAGCCGAAACTCCCGGCAACTCCGGTGGCCCACGCGAGTCACGCCGTGATGAACGTCCCCGTCGCGATGGCCCCGGTGCCGGCGCCCCTCGTGATCGTCGTGGATTTCGCAAACCCGCGGGTTCAGAGAGTGATGCCGTCGCCCCGGCTGGCGACACCCCGGCCGCGCCCCGAGAACAGCGCCGCGAGGGCGGATACGATTCACGCGGCCCGCGCCGCGAAGGTCCCGGCGGTGCTCCCAATCGCGGCGACTTCCGTGGCCAGGGAGGCCCACGTCGCGAAGGCGGTCCCCGCTTCGGTGGCCCTCGCGAGGGTGGTTTTCCCCCGCGTGAACAGGGCCCGTACATCAGCCCGTTTTTCAACGTTACCTTTTATCCCGACGACACCGGCTTTGCCGCGCTGGCAAAGGCCATCCGCAGCTCCTGCCGCACTTACGAGCTGTTCGAAATCGCCCGGGTGATCATCGGCAAGAACGACCGCTTCATCGCGGTTGTTCAGCACAAGCCGGCCGAAAACGCCGCTGCAACCAAGCCTGCGCCGTTTGCCATCTCCGTGCCGGACGGTATTCCCTTCGAGAGCGAGGCGGCTGCGATCGACCATGTTCTCGAAAAGCATCTTGGACACTTCTTCGATGTGGCCGATGTCGAGATCGATGCGCCGAAGGGGAATTTTCAAGTGGTCAACCGCTGCACGGTGACCGGTGAGTTGCTCGGGCCCCCGAATTACCACCGTTATAACCAGATTGTGCAGCAGCATCACGCGGCCAACATCAAGCTGCCGTTCGAAGTTTATCGGAACAAGATCGAGTCCGTTCGCGAGCCCGAGGTGATCGCCCAGTGGCTGGAAAAGATGAAGAAGGCCACTCGCTATACTTGGAAACTCACGCAGGCGGCCGCGGCTCCAGCCACCCCCGCCGCCGAATCCGCCCCGGCCGCAGAGCCCGCCGAGGGTGAGGTTACCCCTAAGGCCGTTGCGACTCCCGCCGCTGAAGCCGCACCGGCGCCGGCCTTCGATTCGATTGAAGAGGCCCGCCAATATCTGCTCTCAACCGCGAAGGAAAAGGTTGTTCGCACCGTCGAGTCGGTGCGTTTTGCCGGCAAGAATCTCGAACTGCTGCCCGACGGAGAACTTCGCCGTACGATCGAGGGCGCCCTTGAGCGCCAGCGTCGTTTCCCCCTCGACACGGCCAACGCACTGCGCGGTCGTTTGCGTCGCGAAGGCTTCACGATCTTCAAGAAGGGGTCGAAGGGCATCAGCTACGTTTGCGCGGTGAAGCGTAAATTCCGCATCCCGAATCAAACGTTCTCCGATTCAATCGGCGCGCTGATTTCGTTCATCGAGACCCACCCGATGATCAAGGCGAGCGAGCTCTCCGAAAAGTTCCTTGGCTTTGCCGCACCTGCGGCGCCGGCCAAGCCCGCCGCTCCCGTGGAGGGTGCCGAAGCAGCAGAGGTTGTCGCCGAAGTCTCGGCTCCGACCCTCAGCGGCGAACAACAGGCCAAGCTTAATCGCCTGAACGGTGATCTGCGCTGGCTGGTGAGCGAAGGCTACGTGACCGAGTTCATCGACGGACGTCTTTTTGCGCCGGCTCCGGTGGTGGAGTCGCGCAAGAAGGAGATCGAAGGAGCCGAACATGATCCGGAGAATTTCCCGGACGTGCCGACGCCCGAAGCGGCCGCCAACCCTTCGGAGGAAGCGTCGGCGCAGGCGGAAACGGAGACTCCCGCCGCCGAGGAGCCCAAGCCGGAAACGCCCGCGAGCTGATTCGCCGACTCAACCCTGTCAGTAAAAAGCCGCCCGGTATCGGGCGGCTTTTTTTTGGGAAGTGGAACGCGAATCGCGGCGAGGAGTCCTCATCGGCGACACTTTGCCGGACTTGGCGAGACTTGGACGCCGGGATCAGTTCTCCGGCGGGGTGACGACGTGAAAGAAGCGGAACCACAGCATGAGGAGGACGAGCGCGAGTCCCACGATGCGCCATAACCAACTCGGCAAGTTGGCCACCGGGTGTTCCGGGCGGGATGATCTTCGATGACCATGTCGGCGTTCTCCCGGAGTCAGCTTAATGTCGCTTGCCTCCGCTTCCGGCATGGGCGGGCGCGAGGGTTCCTTTATGGGTGTCGGAGCGACATAGGCCATGCGCTCCTCCTCGGTACGAGGCAGTTCGCCGAAGCCGTTTCCACGGCGTCCGCGCGGTTGTCCCCAAGGCAGAAAAAGCTGCCAGCCCGTTTCCATCAGGAATTTTTCCAGCTGCTTTCGGTAGTCTTTCAACTGATCCGCCGGAATCTCGGGGGCGTTTATTTTGAACTGAACGGTTTTCGTCCATGCTCCTTGAATCTTCGGCTCGTCCAGAGACGCGGAGAAGAACGGTTCCGTCCAAAATCGCCTGCGGCGATTGCCCGTGGTCATGCCGCCCGCCTTGACGGTGATTTCATGTCGAACCTCCAACGGGAAGGGCATGGCCCAGGGGGAACGCCGCGGTTTGTCGTCGGGAAGCACGAGTGTCTGCAACGCGAGGTTGGCGGGCACCTCGAAGGAGGCGCGACGGCCGCTCTGATCGGCATGGACGACATCTTTGATCGCGAAGGTTTCGACGAGTTCGCAGACGTTCTTTTGGCGATCGTCACGCCACTGAAGCGTGCCGGTCCGGCGGGCCTTGCCGTAGCGACGTTGGGCCTGCTGCTCGCGGTCCTTGGCGAATTCTTCGGCACCCAACTGCTTTCGCAGGTGACGGAGATGGTCCGCCTGCAATCCTTCGGTCCGGACGCGTTGCTCGGCGAGTGACGCCACGCCGCGTCGGGTGGCCACGAGGAGGGTTTCGCGCAACTCATAGGTGCCGCCGGCACGTTCGCCGGGTTGGCTGCGCAAGCCCTTGGACTGTGAGTCAATGACCAAACCGTGACCGAACCAAGTAATCGCCTGGGTGGAAAAGCTCCCTCCTTGCGAAGGTTCGGTAAGGTCGAACCAACGGGTTTTCCCTGCGACCTCGACCTCGACAACGCAGTGATTGAACAAAAGCGTCATCGGCAAAAGCGAGACGATCTGTTCGCGCAAGCCGGTCTCGACCAGTACCGGTCGTGCGGCCAAGCCCCAGCTTCGCAAGACGGCCGCCGTCAACCAAGCCAGGTCTTTGCAGTCACCATAACGTCGTTGAGCGACGAGAAGCGGGGGTGACGGAATCCAGCCGCCCAACTCCAAGTTCATGCTGAGGTAGCGAAAATCATCCTGGATGTGCTGGATCAGGCGGGTGACGGTGGCTTCGTTCACCTGCTCGGGGCGCGCGAAGGCGGGAATCGTTTCAAGACCGTTCGCGTCGCCCACTCCCGTCCAGACTTCGGATGTGCGGATGGCGAGATCCCGCCAGTGGGCGAGGTCGGAGATTTGCACCCACGTGTAGTCCAGACATGAGCCGGGTTGGTTGGGCTCCGGTTCGCGGGGCGTCAGTTGCGATCCCTCCCATATCCAATGTCGGCGTCCGTCGGAGAGAATGTCTTCACGACGTTGCGGAGCATCGCTCGATGCCTTCCACGTCAGGGCCGCCGTTGACGCGTCCGAGACCACACCCAGGCGGTAACAGCCCACGGTCATTTGAGGCGGGACGATAAAGAAAGCCTCGGTGGCCTTGGGCCGGATCGGGTGGGTCGTTTCGTAGGTAAACGCCGCCTCCAGCACATCGCCGGGACGTACATCGTCCAACACCGCGATCAAGGTCCAGATGCCGTCGATGATGAGACGCTCGAGTTGAGTTTCACGTTGGATGAGTCGCATCCGTTCGCGTTGCAGGTGATCGATCCGCCGGCCGTCGCGGACGACGCGCAACCAATGCACCGTGAGTGTCTGCGTGCGCGGGTCCAACTGCACGCTCCATTGGGATTGGTGTTGAACCGCGAGGCTCGTTTCCAGGCGGATGGCGGTGGAGTGAAAGCTCTGACCAGTGCCGGCGCGCAGCTGTCGGGCCCACAAGAGGTGCGTGAGATGATCGCCCTCTTTGCCGCGCACGGTTGTGTCATAGCCGTCTTCTTCGACCCACGGTTCGGGCGGGGCGAAACTGACCTTGGACCAAGGTGCGATGTGTTCTTGAGGAACCAGGCGAGGCGAAACACCAGGCGTGAGACGTGTGGTTTGATCCATTGAGCTACGATGAGTGTGGGCGGGAGCCATTCGGGTCAGGTAAATTCATGGTTTTTTTATGACCCGGAATTTTGCGGATGGAAGATTATCATGGATACACGCGCGAGTGCGTCGCCAATTTGTTTTTTGGCTCAAGTGAACTGCGTTTTTCCGGTCGGGGCCAGTTCGGTCGAGGGTGCCCCCAAGCACCTCGACACCCGGAAAAAAAGCCCCGCCGCCCGGCTTTGCTCACGGGACCAGGACGGGGCAGTGGTAACTATCAAGATAGCCTAAACGTAGTCGCGATAGACGGCTTCGTAGCGCCGTGCGCACAGTTCGGCGCGAGGGTCTTCGGGCAGCGGGATGGTTGCAAGTCCATCGAATCGCGCCTCCGCGACCACCGCGATCGCGAGCTCCATCGAGACTTCACGAATGCGCGTCAACGCGGGGTAGATGCGGCCCATCGCGAGGTCCTCGTCGGTGACCAACTCGGCGAGTCGTTTCGCCGCGGCGAGGAACATTGCATCGGTGATCTCACGCGCTCCGCAGGCCAGCGCTCCAAAACCGACACCGGGGAAAATATACACGTTGTTGCCCTGACCCGGGTGGAAGGTGCGTCCGCCGAACGTGACCGGATCGAACGGACTTCCGCTGGCGAACAGTGCACGGCCATCCGTCTCCCGGTAAGCCGCCTCGGCGGTGCATTCGGCGTGGCTCGTCGGGTTGGAGAACGCAAAGATCACCGGCCGTTTATTGAACTCCGCCATGCGTCGCAGGATCGCCGGCGTAAAGGCACCGCCCTGTCCCGAGACACCGATGAGGGCCGTGGGACGCACGGCGTCCACGGCCTCGGCGAGTGTGCGCACGGGCGCGTGGTCTTGTGCGTAGGGGAGTTTATGATGCGCCAGCGGACGACCCGGGCGATTGCGGACGACAAGTCCTTCCGAGTCGACAAACCAGCACCGAGAGCGTGCTTCCGCGACGGGCAGACCGGTGGAACAGGCGGCCGCGACGAAGAGGTCCGCGATGCCGGTGCCCGCTTCGCCGGCACCGAGGAAGAGCAGGCGTTGGTCCGCGAGGCGGCTGCCGGTCTCGCGCAAGGTCGCGAGCAGGCCGGCGACGGCGACGGCGGCGGTGCCTTGAATGTCGTCGTTTAAACTGCACAGGCGCGGGCGGTTGTAGTTGAGCAGACGGAAAGCATTGGTTTTTCCGAAATCCTACCATTGCATGAGTGCGCGGGGGAACACCTCGCGCACGGCGGCGACGAATTCGGCAAGAAATTCGTCGTAGGCGGCGCCGCGCACGCGTTGTTGGTTCAGGCCCAGATAGAAGGGATCGGCGAGCAGAGCGGCGTTGTCGGTGCCCACGTCCAGGGTGATGGGCAGACCATAGGCGGGGTGAAGTCCGGCGCACGCGGTATAAAGGGCGAGCTTGCCCACGGGAATACCCATGCCGAGCGCGCCGAGATCACCGAGACCGAGAATGCGTTCGCCGTCGGTCACCACAATCATGCGCACATCGGTCATGGGCCAATGCCGCAGAATCTCGGCGATGCGTCCCCGTTCGCGGATGCTGATGAAGAGTCCGCGCGGACGGCGAAAGATGGCGCCATATTCGAGACACGCCTGGCCGACCGTCGGCGTGTAAATGAGGGGAATCATCTCCTCGGCGTGATCCTGCATCAGGCGGTAGAACAGCGTCTCGTTGCGATTCTGAAGCGTCGTGAGAAAGATGTATTTCTCCAGCGAGTTTTCCTTGCGCCGCAGGTTGCCGAGCACACGGCCGACTTGTTCTTCCAAGGTGAACATGCGCGGCGGCAGCAGGCCGCGCAGGCCCAGGGCATCGCGCTCACGCTCGGTGAAAGCGGTGCCCTTGTTGAGGAGCGAATTGGCAAGCAGGGCGGCGCCGCGGGGCATCGGTGTGTCGCCTGACGGAGATAAACCAGGGTCACGGGGAATAGGGTTCATAAGCGCCGACACCTTACCCGGTTGGGTCGGTCCGTGGCTGCGCGGCATTTGGCCAATAATGCGCGCTTACTGGTTCAATTTGGGGTTCTGTTGGCTTTCGACCGCCGCGCTTTGACTCCGCTCAGGGGCATGCGATCGCCGAGGGAAAACTCACTCGCTGGTCAAAGATCCGTCGCGTTGGTTGAGGCGACGATCTGGTAAACCTTGTCGCCTTCCCGGACCTTTTCCGCAACGGGGAAGGCGGCGATCATGCCCTTGTCTGCTTGGGTGACCGGCGTGCCTTCGTCGCCGATGCGGAGTTCGGTGACCTTCGTGCGAACGGCTCCGGTCGTATCGCCCAGAATCCAAAGTTCATCGCCGACGGCGATCGGACCGGCGCGGACCAAGGCTTCCGCGACGCCGAGCCGCGGATAAAATTTTATGATTTCACCGGCGAATACTTTTTTCTCGGTGGTCTCCGGCTGTGAGGAGACGGTCCATTCGCCGAGTGTTTTCCCCAGATAATATCCGCCTTCCCAAAAGCCTCGATTAAACACTGTTTTTAGTTCGGCCATCCAGGTGCCGGAGTCTTTTCGAGTGCGGAATGTGCCATCCTTCCAGGCGGCGATTCCTTCCCGGTAAACGCGTACGACCGTCGCAACGTAATCGGCGGCGCGACCGCGGCCTTCGATTTTCAAGACCGCCACGCCTGCGTCGAGAATCTGATCGAGGAACGGCAGGGTGCAGAGGTCTTTCGGCGACATGACCTGATGGCCGTCGATGACGAGTTCGTTTCCTGTCTCCGTGTCGGTAACCAGGTAGTTGCGCCGGCAGGGTTGAAAACAGGCGCCGCGACTCGCGGAGGCTTTGGGGCCGTAAAGCGAGAGGCTCATCTGACACTTTCCGGAGAAGGCGACGCACATCGCACCGTGCGCAAAAATCTCGATCTGCATGAGCTTCCCGGAGGGACCGAGAATGCGTCGCTCACGGATGCCGTCGATGATTCCCTTGATTTGGTCGAGACTGAGTTCGCGAGCCAGGACGATCACGTCCGCAAACACCGAGAAGAATTGGACGGCGGCCAGGTTGGTGACGTTGGCCTGCACGGAAAGATGGATCGACAAGCCCTCGGCCCGGGCGATTTGGAGGACGGCCGGATCGGCCGCGATGACCGCGTCGACGCCCGCCTTCTTTGCCGCGTGGCAAAGGGACTTCGCCTCGTCGAGTTCCTCGTCGAACAGGATGGTGTTGAGTGTGAGGTATGCCTTCGCCCCGAACGCGTGGCATTTCGCGGTGATCTCTCGCAGATCGCCGACCAGGAAATTATTGGCGGACCGGGCGCGCATGTTGATTTTTCCGACGCCGAAATAAACCGAATCAGCTCCGGCTCTGAGCGCGGCGGAAAGCGATTCCCACGAGCCTGCGGGAGCCATGAGCTCGATGGTATTATGAGAGGGATGGCGTGGCATGGCGGTGGCGGTTTCGAGATTCTTCGTCAGTTTCAGTCGGTGAACGCGAGAGAGAATCTCGGATCCGACGCGGACCATACGCAGGTTTCGAGTCGTTGACGTTGTCTTGCAAGAGTCGGTCGGGTCGGGCCTTGCGCAGGCAATTCGTGCAGGAGTTTTGGCAACCGATGCGAAGACGGAGCAAGGTGACGGGCGTATCATCGGGGACCGAACTCCACTATGCTCATGTTATTTCCAAGGATGGTGTCGCGGGGCTCATCCGGTTTCCCGAAGCGCACCGTCGCAAGGTTGCGGTTGTTTATGATTGGGCTGTTGATGATCGCTTCCGCGGGTTGGGGATTGTGTGCGGAGGAAACCGCGATGCCGGCGCCGAATTCCGACGCCGCCTGTCTTGAATGTCACAGCGACGAACAGCTTTCGATGCGCAAGGCCGGGGCAAAACTATCGCTTTTTGTCGAGCCGAAGACCGTGGCGAAGTCGGCGCACAGTTCCCTCTCTTGCGTCGATTGTCATGAGGAGTTTGACGGCGACGCTTCCCCGCATCGCAAGCCGATGGTCGCGGTCGACTGCGCGTCGTGCCACGAGGACACCGGCAAGAAACATGCGTTTCACCCAAGGCTCGCGTTGAAGGACATTCCTGCGGGCGAGGACACGTCATGCGCTTCCTGTCACGGCAAACACGACGTGGTGCCGATCAAGAAAGCGGGCTTTCCATTCGCCAGTGGGGCGCAAGTCAAGGCTTGCGGAACGTGTCACGAGACGGCGCGTGATCATTTTACCGCGTCCGCTCACGGGCGGGCCTTTGCCGTGCAGGAAACCAGCGCTCCCGACTGTCTCACGTGTCATCAACAACCCGTGGTTCCGCGTGCGGGCTCCAAGGCTTCGCTTGAGCAGAAACTCGCGCAGACAAAGCAGTGCGAATCCTGCCATGTCGGGATGGAGCGTGTCGCCGGCCAGGCGCTGCGCGGCACCAAGTTCGTCCCCGATTTTGAGCAGAGCGTCCACGGCGCGGCCCTGCAGAACGGCAAGGCCGAGGCGGCGAACTGTGTCGATTGTCACGGCGCGCACGAGATGGATCGCGCCATGGCCGCGGGTGCGCGAATGAACAAGCAGCACGTGGCCGGAACCTGTGCGCAATGTCACGAGAAGGCGGCGCACGAGTTCAACGAAAGCGTGCATGCCGCGGGGCTCAGGAAGGGCAACGTCGAGTCCGCCACCTGCACCGATTGCCACGGTGAGCACGATATTCGCAGTCGTGCGGACACGACCTCGCCGACCCATGCCAGCAATGTTGCCCGTGATGTTTGCGCGAGCTGCCATGATTCGTTGCGGCTGACGCGCAAATATGGACTGCCGTCCCAGTCGGTTCAGACGTTCTCCGACAGCTATCATGGGCTCGCCATTCGTGGAGGCTCCGTCGACATCGTGAACTGCGCGAGTTGCCATAATGCGCACGCGATCAGGTCTTCGCGGGATCCGGCGTCGACCGTGCACAAGAACAACCTCGTGCAGACCTGCGGCCAGTGCCACCCCGGCGCGAACGCGGGTTTTGCCGTCGGCAACGTGCACGTCAGTCCCGAGGCGGCGAACGGAAAGCATGGCAACAGTCCCATTCTCTACATCGTCTCCACCGCTTACGTCATCCTCATCGTGGTGGTTGTCGGGGGTATGTTCGTCCACAACCTGCTCGATTTCGTGAAGAAGATCCGGCGCAAGCTGGCGATTCAGCAAGGACTGATCGAAGAGGAGCACGTGGCGCACCGGCTGTATCTGCGCATGACCGCGCACGAACGCGTGCAGCATGCGGTCTTGGTGTTGAGTTTCGTGCTGTTGGTGGTGACCGGCTTCATGTTGCGTTACCCCGAGGCCTGGTGGGTGTTGGCGATTCGTAATCTGAGCCACGGTACCTTCGAGTGGCGTGGTTGGATTCACCGCGTCGCCGGTGTCGCGATGTTGGTGGGCGGAGCCTGGCACGTGGCGTATCTGCTCTTTACCCGACCCGGCCGGTCGCTGCTCCTCGCGCTGTTGCCTCGCCTGCGCGACCTGACGGACCCGTTCCGCGTGCTCAAATACAACATCGGACTTTCACCCAAAAAACCGGAGTTCCCACGGTTTAGCTACATTGAGAAAGCGGAATACTGGGCGCTCGTGTGGGGCACGGTGTTGATGGGCGTAACGGGTGCGATCCTCTGGTTTGAGAACACCTCGATCGGTTTGTTCACGAAGCTGGGTTTCGACATTTCGCGCACGGTACATTTCTACGAGGCAATCCTCGCGACGCTGGCGATCATCGTCTGGCATTTCTACTTTGTGATTTTCAACCCGGACGTTTACCCGATGAATCTTGCCTGGTTAACCGGCCGGATGTCCGAGAAGGAAATGCTCGAAGAGCATCCGCTGGAACTTGCGCGTTTGAAGGCGGAGGAGGCGGCTGGAAACCCGGACGCAACGACGTCTCCGCTTTCGGATACGCCGCCGGGAGAAACCGGGACCGACACGGCAAACGACATCTCGTAGACCGCCGCCTTCGTTCAATGGAAACAGGTCATCCTTTCGGCATCTCGATCAGGGCCATGATCTCGTTTGCCGCATCGCGTAAACGGCGCACGGCTTCGGGGGGAGCTGGTCGGGACTTGGTGTCGCTCACGCAGAGCACGCCCACCGGGTGGCCGCCTTTAAGCCGCAGTCCCGCGCCGGCGTAAAAGTGGACACCTGCCGCGAACAGCGAGGAGTTGCCCGTGAGACGGCGATCCTTTGCGACGTTCTCGACGACGAGCAGCTCTTCTTCCGCCAGCACGGCGCTACAGAGCGCATCGTCGCAGGCCGCCTCGCTTGCCTTGGCGAGAGCGGGCAGCGATGCCGCGTATTTTTTCCAGAATGCGGAATCCAGTTCGACCAATGAGACGAGCGACAACGGCACCTCGAAAGCCTGTGCGAGCTCGCGGATGAGTTGTTCAAAACGCTCCTCAATCCTGCGCCGGCCGTGGTTCCCGGGGTCATGCGGTGAGGTCGAGTTGCCGTGCGCCGTCGCAGGAACGGTGGAGGGATTGGCGAGCGCAACGACCGCCTCGCCGAGTGTTGTCACGACCTGACCGCGCCCGGACAGTCCGAGCTTTTGCTCCAGCATTTCGGGGGAAACCGCACGATCCCACACGCCGGTGAGTACGCGTGCGCCGGTGGCTTCGCGTGTCAGTCGCCGAAGCGCCTGGCGGGCGGCCAGCACCGCCGACGGCGGCAACGCGGAGATGAAGAACATGCGTTCGTTGCCGTCGCGGAATCGCTCTCCGGACTGAACCGCCTCGGCCAGCGGAAGCACGGACACGGTGCGTCCTTGGGTGCGCAACACGTGCGCCAACATGAGGGCAACCAGTTCGTCGGCGTCGTCGCGTGCGGGTAATCCGAGGATCGAGGGCATGTCTTTCAGGTTCTCGGTTTCGGTTTTTTCCGTGTCGTCCCGGGCGAGTTCTTCGATGAGTTCGCGACCGCCTTGGATAATGAATTTCTGCCGCACTTCCGCGAGCGAACCGTCCTCCCGGTCGTGTTCAGCCATGCGCAGTGCGGGCACGAAGACATCGTCGTAGAATGCGGTCAGGGACCGTTCGGCGACGAACTTGCGGGCGATATCGATCATCTCATCCAAGTCCATGGAAAGCATGCGCTGGTAGAACTGGGCGGGAGGCTCCAGCACCGGACCACTGCCGAGGAGCATGCTGAGAAATTTGAGCCCCGGCGCATGGCGTCCGAGCACGAGCAGGCAAACGGTCAGCGGGGTGGAGAGGATCAATCCCGCCGGGCCCCAGAGCCACGTCCAAAAAACGGCGGCGACGAGCAACGCCAGGTTGGAGATGCCGGTGCTCGTGCCGTAGAGTTTCACCTCGATGAGGTTGTTGCTCACGACCTCCATGAAGACGAACACCGCGAGGGTTGAGAGCACCATCGTCCATCCCGGATCCACCGCGAGGGTGAGGGCGATGGGAAAGGCCGCTGCGACCCAAGGTCCGAGAAAGGGAATGAACCGCAACAGTGTCGCCAGCACGCCCCAGAGCGGCGCGTTGGGCACACCTATAAATGCGAGCGCCAGGCCCACGGGCACACCGTAGGTCGCATTCACCACCAGTTGCATCAAGAGGTACCGGGTCACCCGACGTGCGGCGTCGTCCAGCGCCTGAGTGGTGAGATTGAGCTGCCCTGCGCTGACGATTTTGATGAAGCGGTCCCGGAGATCGTCGCGCTGAATCAGCATCGCGACGACCAATACGATCACGATGCCGCCGAGGGCGAGTGGTCCGAGCAAGGGACCCGCGAGTCCACGGGCAAGCGCGAGGGGGGAACGCTCGGGCTCCTTAACTTGCACGGGCAGGGGAGCGCGTTCACCCGGCTCCGATGGCTCTTTTTCGCCGGAGACGGACTTCATTTCCCTTTGCAGTTTTTCGACCATCTCGGTCGTTCGGGAGAGTGCCGCGGGTGTCTGCGGATGCCTGACCTTTTCGATTTTTGCGCGGATGTTCTCTTCGTAATCGGGCAGCCGCTCGGCGAGGTTGACCGCCTGGGTGAAGACGACCCAGCCCAGTGCGCCGAGCAAGACAAAGACAATCGTGACGGTGGCGCTGATGGCTAGAATCTTGGGCACGCCTCGGCGCGTAAACCAGACGACCATCGGCGACAGGAGGAATGCCAGAAGCGTGGCAAGCGCGACCGGGATGAGGACATCGGCCGCCAGTCGTAGCACCACCACCACCAGCACAAAGGTCGCGAAAGTAATGAGGCGCGCCAAACGGCGTTCGGTGAGCGGCGTAAACACTCCGCAACCTATGAAAAGTCCCGCGTCCGGCGACAAGGCCGACTCAAACCGGTCAACGGTGGCCGTTGCCAGGTTCTCCACCCAAACGACTAATGTGTAGGTGAATGGCGGATACCGAAATCGGGGTTTCCCCGACGGGGTCTACGCTGAGGCACGGGAAAAACGGGAGTGCTGCAAAGAAGACGGTCCGGTGATCTTAACAGAAGGCGTCCCGGTGGCGGGACCGTTGGGCGGGAGGTAATATGTGTATGATCGTAATCGTTCAAAACCCAATCATTCACCCATCATGAAACCCACCCAATCATCCCCGCTCATCGTTGCCTGCGCCCTGGCGTTGCTCTTGCCCTCCGCCGCTTTCGCCATCGAGGCGGATGAGAAAATGGACAGGCTCGATCGCAACAACGACGGGCGTATCTCTCGCGCGGAGCACTCCGCGCGGGCCGAGCGCATCTTCAACAAAATCGACAAGGACGGAGACGGAAAGCTGAGCCTTTCCGAATTGAAAGACTGGAAGGACCAGGATGACAAGGTCCTCGGACGCGACCTCAAGGGAGGCAAGCGCAAGAACCGCCTCGAACGCGATTTCGACGACGGCCAGACTGCCGCTGAAAAATTCAAGGCACTGGATGAAAACGGAGACGACCGCGTGACGAAGTCCGAACATGCCAAGATGGCCAAACAGAAGTTCGACTCGATGGACAAAAATAACGACGGCGAGATCTCCGAGTCCGAACTCGAAAAGTCAATGGACTGAGATGCATGCCCGAGCGATCGGGATGTTTTCCATCCGCGGGATCGAGTCGCACGGCGTGGCCGAAAGCGGTCATTCGCCGTGCGGCTGAGTTGGCCCGAAAATCCGCTTGTGTCGCCGTACGAGGTGCACTGTCGCGAAAAACGCCCCGCCCAGTGCTCCCGCGACGTGCGCCCACGAGGCTACGCGCACGTTTCCCTCGACGGGGTTGAATTCGGCGAACCCCGGATTAAGTCCGCCCCATTCGTTGACGATTTTCGAACCCGCGCCGGCCAGCACCAACCCGCCCACCGCGCGCAGGATGCCACGCTCACGAATGGCCCAGTGCAGTCCGAGCCATACAACGGGTGCCATGGCCAAGCCGGAGAGGCCGCCGTACCGCGCTAGATCCGGATCGAGCACCAGCGCAGGTCACGGTGATCAGCGGGGCCAGAAACAGGACCATCCACGCCCACGCGAGACGGGTCATGAAACCGGGCCCGGTCGCATCCAGAAGTCGATCACCATGCGAGTTCGATGAAGTTCGCCGGGGTGCCGGACGTGTAGCCGCTGTTGCCGAGCAGAAAGGTCGTGACGTTCGAGGCGGAGTAGTCGGAGTAAATGACCGCGTCGCTCGCCGAGACATAGGCGAGAAAGAACATGGCGGCGCCGCTTTCACCGCTGAGATTGGTGATGTTGGTGGCGGAGACGTTTTTGTATTCGACGGTGCCGCCATAGGTGACGCCGTTGATGGTCGTGCCGTAGAGCTTGAAGGCAGGTTCGCTGTTTCCGAGGTCGTTTACGCTGCAATCGATCAATTGGACGCGTTCGCAGCCACGGAAGGCGAAGCCCGAGCCACCGGTGGTTGTGTCGTGAGCGGGTTCGATGGAGCCGGAGAAATCGGCGACGCAGCGCACGAACTTGATGTCGTGGCTGCCTTCCTTCACGTCGTAACCGTCGCTGCGGGTGTCGGTGGTGTGGCAATCGGTGAAGGTGATATAACCGGTGGTGTCGGGGATGGGATTTCCAGAGCTGTCGGTCTCCCAATTGCCACTGGAATCTCCGACGTAGAAACCCTCCCCGTATTCGCCGGAGTTGACGCCAGTGTCGGAAGCGGAGCATGCGACGACATCCCAGTAAGAGGAATGGCGGCGGAACTTGAAGGCCTCGGTGCCGGTGTGGGTGACGTCGACGCGAGTGACGACACCGTAGTGGGCATCGATC